>VGRU01000038.1 GCA_016875255.1 Deltaproteobacteria bacterium
CCTTTGGAACCCCGGTCACTGATGGTTAGAATGGCTACCTTGAACATATTGTTTGTCCTCATAATTCACCAAAATAAATAGGGAGATGGGGAGTCATACAAAATGGTAGTCGCAGGCTTTAGCCTGCGTTCTTACAGGTCTCCAAATCACGCAACCTGAAGGTTGCGGCTACAGTTCTCTGTTAAAAATTGGACATTGATCATTGACCATTGAACATTGATCATTGGTCAATGACAATTTCATCTCCTACCTTCACTTCTCCTTCTTTGAGCACCTCAGCAAAGATCCCTTCTTTGGGCATGACGCAATCCCCTGCCTGGTAGTAAATGGCACAGCGTTCATGGCATTCCTTGCCTATCTGAGTTACACGAAGGACAATGGAGTTTCCAATACGGATTTCTGTTCCGATGGGAAGGTGAACGAGGTCAATGCCTTCTGTCGTGATATTTTCCGCAAAATCGCCATAACCCACTTCCAGTCCCTTGGCTTTCATCTTCTCAACTGATTCATTGGCTAAAAGACTTACCTGCCTGTGCCAGGGTCCGCCGTGAGCATCGCCCTTCAAGCCAACATCTTTAAGGAGGGTACACGATCCGATATTGGTCTTCTTTGTACCCTTTTCTTCGCTGATGTTGACAGCTAGAACTTTACCACGCCGAACTGATTTCATTAGACACTCCATTTAAAAACAAAGTGGCCGCTCCGACAAATATCGGAGCGTTCAATACGCAACCTAAAGGTTGCGGCTACCTTGAACTCTTTGAACTCCGAACTCCCGACTCCCTGCCTGTCCGGCAGGCAGGCGAACTCCGAACTGTGAAGGTGCCGCTCTTCCCTCCTGTTTTTTTAACCAGATGGATGCCGGTTAGCACCATCCCCCGATCAATTGCCTTACACATATCATAAATCGTCAAGCCTGCTGTGGCCACTGCAACCAGACCCTCCATCTCCACTCCGGTGCGGGCCTTGATTCTGACTTTGGCTTCGATATCGATCAGGCTCTCCTTTTCAACGGGGTAAAAATTGATCTCCACATGGGAGAGATTAAGGGGATGGCACATCGGGATGATTTCAGAGGTTCTTTTTGCCGCCATAATCCCTGCTACCTTTGCCACAGAGAGGACATCTCCTTTTGCAATCTTGCCGGACATGATCTTTTTAAAGGTTGCGGGCTTCATAAAGATAGATCCCCGGACGATAGCTTCTCTCAGGGTCTCTGCCTTCCGACTGACATCGACCATCTTAGCCCGACCCTTTTTATCGAAATGAGTAAGTTTTGGCATGGTTTCCTCCCAAATAATAGATTGAGGAGCGTTTCACTTGAGGAGCACTTCGTTTTAGGATCGCTTCGCTTAAGGCTTAAGGCAAAACATTCTGTCTTTTGCCTGTTACCTCAAGGCTATAAGCCGATCCTCAAGGGGACATAGTCCCCGCTCCTCTATCCTTGTTATCCTCCTATGGCCGACATATTCCTCTGGCATTTCTTAAACTGATGCGTATTGATCTGATGTTTCTCCGGCTTCGCTTTTAACGCCACAAGAAGTTGTTCCCTTAAATCCCCGTCGCTCCCGCCATTTCTGAGAAATCCCCTCACATCAATCTCATCATCCGAAAAAAGGCAGGTCCTGATCTTCCCATCAGGGGTGAGTCGCAATCGATTGCAATGGTCACAGAAGTGGTCGCTTACAGGACCGATCAATCCGATCTCTCCGATCGCCCCTTCAAAGCGGAATCTACGGGCAGGGCCATCCCATTCATCAGAAGGAATGGCGATGAGCCTTCCCATCTCCTCAAGGCGATATTTTATCTCGGGGATGGTTAAAATATTGCCCTCTTTCCATTCCTCTCCATTCCCGGAAGGCATATACTCAATATACCGCACAATGAGCGGATGATGCAGGGTGAGCAGGGCAAAGGACTCAATTTCATCGTCATTGAACCCCTTAATGGCGACCATATTGATTTTAATCGGAGAAAGAGAAACCTTCATTGCTTCTTCAATTCCCTGCCATACGTTTTCGTAGCCATTTCTCCGGGTAATCATAGAAAATTTCTCACGGTTGAGAGTATCGAGGCTGATGTTGATTCTCTTTAGCCCGGCCCGCTTCAAATCCGCGGCATAATCTTTCAGGAGCAATCCATTGGTTGTCAGGCTTAAATCCCTGATCTCCTCAATCTCAGAAAGCCGGGAGACAAAATCGACAATCCCTTTTCGCACGAGGGGTTCCCCGCCAGTCAAGCGAATCTTTGAAATTCCTTCTTTCGCAAAAACACGGACGATCCTTAAGATCTCCTCATAGGTGAGCACTTCTTCATGAGGAGTGAGGGGAAGTCCCTGCTCCGGCATACAATAGCGACAGCGGAGATTACAACGGTCTGTCACCGAAATGCGAAGGTAATTTATTTTTCGTTTGTAAGGATCGAGTAACATAAATTAATTTCGGATTTCGGATTGCGGATTTCGGAGTGAAATCCATTGAATAAGAAATAGTGATTTAATCATTTCTGGTTTTAAATCCGTAATCTACATTCCGCATTCCGCAATCAGAGAAGTTCCTCTCCTGTTCTTGATACATCATAGCCCCCCATCCGAAGGACTTCTTCTTTAAACTTTTTAGAGCGAACTGTCTCGATCACCTTCCCGATTTTTTCATCTCCGACGTGGATGGATGGGATGACGAGATCGTAACGCTCCTTTGTGACAGGAATGAAATCGAGATTCATGGCCCTGGACGCAGGCAGAATCCCCAATCCGGCATCGGCTATGCCGCTGGCAACCAGGGAGGCCACGGCCATATGCGTGAACTCCTCCTTCTCATATCCTTTGATCTGACCCGGATCGATGGAGAGGCCTCTGAGTTCATGATCAAGGAGGATTCTGGTCCCGGACCCCTTTTGACGATTGATAAAGAATATATCCTCCCGGAGGAGATCCACCAAACCCTTCAGTCCTTTCGGGTTTTTACGCTGGACGATCAGACCCTGCTCACGATGGACAAGGTTAAAAATCTTGACCTCGATCCCTTTTAAGTAGTTTCGGATATAAGAAAAATTATATTCACCTGTATCAGGATCGAGAAGGTGGAGACCGGCGATGTGACAGATCCCGCTCTTTAGTGCGAGGATCCCCCCTAAACTTCCCGCGGAATGGGAGGAGAGAAAGATGGGGGGATAATAATTTCCAAGGAGATTGGCCAGGAGGTCGAGGGTGAGATCATGGCTCCCGACCATGACTACGGTATTCAAAATTTCCTTAAGAGGCCTGAGAAGTTCCAGCTCTATTTCCTGATTCTCATCCAACCCCTCTGAAAGCGCTGGGATTCGAATGATTCCATCCGCCTTTGTCAGAGAGGTGATGATCCCTGAACCACGGGGAAGGGGAGAGGCATAGATTTTTTCTCCCACCTTTCCTGCCTTCACCCTTAAGAATTCTTCTGTTCCCAATTTTGATGGAATCTTTCGGGTTGGGAGGACTTTGATCCCGGGTCTTTCCGGTCTAATGAGATGGAGGACCTGATAAAGAAGCGGCCTCACCAGTTCCTCATAGGCCATGATAGCCGAAACAGGATAGCCGGGGATTCCAATGATGGGCCGTTCTTTAAATCTCCCCAGGAGGGTCGGTTTCCCGGGCATCATGGAGATACCATGGGCATAGACCTCTCCAGATTCTTCAATGATCGACCGGGTATAGTCTTCCGAACCCGCGGAGGAGCCTGCAATGATCAGGATCAGGTCAACCCCTTCATGATTTGAAAGCAGGGCTTCTCTGATCTTCTGGAAATCGTCCTTGACAATGGGGTGCCTGACAGGTTCTCCTCCGTCTTCAAAGATCAAATGGCTTAAGACATAAGAATTGGACTCGATGATCTTGGATAACGGCTCCGAAAGATTGACCTCGTCCGGTTCTATCAGTTCCGATCCGGTTGGAAGGATCAGAACCTTCGTTTTTTTCTTCACACATATCTCTTGATGACCGCTCGCCAATAAGGCTCCGATATCATAAGATGTGATTTTATGGTTTTCAGGAAAGACCATCTCCGTTGCAACGATGTCTTCACCGATAGACCTGACATGCTGCCAGGGATGGGCGGCTTCTCTGATTTCCACCCTTTCGGAGTCAATCTGATGAACCTCTTCAATCATAATCACCGCATTCATTCCCTGAGGGATCGGATGGCCTGTATTGACAAAAAATGTTTCTTCACCAACGGTCAGCACTCTGGAAGAATCCTCGGTGGCCCCATAAGTTGATTCTGCTCTGATTGCAATTCCGTCCATGGCCGCGCAGTGGAAAGGAGGCGAAGAAATTTTTGCAAAGAGAGGCTCGGCTGTCACCCTGCCCAATGCCCGTATGACCGGGATTTTTTCAGCGCCGAGACGAATAAGGTCAGCAAGGTTGGAAGCAATCCCTTTGGCTTCGTCCAAAGATTTCTTTTTGAGATAGATGTTTCGTTTCATAAGAATTTCAATATCAAGCGGCAAAGTTCAAATTTTAAAGGAAATCCAAAACTGATGGATTCGAAAAGAGTCGTCACTCCGGTGGAAACCGGAGTCCAGAGAATTTTAGACCAATTTAAAAAACTGGATTCCGGCTTTCGCCGGAATGACATGACAAGTGCAAAAAGGTGCTTCGGATTTCTCCTTTCAAATAAAGATAACCTCCGCTTCTTCTCCCTCTTCCAATCCTTCATCATCGATGCCGATCCTGATGAGTCCATCGGCATTGACCATGTGTGAGATGGCTCCGGATTTCCCGAAAACAGGGTAAGCCCAGAGAATTCCATCCTTCTCCTCCAATGTTACCCTCACGTAATCTTCCCGTCCTGCCACGGATGGGATATTGCGGCCGGCTTTCACCTTCCATTTGATTTGTGGCTCCATCTCATCGGATAAGCCGGACAGGATTTTCAAAAGAGGTTTTCCGAAGAGATGGAAGATGACCATCGCAGAGACAGGATGGCCTGGAAGTCCCAAGAAAGGTTTTCCATCGATATCTGCCAGAAGCGTAGGTTTCCCGGGCCTGATGGATAGACCGTGGCCCAGAATCTCTGTTCCGGGAAAAGACTGGAGGACTTCCCCTACGAGGTCGAGAGTTCCTACGGAGCTTCCTCCGGTGATGACCACCATATCCAGTTCCCTTAGTCCCAAGTCAATCTTCTCCTTCAGATCATTAAAGCGGTCCTTTGCGATCCCTAAAAAAACGGGAATGCCTCCTGTTTCTTTCACCATTGAGACGATGGCATGGCGATTGATATCCCGTACTTCTCCGGATAAAGGTTTTTGTTCCACGGGAACGATTTCATCGCCGGAGGAAATGATCCCGACCTTCGGTCTGAGGAACACCCGGACATCAGTCCTGCCGATTCCAGCGAGGAGCCCTATCTCCTGCGGCCGGATGAGACGACCCTTTCGCAGGACAACCTCTCCCGCCTTGATATCCTCTCCTGCCTGAATCACATTTTCGAGGGGAGAAAGAGTCTTAAAAGCATGAATGGTATGGGAGTCCACCCATTCAGTATATTCGACCATCTCCACTGCGTCCGCGCCATTTGGGACCATCCCTCCGGTGGCAACCTTCGCCGCCTCGCCATCCATCAATGTGATCTCCGAAATCTTGCCCATGGGAATTTCTCCGATGACTTGAAAGAGGGCAGGATTCTTTTCAGAGACTCCATAGGTATCCTTTGCCTTTAAAGCAAAACCATCAACCGTGGAGCGGGGAAATTCAGGAAGATTAGCGGGAGAGATGATATCCTCCCCAAGGACCCGATGGAGGGATTCCTCAAAGGGAACCTCTTCATAGGAGAGGGGTTTGAAACGGTTAAGTTTCTGTAGAAGTTGAGCGGGTGTCTGGACCCTGAAGAAACTTTTCATTTTCACTTCCAAATGACGCGAATGATAACGAATGGATCGAATATTCGATAAATTCGCTTCCATTCGCGTCATTCGTTAAAATAAAAAAGCCGACACCCGTGTTTGGGATATCGGCCATTTCGGCGTCTTTCATCTCCTTTCCAAACACGGGAGGTATGGCCGTTTCCAGCCATGCCCTGACGGCCGACTTCCATTTCCCAGAAAGGAGTTAGGAAGAGGGCTCGGAGATTCCAATTTTCACTTATTTCTAATTGATTTGTTAAAAAAAGTCAACCCTTCGACATTCTTTCAACGTCCCTCAGCTTAATGACTGAGGCTTACTCAGGGTTGACCCTGAGCGGTGTTTTGCCACCCAGCCTTGAAAGGTGAGGCTTGATGCCGCCGAACGGGTCAAGAAAAGCGGAACGGGTGGCAAAAATTAAATCGCATGAGACGTCTGTGCAGCGCTACCAAGCCATAAAAGCTCTCGGAATCTAATTGACAACAGCATTAAAAAATCTCCCCTCGCCCCTCTTTGCCAAAGAGGGGTAATTCCTCCCTTTGGCAAAGGGAGGTCGGGAGGGATTTTACAAACCGATGTCATTATTATTATGGAACTGTTATTACAGGACATGAAGTTTACATGTCTTTCTAAAATGGTGTCCATAGATAGCCAATGTGATAGCCAGTGGGAAGGCCCTGGGCCGACGAGCAAGCGTCCACATGAAAAGCTTCCAGTATTGAAAACGTTCCTTGCCAACGATTCCTAATTGGAAGATGGAACGGATAAAAGCATGGATGTTAGCCGAGACATGATTAAAGTTTAGCGGGACTTTGATCTGCGGCGGTCGATATTCTCGTAAAAAGGTCCTGACCCGTTTATAGTAAACTTCAGGGGAATAGATGTGTTGCAGGACGTCCTTGTACCCCTTGCGGAGCGCATCAAGGCTCATCGCAGGGATAATGTTCGTTGTCCCGTCAACATTGTCACCCGATATTCGATCAAGCAATCGCCCTGCCTGTTTAAGCCGCTCGTAAAGCTTGGTGCCTGGAGGGGCTTGAAGCAATCCAACCATAGCGGTCACAATGCCGCTTTTCTGGATGAAATCAGTGAGCCGCCGGAAGGTAAGAGCTGAATCGTTGTCAAAACCGAGGATGAAGCCTCCTTGCACCTGCAGCCCTGCCCGCTGGATACGCTTCACATCTTCTACAAGGTCGCGGTTCATGTTCTGCTTCTTACTGCATTCGGCGAGGCTCTCCTCGTTGGGAGTCTCGATTCCGATAAAGACCGTATCAAAACCTGCTTTGACCATCATCTGTATCAGTTGTTCATCGTCTGCCAGGTTAATAGACACCTCCGTCCCGAACGGAACCCCCTTCTTGTTTTTTCTCCACTCGATGAGCGCAGGCAAGAGATCGGTTCTGAGATGGTTCTTGTTCCCGATGAGGTTATCATCCACGAAGAAGATCCCACTCCGCCACCCCAGATGATAGAGACTATCCAGTTCGGCGATCATCTGCGTAGCGCTCTTCGTGCGAGGCCGATGGCCGAACAGGGCCGTCACATTGCAAAAGTCACAATTGAAAGGGCAACCGCGGGAGAATTGGATGGACATCGAGGCGTAATCACCAAAATGGGCCAGCTCCCACATTGGAGCGGGTGTCTTCCGAATGTCGGCAAAACCAGATGTCGTGTAAACCCTCTTGGCGCAGCCCTGGGCGAAATCCTCAAGAAAGGCAGGCAGGGTTAATTCAGCCTCGTTGAGCACGAAATGATCAACCGCTTCAAACTGTTCGTACTCTGTTGTGAAGAGCGGTCCACCTGCAATGACCCGAAGACCCGTTTCTTTGCATTGCGCAATCGTTTTATAGGCTGAATCTCTTTGAACGGTCATCGCACTGATCAAGGCGCAGTCAGCCCATGCAAGGTCTTCTTTCGTAAGCTTCCTTACGTTTAAATCTACCAATCGCTTTTTCCATTCGGTTGGCAGCATGGGGGCGATGGTGAGGAGTCCAAGGGGCGGGGAGGCGGCCTTTTTACGTATGAATTTCAGCGCATGTTTGAAACTCCAAAAGGTATCCGGAATCTCAGGGTAGATCAGGAGGACATTCATTTCAAGCCTAAATGGTTAGGGTTTTAATAAGAGAGGCAGGATGGATGGCGATCCAGGGTCCATCTACTTTTCCATTAAATTTAAAATTAAATTTCAGACTTGTCAATTTTTAACTGCTTGAACAATCGCCACACTTCCGCTGGTGCCTATTCGGTTGGCTCCAGCCTCGACCATCTTTATAGCATCCTCAAGGGTGCGAATGCCACCAGCGGCCTTCACCCCGAAATCTTTCCCCAACAGTTTCCCTCATCAGCCTCACATTTCTTTCACTGAATTTACCCACCTATGAACCGGCCATTAAGTAGGCGCCTAACTTTTCTCCAATAAGAGGGTCCACTCTCCTTAATGCAGATACCCCATTTTGAACCCTTTTTACCCATCCTTTTCCACGACTCTGAATCTCTCTCCATGTAATCATGACATCGCCTGGACGATCTTCGAGGAGGACAGAAAAAACCTGAGCCGCTTGATTCAGATCCTTTTCACGCCTTGTATGCATTCCTGCCCCCCGTTCCCCGGAAACAATGAGTTTATGAATTGCAAATCGTGCCGGGTCGGGAACATTGACGAGAACCCCGCCACCATCCACAAGCGCACCTCGCACCGGTCGCGTGATCAAGAAATCCAAAAAGGGGAGGGCTTGAGCTGCGGCTTTCAGTCTGGGAATAAAGATGGGTTTCTGAACCCGTCTGCCGCGCAGGGGTGTCAGAAGATCCAACCGAAGCCCCTTGCCACGAACAACAAATGAGGTCGAAGGGTTCCGGGGGTCGAGCTGGGGCACCGGGAGAAAACCCATCTGGAGCGCATCAAGAACACCAGGAATATCCGAACCAGGACCTGGAAATGCAATGCTCAAGGATGGCTCGGCAGCAATGTCGATATCCTGAGTTCGGATCGACCCTCCACTCCATTTGATGCCCAAAATATTCCCGAGGACCAAAAAGGCATGAGTGCCAACAAGCACCCCATCCAACCGAAAGAACCCTCCGTCAGACAGAGCTCTTAATACGCGGGCCGAGGCCGGGTCGGTCAACAGAGCCCCACCCGCTCTCAGCAGGGCGCAGAGGCGTTGGACTCCGGCTGAATCTTCTTCAAAGATGGTCCTTGCTTCCCGATAACTCTTAACCACTTTGTCCAAAGAGCTGTCTTTCCGTCCAATGTAGATCTGTCGCTTGATGCCGCCGGGATCGGAATACTGGAAGTAATAGTAAGTTTCATCCTTGATCATCTTTTTGAGGAAGGCTCCTGGGACATGACCGATAGACCTATGGGCGTCGATGGTTGATAATCTGTCTAAAAGTTCCGTATAGAGATTCTGGACCTCGAGCGGCATTCTTTCCATCTTGGGCCCCCCTTCAATTATACGCAGGTTATCAGAATCCTGCGTATAATGCAAGGCCAATTATCGAACCGCCACAAAGAGATGAACATCATCACCGGTCAGATAGGCGTAAAAATCAAACCCAAACATTTTGGATGATCTGAAAACAGCAAATCTATAGCAGATATTCAGACTCCCGGGATGTCTCTTTTGTTAGACTCAGCTACCCTGACCGTTTTTGACGCTCTGTCAGAACCCATCGAAAACGTTTATGCCGCGATTACGCAAGGTCGAAGCGATCAAGGTTCATCACCTTGTTCCAAGCCGCTATGAAATCATGGACAAACTTCTTCTGCGCGTCTGCGCTTCCATAGACCTCGGCCAGAGCCCTGAGCTGGGAGTTCGAACCGAAGATGAGATCGACACGGGTGCCGGTCCACTTGAGTTCACCCGTTTTGCGATCGCGACCTTCAAACACGTCTGCGTCTTTCGAGACCGCCTTCCACTCCGTGCCCATGTCGAGCAGGTTCGCGAAGAAGTCGTTGGTCAACGCCTCCGGCCGCTTGGTAAAGACGCCGTGTCGGGTCTGGCCGAAATTGGTATTCAGGACGCGCATGCCGCCCACGAGCACCGTCATTTCGGGTGCGGTCAGGGTCAGCAATTGCGCCTTGTCAACCAGCAATTCCTCGGACGGTACGGCATAACGGGTCTTCTGGTAGTTGCGGAAGCCGTCCGCCTTCGGCTCGAGCACGGCGAAGGAGGCCGCATCGGTTTGCTCCTGCGAGGCATCCATGCGTCCCGGCGTGAAGGGAACTGTCACCTTGTGACCAGCCTTCTTCGCAGCCTGCTCGACGCCCGCGCAGCCGGCCAGAACGATCAGGTCGGCAAGCGAAACCTTCTTGCCTCCTTTTGCTGTCTTATTGAACGCGTCCTGGATACCCTTGAGGGTCTTGAGGACCTTCGCCAGCTTGGCAGGCTGGTTGACTTCCCAATCCTTCTGTGGCGCCAGACGAATGCGACCACCGTTGGCGCCGCCGCGCTTGTCGGAGCCACGAAAGGTGGACGCCGACCCCCACGCGGTCGAAACCAGCTCCGAGACGGATAGACCAGAAGCCAGGACCTTACCCTTGAGGGAGGCGATGTCCTTTGCACCGATCAGTTTATGATTCACTGCGGGAATTGGGTCTTGCCAGATGAGTTCTTCCTTGGGAACCTCCGGGCCGAGATAGCGGGCGCGCGGGCCCATGTCGCGGTGCGTCAGCTTGAACCACGCCCGGGCGAATGCGTCTGCGAACTGATCCAGATTTTCCATGAAGCGCCGCGAGATCTTCTCGTAGACCGGGTCGAACCGCAGGGCGAGGTCGGTGGTCAGCATGGAGGGCGCGATACGCTTGGACGGGTCGTGGGCATGCGGCACCGTGCCGGCGCCCGCGTCTTTCTTCGGTCTCCACTGGTGCGCGCCGGCCGGGCTCTTCGTCAGTTCCCATTCGTAGCCGAACAGGTTCCAGAAGAAGTTGTTGCTCCACTTCGTGGGCGTGGTGGTCCAGGTGACCTCCAGGCCACTGGTGATCGTGTCACCGCCTTTGCCGGTGCCAAAGCTGCTCTTCCAGCCAAGGCCCTGCTCCTCGATGCCGGCCGCTTCCGGCTCAGGCCCCACATGGGTCGCAGGGCCGGCGCCATGGGTCTTGCCGAAGGTATGGCCGCCGGCGATGAGCGCAACCGTCTCCTCGTCGTTCATGGCCATGCGAGCGAAGGTCTCGCGGATATCCTTGGCCGCCGCGATAGGATCCGGGTTGCCGTTCGGGCCTTCCGGGTTCACATAGATCAGCCCCATCTGCACGGCAGCGAGCGGATTTTCGAGTTCCCGGTCGCCGGAGTAGCGTTTATCACCCAGCCACGTGTCCTCAGAGCCCCAATAGACGTCCTGATCCGGCTCCCAGACGTCCTCGCGACCGCCTCCGAAACCGAACGTTTTGAATCCCATCGTTTCCAGGGCGACGTTCCCCGTGAGGATGATCAGATCGGCCCATGAAATCTTCCGGCCATACTTCTGCTTGATCGGCCAGAGCAGGCGACGCGCCTTGTCCAGGCTGACGTTGTCCGGCCAACTGTTGAGCGGCGAGAAGCGCTGCTGGCCCCTGCCGCCGCCGCCGCGGCCGTCACCGGTGCGGTAGGTGCCAGCGCTGTGCCACGCCATGCGGATGAACAAAGGCCCGTAGTGGCGGAAGTCCGCCGGCCACCAGTCCCGCGAATCGGTCATCAGCGCCGCGAGATCCTTCTTCACAGCCGCCAGGTCGAGACTCTTGAACTCTTCCGCGTAGTTGAAGTCCTCGCCCATCGGGTTGGACTTGGAGGAATGCTGGTGCAGGATCTCGAGCTTCAACTGGTTCGGCCACCAGTCGCGGTTCGACGGGCCTCTACCGTTTGCTTGTTTGTTTGTCCCGCCCGTTACCGGGTCCTTTCTCTCGTCAGTCATAACGTTACCTCCTTTCGTTGTGTGAGTTGTTGAACAGCGCTATATATCGTTAAAGGCATAGGGCTGTTAGGCATTCTCTTCCTCGATGTGCTTGCCCCTACCCTCCTTTGTTCTTGGTCGGCAGTCCCTGCAATACCCGTAATACTCCAGCCTGGTGTCAGTGATCGAGAAGCCGGTTTTCTTCATTACCCTCTTGGGGTCAACGGTGATGGGAACGTTGTAATCCAGTATCTTCTTACATCTTTCGCAGATCAGATTGATGTGCTCTTCAAGGTTTCCGTCGTAGCGGTCTTCCATCTTATCAAACTGAAGCGTTTTGATGATGCCGTGGCGGGAGAACTCGTTAAGCGTGGCATAGGTGGTTGACAAGCTCAAACTCTTCTTTTTCTTTTTTGCCTTCTTATAGAAAAGGCTCGCACCGGGATGGGAATCCCCCTGCTCAATCAGCACGTCAATGATGGCCAGTCGTTGGGGGGTTACCTTCAATCCCTTCTTTCGCAGTTGGCTGATGATTGACTCTTTGGTCATCATAAATAAACCGGAATGATTCCTAATTTAGAAAAAATATAACCAACTCTTCTGGCCTATGTCAAGTCCGTCTTCCAAGAAAATCTTCAAGCCCCTCAACCGTAAAGTTGGGTTAGCTACCGTCTGTTAAAAGGATGGCCCTTTTGTGGACAGTGGGAGGTTCGGAAGAAGCAAAAGCGTTGGGGGATAGAGGAGTTCTAACATCAGGAGAAAAGATCACTTTGCCCACACGTTTATCCAACCCGAAAATATTATTTGAAGCCTTCCATTCCAGGCCGTTGTGAAGATGTCCCGTACGAAAGCACAGGGAGCTTCACTTTTTTAATCTTTCTTGAGCTTTTTCGAAATAGTCTTTCATTTCCTTTTCTGAAAGAACCTCGGGGGATGTATCAGGGACGCCTAAATAGTGTCTGTTTATAAACTAATGGTTCCCCCAAAGGTTGTCATTCCGGTGAAAGCCGGAATCCAGTTCTTTCAAGACCTTCTGGATGCCGGATCAAGTCCGGCATGACGGAAAAAGGGAATTTATAAACAGACTCTAAATAATAAACGACCATGTCTGGGTTTTCTTTTTCAAAAGCCTGCCTGCTTCGATAAAAGACGATTCTTCTTGCTGTCTTATCCCTGAATGAGGAACGGGCGCTCTTCACACTATTTTCCTTCTTAAGTTCTTCACCCTTAACCACCCATTCTTTCTCTTTTGAAAACGGATCGATGGACTCCACACTGAAAATCCGGAAGGGATTCTTTCCAGAATTGATGATCTTGATACACACCCAGGAGCTTTCCTCAGTTGGTCCGTAATCCCTCAGTTAAGGGGGTAATTTTATTGTCTCACTCGGGGAGAAAAACCCTCGCCTTCGGGCGAAGACTTTAGTATGCACACTGTGTGCAGGTTTTTTAGATTTCCCCTCGTGAGGATTTCTGTGCTGTTTGTTTTGTCTTTAGCTGACTTCAGTCAGTAGAGAATCCACCAGCTTGTAGCTGGTGGTAGTTCAATTCATGGATAAGTAGAGCCGATAGGCGGGGCCTGCTGCAGGTCTAACCCCGCTTCCAACATAGGCGGGACAAGAATGTCCCGCCTATCGGGTGCAATTAAATTTTATCAGAAATTTTGTGACCCCCGTAGCTGAGGGGTTACGTTGGTCCCTTAATTTATCTTGACATCTTTTGCACCGTTAAGATAAGATTGTGAAAAATTTTACCAGACTGAAGAAAGGGGGGATCCAATTGAGGCGAATCATTCTGGTACTGACGATATTTATGATGAGGTTTCTCTGATTGGAAGATTCATGTATCATCATGATTCACTTTTATCGAAAGGAGGGTCACGCAATGAAAATGAAAGGGAAAATCTTTACGAGAGTTTCTGCACTGTTTTTACTGCCTTTTTTAATGTGTCTTCTGGTGACTCCGATGGAGGTCCAGGCCCAGAAAGAGAAGGTGGGTTGGGTCGGGCCGGTTTACAAAGAGCTTTCCGACAGTTTGATGAAAGGTTTTAAGGAGTATTACAAAAAAACCTACGGAAAAGAGATCGAGATCACCTTCGTCAGACCCGGCGGATGGCCGGTGTGCGTAGATAAGGTGCGGGCCTGGAAGGGCAAGCCTGATGCAGATGTATTTTTGGGGGCCGGTGCTCCCGCCTTCGAGGTTTTAGATAAAGAGGGTTTCATTGTTCCTTATAAACCCAAGGATTGGGACAAGATTCCGGATAAATGGGGCGGCATGAAGGTTAAAGATGAAAAATTCATGTGGACCTGTTTTGCGCCCTGGATCGTGACCAATCTTTATAATGAAAGGGTCCTGAGAGCCTTAAAATTGCCGGCTCCAAAGACCTGGAAAGATTTGCTTAACCCGATTTACAGAGACTTAATCGTTCAAACCTTGCCCTATGCCTCAGGGACACAGCACGAAGTGATTGAAATCCATCTTCAATCTTTTGGGGAGAAAGAGGGCTGGGCATACAACCGGCTTCTGGCGGCTCAGTTAGCCAGATTCTCCACTGGAAGCGTTGATACGATGAACATGGTCAATCGGGGAGAGGTTCCCATTGGCATTGCACAACCGCAGATGAATGCGATGAGCGCGCGGGCGGATGGTTATCCTGTTCGGGATTTGCTTCCCGATAAAACGATCCTGGTGCCCGAGGCAGTGGCTTTGCTAAAAAACGCTCCTAATGAGGCCAATGGAAAGATCTTCCTGGACTGGCTCTTCAGCATGGAAGGGCAAAAATATGTGTTGGAGGGCCGCTACTTTCCAGCGAGGACGGACATCAAATTTTCCGTTTGGGAAAAAGAAGGCGTGGCGATGGCCAAGCATGCCCGAGATTCGATCGGAGTCGATTCATTTTGGGAAATGAAGGTAGGTTTCATCGATTACAATCTGGAGCTTGCCGCGAAGAGATGGGATGATGTCAACCGTTACTTTGAGTTCGAGATCTACCGGAAGTTTCGCGAATTGAAAAGCAGTCTCTTCCTCATTGAGGAAGTGGAAGGCGAAATCGATGCCGCAAAGAAGAAGGGAGTTGATGTAGGTAGAGCGGAGGCAAAAATCAAGGAAGCCAGAAGGCTCTTCGAATTCGACGGCTCTTATGCGCCAGCGAGATTAACCGCTTCTGAGGCCAGGGCGTTGCTCGTGGCGGCATCCCGGTGATCCATAAAACAGGTCCGTCTCAATCGATGAACCCCTTTGATTGAAGGGAATACCCAACTCATTGAAAGGTATGGGCGAGCTGCGGCTCGCCCATACCTTAAATAGAAGGAAGATTGAATTATGTCTCGAGGCAATCTACTCATCTCTGCGATCTTATGGTCTGTGGTAGCCCTCTTTGTCATCTATCCGCTCTCCTTCTTGGTCATTGAAAGTTTTAAAATAGCAGGCACCGATCGATATGGACTTCAAAATTACATCGACTTCTTTAAGGACCCCTATTATCTAAAAACCTTTGGCAACACGCTTCTCCTTGGGGTGCTGGTGCTCGCTACCACCACACTGGTTGGGTTGCCGCTGGCTTATATTCTCGCAAGGTATCGGCTGAGGGGGAAGGTTCTATTTACGGCCCTCATCCTTCTGCCCATTGTATTGCCCGCTTATGCCGGAGCCTTTGCTCTCATCGTCTTTTTCGGAAAGATGGGGACCGTGAATCTCCTCCTGATGGATTGGGGCGTGGTTAGCAAACCGATTAACTTCGTCTTCGGACTGCATGGCCTCGTCTTCATTCAATCGCTCCACCTTCTTCCCTTTATTGTGCTCAGCCTCTCGGCAGGCTTTACCAACATCGACCCGTCCCTGGAGGAAGCGGCCGAGGTGGAGGGGGCGGGTGGGTTCAAAAGGTTTTTAACCGTCACCCTGCCGCTCACCAGCCCGAATTATTTAGCCGGCGCGGTCATTGTCTTCCTGTGGCCCTTCACGGATTGGCTCACACCCTTGATCTTCGGGCAGGTCGATTTTCTTCCCTCCATCTCCTACATCAACATCGCCTACCATTTTACGGATATGCACCGCAAATATATGGGCATTGTGTCCGTAGTTGTTTCGTCGGTCGTCTGTGTAGGCATCTTTTTGGTTTCGAAGGTATGGGTGGAAAGAAAGAAATATACCGCCCTCTCAAAAGGCACAACCCTGGAGGGGAGAATTATCGACCCCGGGATATTAACCAAAGTGAGCGCTTATGTTTACATGTTCTTCATTGCTATTCTTGTGTTGCTCATTCCCGTCGTCCTGGGATTGTCCGCTTTTTCAAGGAGATGGGTTTTACAGCCTTTTCCATCTTACTGGACACTCGATAATTTCAGGCTCATCTTCCTTGAAACCCCACTCTTGCTAAAAAATTCATTTCTTTTTAGCGGGGTTGCGCTCTTTTTAGGAGTGGCCTTCGGGCTGCCGGCCGCCTATCTGATCACCCGAACCAAAGTGCCAGGGAAAAATACGCTTGACTTTGTGATCACTCTGATGCTCGCCTTTCCGGGGATCGCCGTTGGCGTCAGCTACTTGCTTGCCTTCTGGGAAGGGATTCCAATCGCCACGCACTGGATCATCATGCCCCTGTCTCTTTTTGTGAGGCGACTTCCATATTTTTTGAGAATGGCTCATGCCTCCTACCTCCAGCTCGATGTCTCTCTGGAGGAGGCGTCGGAGATTTCTGGCGCAAGCAAATTCAGAACGTTCTTCAATATTTCGTTGCCATTGTTGCTCAAGGGCGTTTTCGTTGGCCTGGTCATGTTCTTCATCATGGCCTTTCAGGAGATCTCAACGGCCATCTTCCTCTATCGAGGGGGATGGGAGACGTTGCCCATCGGCGTCTATCTGAACTGGCACAGGGGGATGGAGTTTGGAATCGCCGGAGCCATGGCTTTCCTCATGATCGTGATTATCTTCATCCTCCTGCTGATCGTAGCGCGCATAGGCGGAGGGATACTTGGAGCGGCGTGGGGTTCATCAGGGGGGAGGTATTAGATGGCTTTCATCAAGATTGAGAATCTTTTAAAAAAATTCGGCAACATGGTGGCGGTCAACCATATCTACCTGGAAATACAAAAAGGGGAGATGTTAACCCTTCTCGGACCGAGCGGATGCGGCAAGACCACCACCCTGCGTTGCATCGCAGGCCTGGAGAAGCCCGATGACGGAGATGTTCTCATCGATGGTCAGCCGATGTTTTCTCAAGGGTTTGTTCCTCCCTCACAGCGGGAGATTGGAATGGTATTTCAAAACTATGCGGTCTGGCCCCACCTGAGGGTGTTTGATAATGTCGCTTACGGGCTGAAGATCCAGAAATTTCCCAGGCACGTGATCAAGGAGAAGGTGATGGAAGCGCTGGAATCCGTGGGGCTGACGGGCCTGGGGAGGAGGTATCCCGGGCAACTGAGCGGCGGCCAGCAACAACGGGTTGCCCTTGCCAGAGCCCTTGTGAGGAATCCGAAAGTCCTGTTGTTAGACGAGCCGCTGAGCAATCTCGATGCCAAGCTCAGGGAGAGGATGCGGTTTGAAATCAAGAGCCTCGTGAGACGGATGCATATGACCTCAGTCTATGTCACCCACGACCAGGCGGAGGCCATGGTCATGTCCGACCGCATTGCGGTGATGGAGGCGGGAAACATCGTGCAGGTCGGTGTTCCGGAGGAAATCTATAAGAAGCCCGCGAACCGTTTTGTGGCCGATTTCATCGGGACGACAAATTTCATCCCGGGGGAGATTGCGGAAGTTCCCAAGGGCAGAGAACTGGTTTACATTCAAACCGAGTTTGGCGAGAAGATGCTCTGCAGGGTATTTGACTCCGAGACGGCCGTACCGAACCAGAAAGTTTACATCTCCATCCGTCCTGAAGACGTGGAGGTATTCACCAAACCACCGGATGGACGGGACAATCTTTTCAAAGGTATCATCCAGCATCGAGCCTATCTCGGCAACTTCCTGAACTTTTTTGTGAATGTGGACAGCACCATGATCAGAGTCCAGGTCGCTTATGACGTGAGGCAGAAGGAAGGAGAGGAACTTTTCCTGTTTTTGGATCCGGAGAAGTGCATTGCTCTGACTTAACCCGGTCTCCCGATCCGGTTGCGGCGCGCCGGCCTTAAACCTCTTTCCTCGCCCCGCCGAAGGTTCCTCACCGTCTCAAGAGGGCGGGGTTAGAAAACCCCGCCTATGGACTCATGCCATCCATGAGAGGGAATGAGTCCCCTACCGCCGAAGGATTCCCATTTTTTTACTTTTTCCCTTGACAAGGGGAGAAGTTCCCTATATGATGTAAACGCTTTCATTTAGGAGAGACCTTGGCTACCATTTTCGATGTGGCCCGAAGGGCAGATGTGTCCGTTGCCACTGTCTCAAGGGTGATCAATCACCCGGGAAAGGTGACGGAGAAGACGAGACAGAAGGTGAATACGGCCATGGAGGCCTGCGGTTATGTCTACAATGCGCTCGCCATGGGGCTGTCAACCAAGAGGTCGCGTACCATCGGGATCGTTATCCCCAATATTATTAATCCCATTTTTTCGGAATCCACACGGGGAATTCAGGATTATGCTTCAGAAAAAGGCTACCATGTAATCCTGGTGAATACGGATTATCTCTATGAAAAAGAAAAACGATTGGTCAACCTGTTGAGGGAGAAACAGGTGGAAGGACTGGTTCTTACCACCAACAAGCCGGGGGGGGAAGTCGTCCATGGTCTAATAAAGGATGAGTTCCCTTTCGTTTTGATCTACAGTCACTCGAAACACCCCGGGGTCGCTTTTGTCGGTGTGGATAATATTCAAGGAGGGTTTCGGGCCACGGAATTATTGATCAGCTTGAAGCACCGGAGAATCGGGATGATCGCCCTCGATTTTTCCCTGTCCGACCGAAGTTATCAACGCTGGCTGGGGTACAGGCGTTCTCTAAAAAAAAATGGCCTTCCTTATGATCCGGGCCTGGTGGTCCAGACCGAATATGCTTTTGAAAAGGGGGAGAAGGCTGTTGAATTATTGATGGGTCTCCCGCATCCTCCCACAGCCATCTTCTGTTCAAATGATATTTTGGCCCTCGGAGCGATGAAAGGCTTCAAAGAGATAGGAAAGAGGATTCCGGAAGAAATCTCGATTGTTGGATTCGATGATATCGCCTTTTCTAAATTTGTGGCTCCACCCCTGACTTCCATTCACCAGCCTGCTTACGAGATGGGCTGGAAAGCTACGGAGATTCTTTTCGAACTGTTGTCAAAGATTCCGGTTCAAGCTTCGAGACACCGGATCCTCTTGGACACGGAACTGGCCGTTCGTCAATCCTGTGCGCCTTTTTCTAAAAAAAAGGTTAAAAATTGATCCGATGAAGGTTGGAGTTTCCACCCTGATCCTTTCCCATCGTTCCATCACAGAGGCAACCAAGATCCTCGTTGACCTTGGGTTTCGAATCGTTGAACTCTTCTGTGATTCGCCTACTTTCCACCCCGACCGTTTGAGGGACGAGGAAATCGATCTCCTGCTCGATTGGAAGGAAACATACGGATTGACCTATTATCTTCACGCTCCCATAGAAGGTCTCAACCCTGCGGATAGCCATCCCCGTGTCACCTCGGAAACCCTTCGCCTCTATCAACGCTCCGTAGAGATTTCTCAACGATTGTCCTGCTCAGGGGTTGTTCTCCATCCCGGTCATCTCACTCGTCCGGATGCCTCCCGGGAGGAAGGGATTCGGAATTCGATTCGGTTGATCCAATCGGTCCTGGAGACCGGAGAAGGAAAGGGAGGACTTTTTCTCATAGAGAATATTGGGATGAAAGATGCGACGCTCTTTCGCCGGGTCCCTGATTTTTCGGATTTCATTCATTTTTTTTCTTCCGAGCAGGTCAAGGGATTGATCGATGTCGGTCATGCCGCACTCCAGGGATTTGATCTCATCGAGACGGCCCATTGCCTGGGGGAACGACTTGTTCATCTCCATCTGCACGATAACTCCGGAACGGAGGACGGGCATCTCCCGCTTGGAAGAGGCGTGGTCAAGATCAAAGAATTTCTCGACGCACTGAAGAAGCGACAGTGGAAGGGCACGGGGATCATCGAGATTTATGGGGGAGAGGATTTTCGGAGAGGCTTGAAGGAGTCTGTTCAATTTCTGGACTTCGTTTCTACCGGACGATAGAGAACGCGACCCGAAATCGGACAATCCGACCGTCCACGGGAGAAAGGAGGAGAGAAAAAAGTCTGTGAGGGGGGGCGATCCCCGGAATCAAAAATAATTCAGGAGGTGTCCTATGCGTAAGATCATTTTACTTGTCACCGTTTTCTTTTTTATCACAGGCCTCTTGAGCACCTCTGAAATCTGGGCTCAAAAGGAGAAGAGCAAACCGAAGTTGCTTCGGCTCACCTTCTATTACCCTGTGGGAGTGGCTGGCCCCCTGGCAAGGGTGATCGGAGAGATGACAGACAAGTTTAACAAGGAGCATGAGGGCCGGATTGAGGTCGTTCCGGTCTATTCGGGGGATTATGATCCGACCATGCAGAAGGTTCAGACCGCTATTATGGCAGGGAACCCGCCGGATATCTTTATGGTGGAAATTTCCGAGCTCCCCACGCTATTGGCGATGGATGCGGTTCTTTCCCTGGATGATTATGTCAAGAAGATGGGGAAGGAATACTGGGAGGATTTTTTCGCTCCGTTCCGGGAGAATGCGGTCATCGGCGGGAAGGTCTATGGCATTCCCTTCCAGCGGTCCACCCCTGTCCTTTACTGGAACAAGGAGGTCTTCAAGGCCGCCGGACTGGACCCGGAGAAGCCGCCGAAAACCTGGGACGAGTTGAAGGACTATGCAACCAAATTGACCGTTAAAGATAAACAGTGGGGCGTGACCATCTCCGGAGGCTGGAATGACTGGCTCTTTGAGGCCTTTGTGAGACAGAACGGAAGCTTTCTCATCAGCCCGGACGGATTGAAGGCAAATTTCGACTCAAAGGAAGCCATCGAGGCCCTCGATTTCTGGGTTGAGTTAAAACACCGCCTCAAGGTGGGGCCTCCCCACAGCACCTGGGGTTCCACCCCGCCCGATTTCGTGGGGGGAAGGACGGCCCTGCTTTACCATTCCACGGGCATTCTCACCTTCCTGAAGCGATCGGCCAAATTTGAATTTGGGGTTACCTTTATGCCGCAGAAGAAGACCTTCGGGGCGGCGGTTGGAGGAGCCAACCTGATGATCGCCAAGAAGATTCCGAAGGAGCGGCAGGAGGCGGCCTGGAAATATATCGAATGGATGTCGAATGTGAAGAATACGGCCGAGTGGAGCGCGGCCTCCGGCTATGTGGCGGTGAGGCAGAGCGCTTATGACGACCCGGTGATGAAAGAGCATGTGGGCAAAAATCCAGAGTACCTGGTCGCCAGGGATCAATTGAAGTTCGCCCACGGAAAGATGATGGCCAAGAATTTTCAGAAGGTCAGGGAGATCCTGAAGAGGCAGTTAGACGATTCGGCGGCAGGAAAGATCGCTCCTGCGGAAGCCATGAAGATCGCTCAGAAAGAGATCCAGGCAGTGATCAAATAATCCTTGTTCAGGGAAGGGAAGAAGCCTCTTCCCTTCCCTGAGGTGGATATGGAAAGTCCGATATGAAACGTATCTTTCGTCTGACCACGTATGGGTATCTTCTTCCCGGCCTTTTTTTCATGGGGATATTCACTTTTATCCCGATCCTTATGTCGGCCTACCTCTCCCTGTTCAAATGGAATGTCAACAACCCAGAGCCCAGTTTTACATGGTTTTCAAATT
>VGRU01000039.1 GCA_016875255.1 Deltaproteobacteria bacterium
TCCGTCACAGATCGTCCAGGCAATGCCAAGATCGCATTGCCCGATGCCGAGGCCTATGTTTTGACTTTTCGAAGCTCGATAAAATACACAGGGTCTTTCGGTTGCCATTTCAATCACCCCCTTCATCCCTGTCTCCTCGTTGAAATTCCCGTATTCAACACATTTCAATATACTTTTCGGCATTTCGGGCTAAATACTTTAAAGAAGATTAAAATGGGGAATGCAGGGAAAAAAGGATAATTGTGAATTTTTTAGTTTGTAAGCTTAAATAAACCCCTAAGACAATTCCTACAACGCCTCATAACCCCTCCTCTCCTCCCCTTAACTTAAGGGGAGGAATCCCCCCTCTTAGGTTAAGTCGAGTAGACCCGACCACGGGAGGAGGGAAAGGGGGAGTTACCTATCCAACTAACCGTTTATCTCCGATAGATGAGGCGTTACGAAGGGTTAAAAATTAGGTTTGAGTTGACCTGGATATTTGTGCTCTATTTACAATATGCTCGATCATCAGATAAAGGACATCGCACAACGATACGGTATTATTTTGATTTATCTCTTCGGTTCAGAAGCATTTAACGGAAAGATCTACTTTGAAGGGGGAATGGCCATGCCCCATCCCTTTTCCGACCTTGATGTCGCTGTTGCCTTTGAAAAAGACCCCCAGGAACAAAAAAAGGGAGAGACAGAAGTTGGCTAACCGGGCACAGGACTGGCTTGCACAGACAAAACGCGATTGGGGTAATAATGACCTGCTCCAGCTTCACTTCTATTCCCTTGTGAACAGGGACCCTGACCTTAGCCCGTCACTCCTTTTTTGATGCCTAATTTCTGCTCAAGTTTTTCTTAATAAATACCGAAGAAAACGATGGTCACCCATGGGTCAAGAAAAGATACTTATTGCCGATGATGACAAAGACCTGCTGGAGGGGCTAAATTTTCTCTTTCGCTCCGAGGGCTACCATGTTATCTCTGCAACGGATGGCATTTCCGCATTAAATCTTGCCCAAACTCAAAATCCAGATTTGATCATCCTTGACCTTAGTCTGCCCTGGATGGATGGCTATAAAGTAATTGAATGTTTGATATCTCCCGTAGCCACCTCCGACATTCCTATTATCGTTCTGACCGGAAGAAACGCTTCCATCAATCAGGATCGTGCCATCAAAGCAGGGGCAGAGGCATTCTTCCATAAGCCTTTTGACAATCGGGAATTAGCGGCCGCTGTCGAAACCATTCTGGAGGAACGCCGAATGAAAAAATTTAGGAACAATTGGAATGTAAAGAAAATAGGATGATCTCTGTTGAACCGACCGACGTTTCAGAAGGATATCTCTAAACCGTCGTGAACAGTCGGTTAAAAAGGGAGATAGGATTTAAGCCCACGATAGTATCCCAAAAGATTTTCTAAACCTCACAGTTGCAAAAAAAGTATAGAAAAAAGGGAGGCGGGTGTATTGGAAAACCTTTACAGCGGTACCTTTATAAATTTAACGACTCCGTTTCCAAGCAAAATCCAAAGGCCACTTCGGGTGATATCGCATGTTACCCATAAAATTGGATAAGACCCGCAATTGTAAAGGTTTGGAAGCACACTTGCCTCCCTTTTTTTGCAACGTTAAGGTAAATTTCTTCAGGGTTTAGGGTTACCCAGAACTTCTCTGAGCTTTTGTGAAAGTTCCATTATCGAGAAGGGTTTCTGGATGAAGCCTTTACAGCCCCGCTTTATGATCTCCATGGTCTGCTCGTTCATGCTGTATCCACTCGAAAGAAGCACCTTCACTTCCGGATGGATCTCTCTCAGGGCATCGAAGGTCTCCCTTCCTCCTTTATGAGGCATGATGAGATCGAGAATGACCAGGCCGATCTGGTCCCGGTTTGTCTTATAGAGCTCGACTCCATTCTCACCGCTATCGACAGTTAGAACTTCGTATCCGAGCGACTTTAATATCTTTTCCCCCACTTCAAGGACCTGTTCCTCATCATCCACCAGAAGAACCGTTTCGCTGCCTTTCAGTATGTCTTCACTCTTTTCCGCCTGTTCTTCAACCTCTCCCTTTGAAGCCGGGAGGTAGAGGAGGAAGGTGGCCCCCTTCCCTACTTCAGACCTGACATTGATGTATCCATTATGCCCCTTGATAATCCCGTAGGCGGAAGCAAGTCCCAGCCCTGTGCCTCGGCCCAGTTCTTTCGTGGTGAAGAAGGGGTCGAAGATGCGCGTCATCGTCTGCTGATCCATGCCTATTCCTGTGTCGGTGACAGAGAGTAAGACATAATCGCCCGGGACGGGCTCATAGAGATCGGATTCAATCTCTTGATGGGTCACATTTCTCGTATTTAAAAAGAGGGTTCCTCCATCGGGCATGGCATCGGCAGCGTTGACCAGCAGATTCATGAGGACCTGCTCGATCTGGCCCGAATCGGCTTCCAGAGGATAAAGATCTCTGTATAGGTCCATATGGATCACGATATCCTTTCTGGTCCTACCGAATGCCCCCGCAGTCTCTTCTACCAACTGATTCAAAAGCATGGGTCTGACTTCATAGCGGCCCTTTCTGGCATAGCCTAAAAGCTGAGACGTCAGTCTTGAACCGTTTTGTGCTTTTTTCTCAATGCTTTTAAGCATCTCATAATGGGGATGGGAGGGGTTCATATCGACAAGTATGAGGGATACATTTCCCTGAACCACCATGAGGAGATTGTTAAAATCGTGCGCAATTCCTCCTGCCAGGGTTCCGAGGGCCTCCATCTTCTGTGCCTGAATAAGTTTTGATTCCATCTTTTTTCGTTCTGTCACATCATTAAGGATGAGGATCAGGGACCGATGATCCCCCCCTGTAATGGGTAAGACCTGTACAGAAACCTCTTTCCCATTGAGCTTCACTGGGAAATCTATAGGGATCGATTTCGGAGGGCCTCCATCGCACTGAAGTACAACCTCGACTCTCTTCCGTTGATCTTGTCGAAAGAGGTCCAAAAAATTTGACGCCAGGAGCTGTTCTTCGGGTTGTCCGATGATGGAGATCGCTGCTGGATTGGCATATATCATGTCTCCTTCTGGCGTCACTTCGAGGAATCCCTCGATCATGCCCTTTAAAGTGGTATCAAACTGTTTTTTAATGGAAAGAAGCTCTTTGGTGATTTGATGGGGGAAGACCGTATCGAGTCCAATCACCTGATCCATTGATATTGTCTCTTGCTCCAATCGGCGAAGGATTTGGAGGATGTGTTTGGACATCCTGTTAAAGGGCCCTTTTGCAACGCAGGCATTGGCTCCGTATTCAAAGAATTTTTCTTCATCCTCTGCGGCGATGGCAGAGAGAATGACGATGCAGATATTTTGGAGATGGGGGGTTTTCCTGATGATTTCGCAGAGCTTCTTCCCGTCTATCCTCGGCATGATCAGATCGGTAAAGATGATATCAGGCGTGTGGGTTTGTAACAGGCTGAGGGCCGTAAGGCCGTTTATAGCGGTTTGCACCTCATGACCCTCTTTTTCAAGAAGACCCTTCATTAACTTCAACATCACCGGGTGATTATCTACAACCAGTATTTTCATGTCTCTCCACCTCCAGTTCCTCTTTGAAATCTCATTCTTTTTGTCTCTCTTGAACGACGGTTTCTCCAATTCGGTCTATTTCCTCTTGCGCTCTCTTGGCCATCTCATGAACTTGACATAGATGATTTTCTTTGGCACTTCTCTCTATGCTCTTAGCAAGTTCGTATATCTCCAACAGCCCGAGATTCATGGCAGCTCCTTTAATGGAATGAGCGGCATGAGCGGCCTTGAGTGAGTCCTCCTCATCAATGGCAGATTGCAATTTCTTTAGATCGTCATAGCTGGATTCGAGAAAAAGGTTCAGGATCTCCAAAAATTCATCTTTTTCCATTTCAAAATCTTTAGCCAATGCTCCAAAATCCATGCCTTCTCTCCTCGTTACATCACTAGGTTCCGAACCGATCAAAGTTTGATAGGTGAAGAATTTTGCTTTGAGTTGATACTAAGCCACTTATTAAGGGCTGCGTTGATTTTTTCCGGTTTCAGAGGCTTAGATAGATAATCATCCATTCCTGCCTCAAGACACCTCTCCCGGTCTCCTAACATCGCATGGGCAGTCATGGCGATGATAGGGGTATGTCTGGATCTCCCTTCCAGGCGACGTATCTCGGCGGTCGCTTCATAACCGTCCATCTTGGGCATCTGACAATCCATCAGCACCAGATCATAAGAAAATCTCTCTGTCAGGCTAACCGCTTCGATGCCATCGGCAGCCACGTCGACCCGGCATCCCAATTTTTCCAATAACTTTACCGCGAGCCTCCGGTTCATGATGTTGTCTTCCACTACAAGGATATGGGTCTCTTTGAGTTCCGCCCTGCCTGCAGCCATCAATCGCACTTCTTCCTGAACCGATGGCGAGATTTCAGACGGAGCTTCTTGGCGATCTAAGGTTAATGGAAGAGTGAACCAGAAGGTTGAACCTTTGCCCAGGGAAGTCTTGACGCCGATGGTCCCTCCCATTATCTCCACTAACTGTTTCGATATGGCCAACCCGAGCCCCGTTCCTTCATAGCGGCGGGTGGTCGATGAATCGGCCTGAGTGAATTTCTCAAAAATGAAATCGAGTTTGTCTTCTGGAATTCCGATCCCGCTATCCTCCACCGATAGGCGAAGCAGGACCTGATCCTCTTTTATTTCATCGAGTTCAACATCGATCATCACGTGACCTTTCTCCGTGAACTTGATTGCATTTCCGACGAGATTAGTGAGGACCTGCCGGATCCGTCCGGAATCACCTATGAATCGGTGAGGGATTTGAGGGTCATGGCAAATGGTGATTTCAAGTCCTTTCTGTCCGGCTTTGACCGACAGGAGCTGGACCGTTTCTTTCACGATCATACCAAGATCGAAGGGGGCGAGTTCAAGGGTTAATTTCCCTGCCTCAATTTTTGAAAGATCTAAGATATCGTTGATAATGGTGAGCAGGTTATCGGCAGATTTCTGTATGAACTTCGTATAATCTTGATGCTCTTTTGTGAGTTGTGTTTCCAAGAGCAGCCGAGTATATCCCATGATCCCGTTCATGGGCGTCCGGATCTCGTGGCTGATATTGGCCAGAAATTGGCTTTTCGCAATATTCGCCACCTGGGCTTCTTCGAGTGCTTTTTGCAGTTCCTGCGTCCTTTTATGGATGAGCCTTTCAAGATTTACGTTCTGCTCGTTGATCTTACGATAAAGACCCAGGTTTTCCAGTGCATGGGCGGAGTTGATCAAAAAGAGGGTCAGGAGGGTAGAGAATAATGGGGTTAATATGAATTGATCCTTTCCCAGTACCCCAACGAACATTCCCACAACGTTAGACCTTGTCGCCATGGAGTGAAAGACCAGAGGAGGGCTGAAATATTTTGCCGGAACCGTGACGGCGCGGTTTTGATGGACGGCCCATGAAAAGGTCCCCCTCTCAATCTGGAAATCCACCTCCTTCTGTAGGATCTCCCATTCCGACTTGGGGTCACAATCAGTCAAAAGAAACTCGAAGTTAGACTCATCGACTAACAGGAAGGCGAGGATGCGAAATTGAATCAGACGTTTCAGATGAAGACGGGCGGTATTTAAAATCTTGGCAGGCTCCTGAACGGGGTCGATGCTATTCTGAAATTCTCCAAATGACACCATGAGTTCCAAGGCGTCCAACATCCATTGGTTCACTCCCTCGAGGTGATCTACTCTGGTTTTCAACTCCTGTAAGTTTGAAACCTCTTCTAATGCAACACTCATTTCAGTTCATCCTGTAGAATGGAATGGGTTATTTCGTCCATCTGCTGGTTCATGGAATCGAATGCCGTGGATAAGATGCCGGTGGAGAGACCGATTCGTTCCCAGACCTTTTCCTCCAGGGGCGGCACATAATATTCTCCACTGCTTCCCCATTGCAGTGCATTCACAATGATATCCGCCACGTGAACGATAGCCGCTTCGATGGGATAACGTGTGGCATGATGAGGTTTGTGATGAAAGCCAACCGCTTCCCCCAAACTGAGGGGAAGGTTCCAGACCTCTAAAAGCCTCCGTCCCAAAGAAGCATGGTCGAACCCCATCACTTCTTCTTCCGTCAAGAAGAGAAGGGCCTTGCTGTTTTTTGACCGAAGCAGAGCCTCGCGAGCCTGGTCGCCCACCTTCTTGTAAAGGATAAGTCGGCCGATGTCATGCAACATTCCAGCGACCATAAATCGTTCAATGTTTGTCTCATTTCGATAGGTAGCTAATGTCTTAGCCGCAACCCCGCAGGCAATGCTGTGCCGCCAGAAAGATTCCATGCTAACCAGATCTTTGGGTATGCCTTCGAACAGACTGACGATTGAAGTCGCTAAGGCCAAGTCGCGCAGTTGGTTCGTCCCGATGATGACAAGAGCCTGGGTAATGGTTTCGATCTTTGAAGGAAAGGCATAAAAGGCGCTGTTGACAAGCCGCAGTAGCCGGACCGTCAACCCTGGATCATCGCTGATGATCTTACTGATATCCATCATGGAACAACGCGGGTTGTTGATGGCCTCATTGATCTTGTAATAGATCATCGGCAATGAAGAGACCTCAACATAGCCCCGTAATAGATCGTCCGGGTTATGAACCATGGTTCTCTTCCCTCAATGTCTCATGGACCCTGCGCAATGTGAGCAAGCGGAATAGCTCATTCATGAAAGGATGTTTCATATCGGCATGACAGAACTGTTCACGAATTTTGGTTTCTGCATCCTGGAGCAAGAGAGGGTCAATCTGGGATGTGGCTTCGGATATAGCTTCTTCCCTTGTCACCCCTTCAATGTCAACCTCCATAATTCCCCACATCTTGAGGATCTTGAGGTGCTTCTCGGTAATCTCATGTCCGGCACTTAGTAATACGAGGCCATTCCGGTCTTTGATGTCCCCTCCCAATATCATCCCTGCTTTAATATCTTCGAGATTGATAGTTCCCATTGGATGGATCTCCATTTCTTATCATGAAGGATTCTTTCCCCCCTCACCCCCTCGGGGAAAGGGAGGGGGTGAGGAAGCATTTGAACTTTTCTCGCTCCCTTTTTGGATAAACCGTTCCAGATCGCTCTCCCTGACGCGCCACATATTTTTGATTTTCACTCCGGTCAACTCCCCTCGCCTCAACCATTCCTTGATGGTTCTGGAAGTGACCGCCATAATCTTCGCAGCCTCTTTAGGGGTTAAAAGACCTTCCATGATCGCCTCTTTCCTTTAATCACTGATGTCTTGTTTTCTCCGGATATGTCCATTTCTATACCCATCTATCTCGATATATCGGTTTTTCACCATCATTTCTTAAGTCGGAATGTGGAGAATGGAAGAAAAAGGTTGTCAGGGGAAGGCTGCCTTAAACCAAGGATTAGTATTTTGAAACCAAAACTTTAACGAGAGGCTTTGATGGAGAGAGGAAAAAGGATTGAGATGATTATTTCCATCCTATCTGGTTTCAATAACTCTCCATCTATCTTTTATCCTCTTATTCCCCATTTTGAATGAATACCTTCTGAGGAGCTCCGGGGTTTGGCAAAACATAATTTCTCCGCTACATACCGACCAATCCCCGACCAATTTACAATACCCAAGCCCATTGTCCTCATCGAGACCATTAGAATTTCTGTAAAATGCACAAGATATTTGATGCGACATCTCACTCACCTCCTTCCGACATTACATTCATCCTTTAGTCAAGGAATCGTGCCATTTGACTCGAATATTCAACTTCTTCAGGAGAGTTTCGCTTGGCTTCTTTTCACTAAATCCAACACGGCTGGAACAATCAAAGCCTCCTCCTCTCCCTTGACTTCTTCACAGACCGCTACGATCAGGTCGTAAATAGTGGTGGTTATCTTTATTTTTTTTCCAATCCCTGGAGAATTCGAAATCGATGGTTTCATGCACTTTTCCCCTTCCATTGGTCTTTTAAAATTTAATGCAAATATCATTCCACCTAAATATTTATCGGAAATCTGTTAGATTTTAATAAGTGATTTTAATTTACGATCGGAATTCCTTCCCCGGTTGTCAAAAAATGATTCTCGAGCTCTTGTCTCTTAGCCAAAATCTTGACCTCCGGTTTTTTTTCCAAGAACTATTTATGGTTCACGGGAGACCTGCCTAACACTTCAATAAAATCATAGCCTCCTAAATAAAAGGGAATTCGACACAGTCTCTTGGAAGGGGGGGGAATTTTAAGAAAGAGCCATTTTTAAAACGGATTCAACAAAATAACGCTGACTATGATGTTCCCTTAGGTCACAGAGGCGCTATTCCGTTGACAAATCTTTTTCACACCAGTTAATATTTTCAGGAGGGGACACCCCCAGGCATTCGAATTTAAAACAATTTTGGAAAGTGGCTCTCTTCCTTCTTTTAATCTTTCAAAATACTCCCTCCATAGCAAAGGAGTCAGTAAAAATCGGCTTTGTGGGGGGCCTGACCGGGAAGCTCTCCGATCTCGGAACAGCAGGCCGAAACGGGGTCATTCTTGCTGTAGAGGAGAGGAATGCGGCTGGAGGGCTCCTTGGTAAAAAGATTGAACTCCTGACCCGAGATGATAAGCAAGATCCAAAAGAGGCTATAAAAGTCGATGAAGAATTGATCGGTCAGGGCGTCATCGCCATTATTGGCCACATGACGAGCGCCATGTCCATGGCTGCCAAACCCCTGATCGATGCAAAAAAGGTCCTGATGATCAGTCCGACTACCTCCACCTCGGCTCTCGCCGGTCAAAAGGATTTTTTCTTCAGGGTCAATGAAACCATCGAAGGTGAAGCAAAGCAACTCTCTGAATTTGTTATTAAGAAAAGGGGACTGCGAACCCTCAAGGGGGTTTATGATCTCTCCAACCGTGCCTACACAGAGGATTACTACCATCATTTTAAATCCCATTATCGGGAGATGGGAGGAAAGATCCTTGATCCGGAGACCTTCGTCTCAGGTGAGAAAAAAGAATTTTCTTCTATGGTGAAGAATATCCAGAAGTCAAATCCCCAGGGTCTTTTCATTCTGGCAAGTGCCTCAGATACAGCCACGATATGCCAACAGATTTTCAAGCTTGGATGGAAGGTTCCTCTGGTTCTCTCAGGATGGAGTATGACGGATGAACTGGCTAGGCTGGGAGGCCGGTCTGTGGAAGGGGTTTTCTCCGTTATCACTTACGATTCCGATAGCCAGAACCCGCTCTTTCAGAAGTTTTTAAAACGCTTTTCTGAACGTTTTGGTGGTGAGCCCGGATTCCCGGGCCTTTGCGGATATGAGGCTGCTTTCGTCCTCTTTAAAACCTATGAAGAGGCAAAGGGCAAGGTAGAAAAACTTCCGGAGACCATGATCAAGATTAAGACCTTTCAGGGTCTTCAGGGAGAGATCCAGATAGACGAATATGGAGATGCTAAGAGGCCTAAATTCATCACCATCATCCAGAATAGCAAATTCAAGGTGATCAAATGAAAAGGAAATTCACGCTCAAGCAAATTTTTATCTTTCTTTTGATCATGATGGTCATCCTTCCCATCCTCCTCGCCGGGTCCTTTACATATTATTTCATCGGAGATCATCTCAAAAAAGAAGCAGAAAGGGAGACTTCCTCTTATGTCCATCTTTTGGGTTTGGAAATTGATTTTTTCCAGACGATGGCCATCCAATCTCTCAACAATATCCTGTCAGCCTATCAGGAGAAAAAGATTCGTCTTGGAGAGGTATTGATTCGCCTCCCCCATTTTGAGTCCATCTATATCTTGGACAGAGGGGGTAGTGTAGAAGACCTCTTTCCTTATGACCCGGAGAAAATCGGGACCGATTTTTCCAAAAGACCTTTTTTTACAAGAGTTTTAAAAGAAAATGCCCCAGTCTGGTCTGACGCGTTCATCTCCCCGCTTACAGGAAATCCGACCTTTCCCATTGCCATTGCCTCTCAAAAGAAGATGATTGTCGGTTTTTTTGACCTTTCTTTCCTCATGTCCACTTTTAATCTAGTAAATTACCCTGACCTTCCGATCAGGGCATTCTTGGAGGTTACCAATCGAACCTTATCTGACGCTGATGCCTGATATACTTTTTCACCATTTCTGCGGTTACTTTATCTCCCACACTTGCAGCGTAGTATCCGGCGCTCCAAAGATGGCCCCCCCAATTTCCTCTTGACTTGCGGGAACTCTTCAAAGATGACCTTGGACGTTATCGCCTTAAAGATACTCACCATCTTTCCGGGCGCCCACTTTGGAGACGCCGAGACAAACAGATGCACATGATCAGGCATCAGCTCCATCGCCAATATCTCAAAATCGTTTCCTTCGGCAATTTCGTAGAAAAGTTCTTTGATACGCTGCTCTATTGGGCCAAGCAGAAGGGATTTGCGATATTTCGGTATCCAAACCAGATGATACTTCAGATCGTAGACGGCATGATGAGTCCTTTTTGGCATGACCGACGTATATCATATCGCAAATCCCTATGTCCACCTTCGGTGGACAGTCTTTACATCCCCGACCTTCCGGTCGGGGTATTACAGACATAGATAAAAAGAGCAGGGAAGGTGGGGTTGCGGCTCGCTTGTCGGTTCAGGCCCCTTTCGTCTGATCCAATATTTCTCTGACTTTCTTCCCCAAGTCCCGGAAGGATACGGGCTTATGCAGGAGGGGAACCTCTAATCGTTGGGTGAAATATCTCTGGACGATCTCTTCACTGTACCCCGATAAGAAGAGGCAGGGCAGATCGGGAGAGGAGGAGACAATATGTTCATAGACCTGTGGACCATTCAGCTTCGGCATGACGGCGTCGAGGATGACAAGATCGATTTGGTCCCGACAAGTTGAAAAAATCTCGATCGCTTCTTCGCCATCACGGGCAATCAATACCCGATACCCCAGCCCTTCCAGGAGGAGTTTAAACAATTCCCGGATCTCTCTCTCATCTTCTGCGATGAGAAGGGTCTCTGTTCCACGCGGGATACTTTCCGAAACAGCCTCCATAGACTCCTCGGTAAGGATCTCTTTATGGACAGGGAAGTAGAGATCGAATCTTGATCCTTCACCCGGTTGGCTTGCGACAAAAACATGACCTTTATGCTGTTTCACAATTCCGTAAACCACTGAAAGCCCGAGTCCAGACCCTTGCTCTCTCGTGGTGAAGAAGGGTTCAAAGATCCTCGACAGCGTCTCCTCATCCATGCCTTTCCCCGTATCAATGACCGAGATCTGGACATACTCCCCTGGTTCGACAAAGGGGTGTTGATGGGAAAAACCCTCATCGAGCCGGATATTCCGGGCCTGAAGGGTTAAGACCCCCCCGCGTGGCATCGCATCCCTTGCGTTGACGATCAGGTTCATTAGAATTTGATCTATCGCAGAAGGGTCTGCGAAAATTAGGCTGAGACCGGGCTTCAGCTCCACCTTTAACTCGATGTCTTCACCGATCAGTCGGGAGAGCATACGGGATAGATTTCCTACGATGTCTGCCACATTAAGGATCTTTGGACTAAGCATCTGGCGCCGGCCAAAGGCAAGAAGTTGCCGGGTTAGATCAGACGCTTTCTGTACACCCTCTTCAATCTTTATAAGAGAATCATAGATGGAGTCAGAGGGATCAAGATTCATCAGGCTCAGTTCCACATTTCCCTGGATCACCATGAGCAGGTTGTTGAAGTCATGAGCCACACCCCCGGCTAACACTCCAATGGCCTCCATCTTCTGTGACTGAAAGAGCTGTTCTTCAAGAATCTTTCTTTCGGTCACATCCCTGACGATCCCCCGATAGCCAACCGCTTCTCCCTGATCATTCCGAATCGTCGTTGCCGTCATCAGGACGACAAGCTTCTCTCCATTCTTCTTCTTCAACTGCAACTCCAGGTCTTTGACAAACCCCTGGTGATCCAATAAGTTTCTAACTCTCCCTCTCTCCTCAAGGTTGAAATAACTGTCCTTTTCCATATGGACTTTTAAAAACTCCTCTTTTGATTCGTATCCGAATAACTCCACACCGGCCGGATTGATGTCAACATATCTCCCTTCTACTGTGCTAATGAAGACAACATCCTTCGACTCTTCGAAGAGGCTTCGATACTTCTCCTCGGATTCCTTGAGCAGGTTCTCGGCCCGCTTTCGTTCTGTGATGTCGTTGATGACAAAGATCATCCCTTTCACTTTGCCCTTTTCGTCCTGAAAGACGGAATTGATCAAGAGGGTTGGAAACGTACTGCCATCCCTCCTCTTTCCAATACATTCACCTTCCCAATAGCCAGCCTGTTTGAGGGTTGTAAATTCCTGTTCGGAGATGATGTCGGCGATCCTTTTCTCCAAAACTTCTTCTCTTTTCCATTGAAAAAGATGCTCTGCAAATCGATTCCAGAAAATGATTCTCCCGCTTAGATCCGTAGCGATCACCGCATTTCGAACCTGGTCGATCAATGAAGACTGGAAGAACGTCCGTTCTGCCAGTAATTGGTGTTCTGTAAACAATTTCGCATTTGCAATGGCGCCCGAGATCTGGTCGCTGATATTTTTCGCCAGCCTGAGATCGGTTTGGGCATAGGCATTCGCCTTTTTCGATCTGAGATGAAGAACTCCGATCACCTGGTTCTTTGAAACCAGCGGGACAGAGATCATCGATCGAAGCCCCACCCGAACCGAATCGGAGAGCCTCTCATCCCGTTCGATCCATTTCTGCATTTTTGCTCCCTGAATCAACATTCCCTTCCGGCTTTTGACGATCTCTCCGAGAAGCGTCCCGGAGATCAATAGCGTGTCTCCGCGCTCCAAGAGCGGTACGTTAATGCCTTTCACATAATCGTAGCGGATGGATTGTCCTTCAGAGTCCATCAGTGCGATAGCCATCCGGTCAAAGGGGATGAGTTTCTTTACCGTGGCGGCAAAACGTTCATAAATCTCTCCAATATCGAGAGAAGAGCTAACGATCCGGCCGATCTCTGCCATGATTGCATTCTCTCTATCTAACCGTTTCGTCTCATTCATGAGTGGGTCATCCTGTGTTGAGTTTGAAGAATAATAAATCAAAACGGATGATGATTCAAGGCACCGCTTATGGCATGGCACCGCTTATGGAGCCCCACAGGCAAAGACCGTAGTTCCCAAGAAACGCCTCCAAGGGGAAAACATCCCGTACCAGAGGATCAATTCACCCACAGGGAGAACCCCTTCCCGACCGAGGGCAGGCGTGGTCCTCTTGGTTCGGGATAGAGCAGTGTACAGGGTTTGCGGTTTATCAGAACTATCTTTAAGGAGAGCGGAACCCGGACAGGAAAATTGATAAAGGATTACATCAAATCGGGATACAGTTTTTTCATGCACTCCGGGCAGATGCCATGGCTGAATTCGGCTTCCGAATGGTCTCTAATATATGTCTCGATCTGGGTCCAGTAGCCCTTGTCGTCCCGGACCTTCTTGCAGGAGGCACAGATGGGTAAAAGGCCGCTTAACATTCTAACTTTGATAACGGTTTCTTCAAGTTCCTGGATCAATTTCTCCCTCTCTTCTTCAACCATTCTCCGTTTTAGGTCCTCTCTCTTTATCCGGCCCATACCCCAAAAGATTGCAGTTAGGCCAATCCCCCCTAAAAGAAGATGGCTCAAGGAAATAGTGCGTATCCGGGAATTCATAAAAACCCATAGGGGCTCCATAGGAATAGATACGCTTATTCCACCCCGAATCTCGCCTTCCTTACTTCCATAATCGCCATGGCATCTTAAACAATCTTTTCCCGTAATAAGAGGCCTCATCAAACGCATATAATCCTTGCCATTTATCTTCTCAACCGAACTCACTTCGGGTTGGCCCAGTTCAAAGGCTTTGAGACCCCTCTCCTCCCAGGGATCGGGAACATTCACGGGATTAACCGGCTTCAAGCTTGTGATATGTCCCTTGACACCAGATTCTTTTTCTTGGAGTTCATATACCTGTCGGGACATGTATGCTGGATTCATGAGAGTCAAATGTTTCCCAGAGGAAGTGGTGATATCTCGCTCCGGGTAATGAGAAAGATAGGGATTGGCCGGAGTTTTCTCTGTGACCGCCACATAAACCCCGCCATGTCCCGAACTCCATCTACGATAGAGGACATCTTTATCAAAAGAAATCTTTGCTTGAATGTAGGCCTCTCCTAAAGTCATCTTTTTCGTATGATAGATATTCCATGCCAACGATGTAGCTACGACTCCTATCCACACCACCACTAATACCCAAGTATAGCGCTCTATCCGAGGATAATGTGGAATACTTCTTCCAGACCCACTCATGACAACCTCTTATCCGTTGATCTCTCCTTCGGTCTTTATCCTGTTGGAAAGGTCTGCTTTTAAACGTGTGGGGTGTGCATCAAAATATTGATCCGTTTCAGAAAGAGCCGGGTTAAAGCCCTGTCCTTTCTAAGGGGGGGCAATGAAGCCATTCATGCTTGCTCATGCGTAGCCCTGCTCTGTGGGATGGAGGCAAGTTTGGCCAGCAAGAAAAAACGTTATTTCCCAAACGGTTCAGGAGAAGGGTTCATCTTTTCAGGTTCGATTGATTTGGCGACAAGATTGAAAATCAGGCTGAAATCGAAAGGTTTGGAGATGACAAAATCGACTCCGCTCTCCAATTTTTTTGCCTCGTCGATCTCCATCCCCCATCCCGTGATCATCCCGACCGGCGTATTTGGACTCATCCCCTTAATGGCTTTGCACACTTCCCAACCTGACATACTGGGCATTCCCAAATCGGTTAAAACGAGATCAAAACCTCTCTCCTGAAAGAGTTTAAGCCCATGCTCTCCGGAATGGGCCTCACTGACTTGATGGTTCAATCTTGAGAGCCTGCGGGAAAGGACTTCTCTCACCTGTTCTTCGTCATCAATCACCAATATCCTGGCCTCTCTGGCCGCTGGTGTGACCTTCTCCGATGGCTCAGACTTCTTTTCCGCCTCATGACCGTCCGCATGAAGGGAGATGGTGAAAGTCGCCCCTTTTTCCGGTTCGCTCTCAACTTGAATCTCGCCTCCGAACCGTTTGATGATTCCGTAGGCCATACTTAATCCCAGCCCCGAATTCGTAAAGGGTTTTGTGGTGAAGAAGGGTTCGAAAATTTTCTTCCTGACCTCCTCCGTCATTCCTATGCCGGTATCCGACACCTGAATGCAAACGTTCCCCGACTCCTGGAATGTTCTGATTTCGATTCTCCCCCCTCCGGGCATGGCCTCAATGGCATTGAAGATCATATTAGTGATCACTTCCCTCAGTTCCGAGGCATTGCCTGCCGCATGAGGAATTTTTTCAAAGCGGGTGACCATTTCAATAGGGGCTCCCTTGCCCTGGGTTTCATCCCTCCATTTTGGACGGGTGGTTTGAACCGTTTCATTCACAATGGCGTTGATATCTATCTTGTAAAGGTCTTGCAGCGCTTTGTTCCTTGTGAACTCCAGAAGGCGGCGGGCAGTCTGAGAACTGTTCTTGACCGTTTTTTCAATGATCTTTAATGCTTCCACCTGTTCCGGATCGTTCGCGCCGAGCAAGAGTAACTGGGTATTTCCGAGGATAATGGACAGGGCGTTGTTAAAATCGTGAGCCACCCCGTTGGCCATCTCTCCTACGGCCCTCAGTTTTTCGGCCTGAAGGAGCTGCTCTTCCATCTTACGTTTCTCAGTGATGTCCTTCAGGAATGCAATCGTGTTCGTATTCCCATGATAATCGAGAATCGTCGTGGAGCTGACTTCCACATTCCGCACCTCTTTGTTTTTCCGGAGGATATTGATCTCATATCGGGGCGGCGCCTCCGCTCCTCTTTGACGCAGGAGACTTCTCTCTGTCAGAATTTGCCGGCTTCTCTCGTCGAGGAAGTCCAGAAATTCGGTTCCGACCAGCTCTTCTCTTTGAAAACCTAAAAGCTCGGCCAGCCTCTCATTCACATAGGTCAACCGAAAGTCCTCTCCCATCACCAGCACGCCGTCGAGTGCACTCTCAACCACCGTCCTATACCGTTCTTCGGATCTCACATTCTCGACGATGTTAGCCAGGCGTCTCCCTGCGATTTCGAATAACTGAAGGTCTTCATCCGAAAAGGCGTTTTGCCTCTGGCTTTGAGCGTCGAGGATCCCTATCACTTTTCCACCCACTTCGAGGGGAACGCACATGTCAGAAAGAATGAACTCTCCGTTGCCGATACATCTTGGATCGTTTAGGACATCATTGACCAGAAGCGACTTCCCATTCGCAGCTACCCATCCGGCGATGCCCTTTGCCATGCTGGGAGGGGGAGCCGCAATTGCATGAGCTGAAAAACCAATCGAAGAGGGATGCAGGGTGAAGCGGCCTGTCGATTCATCGATTAATAGCACGGAGAGTTTTTCAAAGTTAAAAAAGTCGTTAAGGGCTATGGTGATCTCACTTAACATCTGGTCGAAATTGAACGCTGAATGCGAGATCTTGGTCATCTCGTAGAGGATGGTCAATTCGTCCAGCTTCTTCTTCGTCTCCTTGTAAAGCAATGCCATTGGGTTTGACGCAGGGGTTCTCACCATTGAACATCCCCTCCTGATAGGTTCCTCGGCCTCATCTTCCCCGAAACTGCGATGGAAAGGAAAAATGAGGTAGGTTTACCCTCTGATTGCATCTCCTGTGCCATAAGTGTAGTCATCATAAAAAATTAGCATGACCATCTTGTAACATATTGATTTTAATTAATAATATAATTAAGCTTGGCATAACAACTGCCAACGATATGCTATTTTATAAGGCTGATATTTCCTGCGATTTAACCGATATGGTGTCATTAAATTGACGTTTTATCGTCAAAAAAATTTGGCTTACTGCCCCAAAAATATGGGGCTATCAGACCGCGAGGCTACAAGGCTGAAAAACCTGAGCTCCATTGGGCAGCCATCGTATAGAGGCGGGCGGCTTTCTCCTCATCGATCCCAAGCTTGACCCCCCTTTCATAGAGCTTATTCCATTCTCCTCTTTCATAAGAGAGCACATATTGGTAAACTTCTCCCAACCGGTTCTCTTCTCCCAACAAGGCCTTCTTGATCTCCTCCGCAATCGGAATATCCATGAGAATTTCGGAAATCGGCCGGCTGAGGATGGCGTCGATCATCGAGAACATTCCCGTGAGGAAAAGGTCTTCTCTACGATGAGAGAGTCCAACAAAGGATCCAAGTGATTCACAGAATTTCGCCCGGAGGATGGATTGGGTAACCACCTCCTCGGGTTTATCTTCTCCAAGGGTTGCCAGCGTGACGAGCGTGATCCACTTTCTGATCTCCTTCTCTCCTAACAACAGAAGGGCCTGTTTGAGGGAGGAGATCTTATTTCTCAGCCCGAAGAATGCGGAATTGATATAGCGAAGGAGTTTGAACGAAAGCGAGACTTCTCTCTTGACGATCTCTGTCAGTTTCCCGAAATCGAGTTCGGACCGGCTGATTTCTCGAAGTATATTCAGGTAATGGAGCTTGAACCCCGGGATATCTTTTCCTGAAATGATCCTTGGTTTGCTGAAAAAATAGCCCTGGCAGTAGGTGTAGCCTGTCTTCCTTGCTTCTTCAAGCATTTCCAAGGTCTCCACCTTCTCGGCCAGAAACCGGATTCCCAAAGGCCCGAATTGCTTAACCAGGCCGCTTCGGACCTTCTTCTCCGTCGATAAGAAATCAACCTTTATAAAGTCCGTCAAATGGATTAGAGGCAGGAATCGGTCATCGTAGACAAAATCGTCCATGGCCAGGAGGTAGCCAGCCCGTTTCAATTTTGCGCAGGCAGCCACCACATCGCCATCCGGAACAACATTCTCAAGAATCTCTATGACGATCCGCTCTTTCGGGACGAGATAGAGAAACTCTTCGAGGAGAATGTCCCTTGTGATATTGATAAAAGCCCTCTTCCCTCCGGTCAATGACTGGAGGTCCATTAAAAAAAAACTGTCTGAGATGACCTTGGAGGTGGCCTGGTTGGGGTCCGTGTGCCGAAAGACATTCTCTAATCCCGAACGGAAGAGAAGTTCATAGCCATAGACATTCTGATTGAGATCGAAGATGGGCTGTCTGGCAATGAAGGTGTCCATAGTCTAATAGTCACATAGTCTTATAGTCGAATCGTCTTACACCTAAATTGAGCGATTCTTTTTGAAAACATCATTAGCTACAGGCTTCATCTCGGGTTTAAAATCACCCAGCGGGTGATTTGTAGCGCAAGGCTTTAGCCTTGCTTGCCTGCCGCCCGCCTGCCGGACGGGCAGGCAGGCAGGGATCAGAAGCAACCCTAAAGGGTTGCGCTACAATGAAATTTAAAAAAATCGCTCAATTTAGGTTATAGTCATTTGACCATCCGACTACTCAACGATATGACTATTTGACTACCCTTCCTAACCCCAGAAGATCAATCCCATGGAGTAGGGATTGGCGAGCAATGGATGAAAAGGAAGGATGCGGATTCGAAAACCGAAACGGCCCACGGACTGACAGGATATCTCTCCCTTGAAGGTGATGATGTCCCCATTTTGACAAGAAGGCTGAAGCGAAAGGGTTGTCCGGCTGAGAAAATCCGCCTTCGAATCGACTGGACCGTAATAGGCTTCTACGGCGAGGTCCTGCGGGGCCAGTCCAGGCATGGACAGATCCACTTCTATAGGAAGAGCATCTCCGAGGACAAACCCTTTCCTTGAATCGCTTCTCTTCCCCACAATCCCGATCCGATTCCAGTTCTTTCTCAAACGGTCCATCCATGCGGTCAACTCCAGGTGACCTCTGAAATTTTCTTCCTGGATCTTATCCCATCTCAAGGAGGAAGGAATATAGAAACGATGGAGATAGTCCTGAACCATCCGGTGTGAGTTAAAATAGGCAGCCAGGGTCTTCATGGACTGTTTCATCATCCTGATCCATTCCCGTGGAAGATTGTCCTTTCCTCTTTCATAAAAGAGGGGAACGATCTCCTTTTCCAGGAGGTTATAGACGGCATGGCTCTCAATCTCGTCCTGACCTTTCTGATCCTCATATTCCTCACCGCTTCCAATCGCCCAGCCCAGCCCGGGTGCATATCCTTCCACCCACCATCCATCGAGAATGCTCAGATTGAGCGCTCCATTGGCCGCCGCCTTCATCCCGCTCGTTCCACACGCCTCAAGCGGGCGGCGGGGGTTGTTGAGCCAGACGTCAACCCCCTGAACGAGATAACGGGCCACATTGAGATCGTAATCTTCTATGAAGACGATTCGATGTTTGAATCGGGGCTGGCCGGCCAGATGGACGATGTTCTGAATCACCTCCTTCCCCGGATGATCCTGGGGATGGGCTTTGCCCGCAAAGATGATCTGAACGGGTCTTTGAAAATCATTGAGGAGATTGGAAAGCCTCTCCGGATCGCTCAGGATCATATCCCCCCGTTTATATGTGGCAAACCGCCTTGCAAACCCGATGGTCAACGCCCCCGGGTTCAACGCCTCCGCCGCTGTCTGAATTTCTCCCTTGTTCGCCCCCTGGTGGAGAAGCTGATCCATAAGCCTCCGTCTCGCAAAGCTGATCAGCCGCTCTCGTCTCCGTTCATGAGTCCGCCAGAGCTCCGAATCAGGGATCCGCTCCACCCTCTCCCAGATTTTTCTGTTATCGGGATCCTCTGCCCATCGTCTGCCTAAATAACGGTGCAGAAGGCCGGTGAGGTCACTGGAGATCCATGACGGAATATGGATGCCATTGGTGATGGCGTCGATCGGGATATCCGACTCGGGCAACTGGGGCCATAAGTGGCTCCACATTCGACGGGAGACGGCGCCATGGAGCTGGCTGACTCCGTTTGACTGTGCCGAATGCCTGAGCGCCAGGACCGCCATATTAAAAGAGGAGTCTGCGCCCCCTGATCCCTGACTGCCAAGTTTCATGAAATCGTCGAGCGAGATGCCAAGGGAAGCGATATATCGTCCGAACACAAGAGAGATCAGATTCCGATCAAAGACATCGATCCCCGCGGGGACAGGGGTATGGGTCGTAAAAACGCTGTTCGTATAGACGGCCTCTCGCGCCTCTTCAAAAGAGAGACTGTATTTCTCCATGAGACAGCGGATCCTCTCGACGACGGCGAATGCGGAGTGGCCTTCATTCATATGAAAAACTGAAGGTCTCACACCCAGGCGGTCCAGGGCTCTGATCCCGCCAATCCCGAGGACGGCTTCCTGTTTCAACCGCATTGCTCCGTCTCCTCCGTAAAGAGCGGAGGTGATATTCCGATCCCTCTCCTCATTTTCGACCGTATTGGTATCGAGCAACCATAGGGGGATTCTTCCCACTCCGACTTTCCAGATCCGAACCTTAACTTTCCTCTCCTCAATCTCCACCTCAACGGATAGAGGCGATCCCTGTTCATCCCTTTCGAGTTCAACCGGAAGGATGTGGAAATCGTTATCCGGATAAGTCTCCAATTGCCAACCATCTGCGTTCAGATACTGTCGAAAATAGCCCTTTTGGTAGAGAAGTCCCACGCCCACCATATTGATGCAGAGGTCGCTGGCAGACTTCAGGTGATCACCCGAAAGAACTCCGAGACCTCCGGAATAGATGGGAAGACAGTCCGTAAGACCGTATTCTGCAGAGAAGTAAGCCACGGTAAACTCGACAGGGGTTTGCAGGCCGAAATCATAAGGCTTCCTCTCCTTGCAATAATGACGGAACTCCTGATGGATGCGGTTCATCTCAAGAAGAAATCCCTCATCGTGAAGCATCTCTTCGAGCCGCTCCCTTCCTAATCGGCCGAGCATGGCGATTGGGTTATGCCCGGTCTCCTCCCAGAGATTCGAATCAATGGACCGGAAAAGGTCGATGGCCTCGATGTTCCAGCAGAACCAGATGTTTCGCGCGATCTCCTCCAAGGGTTTTAGCCTTTCCGGAATTTGTGGAATCACCGTGTAGAGTGTAATCTCTTTCATTTTGATTCATCCTCGAAGACAGTGTAAAGGTAAAGGTTACAGTCACGAAGCCCGTATCGGTTAAAAAGGTTACGTTTGTCGTTATCGAAGCTCGTATCGATGCTCGTCAAAGATTCTCGAAACTCGAGTTTCTTGTTCCGAGCTTCGGGCTTCCCCGGCCCGCCCTGTTAATAGGCCGGGGCGGGCGATACGAGCATCATCACCGATAAACGAGTTTCGACGGAGTCCCTATGACCTTAAACAACGGGCATCGTCACCGTGACCGTTGGACGTTACTCTTCTCGCTCCTCCGGTCTGTTTGAAAG
>VGRU01000040.1 GCA_016875255.1 Deltaproteobacteria bacterium
GGAATCAATTTTGATTCCAACTGCAGGAGAACCTTCTGAAAAAATTCTTCTTTGACCCGGCGATAGGTCTCAGGGCTCGTCACCCCCCATCTCTCCTGATAATGATAAGGCGCCACCACAAGGACCTTCAGAAGGTGCTGTCCGTTCGGCGCCAGCGAAGGGTCGAGCAGCGTGGGAATCGATACGATCAGTGTGGGATTCTTCGGAATCTCACCCCTTTGCATCATCCGGTATTCCTCTTCCAGGTCGGAGAGAGAGCGAAGATAAGTAAAATAGGGAAGCCCCATCTCTCCTAAATTCAAATCCGTGGCCGCATAGAGGATAAAACTGGAGAGAGAATATTCGAATCGCTCCATCTTCCTTTCGAGGGGTTTACGGGATTCCTCAGGAAGTCTCCGGACCAGATGGTTCGGATTGATATTCGAAATGATCACGGGCGATTGAAATATCTTCCCATCCTTTGTCAGGACCCCTTCCGCCTTTCCATCTTTGATGAGAATCTGATCCACCTCTGTCCGAAGGAATATCTCTCCCCCGGAGCGGAGAAGGGAATTGGCCATGGCTTCGGAAACCTTTCCCATTCCACCCTTTGGATAGAAAACGCCCTCCATGAGGGCTTTGCTGATGAGAGCAGCCACAAAGAGAAAGGAGAGCCGCGAAGGGGGTTCTGTTGCTGGAAGGGTGTGAAGGGCCATCTTGATCTCCCCTCCCCTGAACAGCTTATCGAGAATCGTTTGATGAGTGGTCCGGTGAAAACGGATGAGATTCCTGAAATGGAAGGGGAAGAGAATCCTCTTGGCCAGGGTCATTTCGGAATAGGATCTTATTTCGTCTCCAATCCGTTTCACCAGAGAAAGATAATCTTTCAATCCTCTCTCTTCCTCCGGAAAGAGATCCGTCACGGCGTCCGCATAAGAGGAAAATCCTCCTTGTTTGAGAGAGATCTCAAACCCGGGATAGATGTTTCTGATGTGATGGATGGGGATAAACTCGATGGCCTCATGGGCATCGATCTCCCTCAGAATCTGATAAAACTCCCCTCCCTCCTGACATCCTCCGATGAAAGCCCCTGTGGCATCAACGGTATATCCTCCCCTTTTAAAAGAGATGACATAGCCTCCCACCTGGTTTTCCTTCTCAAGGAGGAGCACCTTCAATCCCCTTCGGGCAAGAAGGGCTCCGGCGGTCAGTCCACCTACTCCTGCGCCGATGACGATGGCATCGTATCTCTTATTGCTCCCCATGCCTTCCTTTCCAGAGAATGAGAATCGTCGGGAGAAACGTGAGCGAAGCAATTAAACAGAATCCCATTCCTAAAATGGTCACCCATCCCATCGTGGAGAGCGCCTGGTAGCGGGCAGTGACCAGGGACCCGAATCCAAGCATCGTCGTGATGGAGCACATCGTCATGGCCCTTCCCGTGACGCTCAGGGCGTGGACCGGATCTTTGCCTCCTCCCTCTAAATAACGGTGCATGAGATGGATGCTGTTGTCGATGCCCATTCCAATGATCATCGGAAGGATGACCGCATTGACGAAATTGATCCGGATTCCCAAAAGAGCCATCGCCCCCAACATCCAGATCAGCCCCATCATGAGGGGCGTCAACGTAAAAAGGGTGATCTTCCATCTTCGGAAATGAGAAAAGACCAGAAGGAGAATGATCAGAAGTGAAATGGGGGCAAGCAGAAAGAGGTCTTCCTTGACCACCTGGAGGATCTCTGACTCCACCCTCTCCCCCCCTGTGATCGAAACGCCCGGAAGGTCTTTCTCTAATTGATCGAGAGATAATCTCCCCTTTTGATAGTAGATCTGAGAGACGACCCTATGTGTCTCTCCCCGCTTCTTGAGTAGAGGTTCAATCCCCTTCTTCAAAGGGCTTTGCTCCAGGGAGGCGATGAGCGCTTCGGGCGAAAAGATCCTTTCATTGCCCAGGTTCATCGCTTCAAGGCTCTGGAGGATATCCTGGAACTCATCCGCCTTAAATCCATTCACATTTAAGGCTTTTATAAAATCTTCTCTCACCTTTTTCAGGTCGATCGATTCCCGGATCGCTCTTCCGATCCTCTTCTGTTTTTCCGGAGAAGGGATGAGCGAGGAGAGAGAGAGGAAGGAATCGATCTTCCCGTCTTTTTGGTATCTTTTTAGGATGTGGGTCATCTCTTCCTCTCTTGAGAGGAGCGCAGACAGGTCTTGCCCCTCCTGAATGACCATCGCCTCCCATCTTCTTCCCCCAAAGGCCTTCGCCATCCGGTCTAAAACCTCAAGGGATCGGACCTCCTTCGGCCTCAGGTTTCTGAAATCTCTCTCCACTTCGACCTGAAAGGCAAAAAAGGCAAAAAAGAGGGTGATCCCGATTAAGGCGAACAGGACGTGCAGGGGATGCCTTTCCAGAAGGGAGGAGAACGTTTTGAACTTCAGGGTTTGAACGGGCGGATAGGAATAGGCCTTCTTCCGTCCATCGATCCATATGAGAAAGGAGGGAAGGACAAAGGTGATGCAGAGGAGCGCACAGAGGAGCCCAATTGAGACGATAAATGCCAGCTCCACGATTCCCCTCACCCGGGAGAAGTAGAGAATGGCAAAGGCAAAGATCGTTGTAAAGGCTCCTGTCCAGATGCCCGAACCTGTCTCGGTCAGAGTGGTTTCAATGGCGGATGGAACATCCCTTCCCAGCGCTCTTTCCTGCTGGTAGCGATCATAGAGATGGAGGGCAAAATCAATTCCCAGGCCGACCAGAATAGCGGCAAAGGCGCACGTCAGAATGTTCAAACTTCCCAGAGTCAGGGAAGCGATCCCCATGGTCAACTGGATTCCCCCAAAAAGGGGAAGACCGACAAAGAGGAGAGTGATCCATCTCCGGTAGACAAAGAGGAAGAGAAGGAGGACAAGGATGAGGGAGGTGATGAAGGAGCCCTGCATATCGAACCGAAGGGTCTTTGCTTCGGCAGTGGCAATGGGATGGGCGCCCGTAAAGGAGACCTTTATGCCTTTGGCCTCCTCAGTAGAAACCGAGGATACGAATTCATTCAGCCTCTCCATCAGAGCATTGGAGAAGGAAAGGTCGGTGGCTGGTCGCAGGGGTTCTGTAATGATTAAAAGACTGTTTCCGTCTTTCGAGAGAAAGAGAGGGCTCGACTCATCGAACTCCATGCCCTTCATCCCTGCCCGCCACTTCTCCATGAAGAGCCATCGCATTTCAAAAGGGTCGACCCGGATCAGATCCTTCATCGCAAAGGAGGCCTGGCTGATCAAAACCCTCTTATTCTTCCGAACCTGTTTTGCGATCTCTGATTCTGTCCACTTCTCCTTCAGTTTTGGGATATCCCCTTCATCCAGAAAGAGATGGGGATGGGTGAGAAAGAGCGAGAAGGCCGGCATGGCCTTTTCCAAATCTTCTGCCTCCACCTTCTGATAGCGGACATTTTTAAAAGCCCCTTTTCCGTTGACCTCTAACCCTTTTAATTCCTCTCCCATCCTCATGCCATTATCGATGAATTGCTGACGCTCAACTCCTTTTTCCTTCTCCAGGAGGATGAAGAGGAGATCGAATGTTCCGGCATCCTTCAGATTCTCCATATAGAGCTTGATGGATCCCTTTTCCACAGGAAAGAGTTTCAAAAAGTCAGGATCAAATTTGAGCCTGCCTGTTAGGAGAAAGGCCATCGCAAAGAGGCCGATGAAGATGAGAAGAACCTTCCGGTGGTGACGAAGACAGAGACGGGCAATCCCTTTGAGTATTTTCTTTCGCATGATTGAAAAACTTCAATCTTCGTTTAGGGAGATGAAAGTGATTATAACAGAAGCGTATCGAATAGGAAAATCGTAATTTTGAACCCGAAGTAATGCCACGGCTATGGGAGGAACCAAAACTTCTGACAAAATTTTTATTACACCCGATAGGCGGGACATTCTTGTCCCGCCTATATTAGAAGCGGGGTTAGACCTGCAGCAGGCCCCGCCTATCGACTCGAACTATCAATGAAATGAAATTACCTCCATGACTGATGCGTTATATCCAGAAAAAGAAGGCCCTTTACAAGAAAGACCCAATCGAATTAAAATGCGTAACCATGACCATTAGAAAGATATTCAGCCGTGAGTTTCTTCTCACCTTCTCCGCTCAACTGACCTTCTCCTCCTCCCTCTTCATTCTCATCCCAACCCTTCCGATCTACCTTGCAAGGTTGGGGTCCGCCGAGGCAGAAATCGGCATACTGATCGGAGCCTCCAGCGTCTCTTCTCTCATCCTGAGACCCTTTGTCGGAAATGCCCTTTTAAGATTCCCGGAAAGAAACTTCATGTTCGGGGGCGCCCTTCTCTTTGCTCTCTGCTCCATCGCCTATATCTTTCTCTCCCCTTTCTGGCCTTTCTTATTGATTAGAGTTTTTCAGGGATTTGGGTTTGCGCTCTTCTATACGGCATCGACCACCTTCATCGCCAATATCAGCCCGGAGGCCCACCGGGGGCAGAGCATTGGTTATTTCTTCCTGGCGTTCAACTTTGCTTTTGCTCTGGCGCCTTCCTTCGGGATGTTTCTGCTCAACCACTTCAATTTCACCATCCTCTTTCTGGTCTGCACAGCCCTCTCCCTTTCCTCCCTCTTCTTATCCACACGGTTGAAAAAGAGGGAAGCAAATGTTTCGGAGATTCCAGCTACTGAGGATCGCTCCTTTCTCTCTAAAAAGGCTCTTCCTCCGGCCATCCTGGCTTTCTTCACTCATATTATCTGGGGAGCCTTAACCGCTTTCTTTCCTCTTTATGCCCTGGAGCACGGGATGAGCAATCCCGGGCTCTTCTTTGCGGCCTTTGCCGTCATGCTCATTCTGGGCCGGACTTTCGGCGGAAGGATACTCGACCTCTACAGCAGAGAGAAGGTGATTTTCCCCTGCCTGCTCACCTATATCATCGCAACGCTCATCCTCGCCTTCTCTCAAACAACGCCCATGTTTATCCTGGCGGCCGTGATCTGGGGCGCGGGAAATGCCTTTGCCTTTCCGGCCTTCGTTGCCTTGGTGATCGACCTCGCCGGTCCCGCCCGTGGACCAGCGCTTGGGACATTCACGGCCCTTTCTGATCTGGGAGTTGGTCTGGGCGCTGTGATCATGGGAATCGTTTTGCGCCTGACCAATTTCCAGACGATGTTTCTCTTCCTCGCCTTCACCGGGATCATCAATTTTACTTACTTCTACCTCTTTGTAATGAAAAAGGGGACTTTGAACAGGGCTATTTATATATGATGGAGCAAGGTTGAAAGATGAGAATATTAGTGATTGTCAATCCAGTCGCAGGCGGTGGGAAAACCCTTCGCCTTCTCCCAAGCGTGAAACGCTGGTTCTCCCAATCTTCCCACGACCTCCTTTACGAGATTACAAGCACCCCTGATGAAATGCGTTCAAAAATTATGGCTGCCCCTGCCCGGGGAATGGATGCGATTCTCCTTTCCGGAGGTGACGGAACAGTTCATCAGGCGCTTCCGGCCATTGTGGAAACGGGTCTCCCATTCGGTTACCTGCCCTGTGGCCGGGGCAACGATTTTGCCAGGAATATCGGGCTGCCGGCGGATTTGAAAAGCAATTGTTCCTTCCTCTCCGCCCCATCCTTTCGTAAGCTCGATTTGCCAAGCATCAATCAGAAAATCCCCTTTGCCGCCATTGCTTATGTCGGCTTTGATGGCGAGGTCAACAGGTTGGCCAATGACCATAAAGGCTATTTCGGCGGAACATTAGGCTACATCATCTGTGTCCTGAAAACCTTGAAGAACTTTAAGCCTTTTGAGGTTGAAATAACCATTGATGATCACACCTGGAGAGAGCGTGTGATGATGGTCTCCATTGCCAATGCCCCATTCTATGGGGGAGGCATGAAAATCGCTCCTCAGGCCCTGATGGATGATGGGTTGCTCGACATCTGCATTGTCAAGGAGATTTCTAACTTGGAACTGTTAAGACAGTTCCCTAAGGTCTTCAAAGGAACCCACGTCACTCATCCAAGAATTATGATGGCCACCGGCAAGAAAATAAAAATCACTTCGGATGAAGAGAGAGAATTGTTTGCTGATGGCGAGCACGCAGGGAAACTCCCTGCTGAATGCACGATCGGAAGCCGGACGATCAGGGTTCTGGCCCCATCCAATACAAACCATAGGAGCGAAAATGAAATCGACTAAAAAACGGCTGGCGATAGGGGTGACCATCCTGCTTCTGTTTCCTTCTCTTCTTTATGGCAAGGAAAAGCTCCTGACCCTCATCCATACCAACGACATGCATTCCCATCTTCTGGGCCTCCCGTCCAATCTCGAATATTCGCCCTTAAAAACGGGCGACGATACAACCGTGGGGGGATGGGCAAGGATCGCATCGGTCATTCAATCGGAGAAGGCAAAGCGGACCAACCCAACCCTTGTGCTCGATGCAGGCGATTTTCTCATGGGCTCTCTCTTTCATATGATTTCAAGGGAGGAGGCCGTGGAGCTTCGTCTGATGAAAGAGATGGGTTATGACGTTATCACGCTGGGAAATCACGAATTCGACCTCATGCCAAAAGGGCTGGCAAGAATCATCGCCTCCGCCCACCAAAAAGGGGGACTGCCGGAGATCGTCTTCTCAAGCGCCATTTTCAACAAAGAGGACAGCGAGGATGACTCGCTGGAAGAGGTCTTTAAAAAAGGGTGGGTCAAACCCTACACCGTGAAGGAAGTCCAGGGAATTCGGATCGGTCTCTTCGGGATCATGGGAAAGGATGCGGCGGAGGTTTCGCCATTTGCCCGGCCCCTCAAATTCAAAAACCCGATCGAAACCGCCCGCGAGATGGTGAAGATTTTAAGAGAGAAGGAGAAGGTCGATCTGGTCATCTGCCTCTCCCACAGCGGACTTTTACTCCGGGAGAAGAAGTCCCGCTCCGAGGATGAACAACTGGCAAAGGAAGTCCCGGGAATCAATATCATTGTCAGCGCTCATACACATACAAAACTGGCCAGACCCCTTATCGTGGACAAAACCATCATCGTTCAGGCTTATGCCCACGGGAGGAATGTGGGAATTCTCGATCTCGTTTATGAGAACGGCACGGTAAAATTGAAGGGCTATGACCTGATCGATATTGACGATCGCATTTCCGGAGATGAGAAGATTCAGAAGAAGATCGAATCCTATATCGGCGCCATTGATAAAACGGTTCTCAAGGACCTTCAGCTCTCTTTTTATAAGGTGATCGCAAAGACAGATTTTGATCTGAAGCTCGTGCCCGAGGAATCGAATCTTGGAAACCTGATTGCCGACTCGATCCGTTGGGCCGTCAACCGGATCGACTATGATAAAAACGACCCTGTCAGCAAGGTGGTCGTTGCCATTGAATCCAATGGCGCCATCCGTGATGACCTCCTCAAAGGAAAGACCGGAGACATTGCCGTCTGTGACCTTTTTCGCGCCGTGCCCCTGGGCTTCAGCAGGGCGGATGAAAGCATGGGATATCCTTTTATCACCTGCTATCTCTTTGGACATGAAATAAAGAAGGCCCTCGAAGTGGTGACGAGTATCTACCCTCAAAAAGGAAACAAGTTTTTTCTCCAGGTCTCCGGAGTCAAATTCAAATACAATTTCAACAGGATGCTCTTTGATCGTGTGACTGACATCCGGATCGGAAGCGAGGAAGAGGGGTTTCTTCCCCTCGATTATTCGGAATCGAATAAGTCGCTTTATCGGGTCGCCACCAACCTCTACAATGCGACCTTTCTCAATTTCGTGGGCCGTTTTACCTACCGCCTTCTTGAAATCGTCCCAAAAGATAGAAAGGGCAATCCAGTCGTTTCTGAGAAACCAAAAGGGAACCCCTTCGATCTCCTCCTGCCTTTGAGGGTGGATGCGGATAAAGAGAAACCAGGCGTCCAGGAGTTGAAGCAATGGATCGTCCTGATGGACTATGTGAGGAGTTTCCCGGATAAGGACGGGGATGGGATCCCTGACATCCCTGAAAAATATAGAGGGAAGCTCGGAAGGATTACGAAAGAGCCGAGCTGGAACCCCGTCTCACTTCTATCGCGTGGCACCTACGTCACCTGGATCGCCTTCGGCGCTATCGTCATCATCCTTCTCATGATCGGATTAATAACTTACCTTGTGGTGAGAAAGGTAAAAAGGATGGCTAAAACCAAAAAGGCTTTTTAGGCTTCTCATAGAAAATAGATTGTCCCCCCTTTCCTGTGTAACCAGAGATTTCCAGACTTTTTCAGAAATCTCTGGAAATCTGTTTGACAAAATCAATTGGCAAGAATAGGATTGTAGGAAATTACATTCTTCAGTTAAATAATTGTTCGGCAGACAGGGGCGGATGAAGATCAAACGCCGGGATCGCTGATAATGGACATCGGGCAAAACGGCAAGTTAATCAATGGTTAAACGTAAACATGGAGTCAGCCGTGAAATTTTCGCAGAGAATTGGAATAACACCTGTAGAGAAGGCAAGCCATGTGGTAGTGGTTTGAAGCACAAAAAATGTTGTGGTAACCGCTGATATAAAAAAACGGAATATTCCTATCTTGCCTAACACTTATAATACCTCCCGTTGTCAATAGGGAAAAGAAATCCAGGACGAAAAGGTAATTGATTTTCGTTCTAAGAAAGAGACATTCTTGCCCGTTGGCAGCCGTTCCGACTTGGTTTCTGACCGGGTGCAAGCGGCTCCACCGGATCGCCGATAAATCTGGCTCCCGGTGAGCCTTCACGTTATGCTAAGGAAGAATTTGAGGAACCATTAGAACATACCTCCCACATGTGTTAAAATACTACCAGATCACGAACATATACGGAGGGGTGGTAACATATGCCAAAACATGCAAAACGCATTCTTGCTGACGCGCTGGAATTGCCGCCGGTGGAGCGTGCCGAACTGGTGGAGAGTCTTCTGTCGAGCTTTGAATTTCAATCCAGAAAGGCCATTGATGACTTATGGACTCAAGAAGCAGAGGACCGAATAGACGCATTCGAGCGCGGTGAAATGGGCGGAATTTCGGGGAGAGATGTATTCGCGGAGATCGAGAAAAGCAGATAACGATGGAAATCGTATTTCTTCCTCCAGCCAAAGCCGAGCTTACCGACGCTATCTCCTATTACAACATGCAAAGCGAAGGTCTTGGTTATGAGTTTGCTGCGGAAGTGAAGAGGACGCTCGAACGAATCGTTCAATACCCTGACGCCTGGTTCAATCTGTCAAAACGTACCCGCCGTTGCAGGACCAATAGATTCCCATACGGAGTTATTTATCAGGTGAGGAAAGAAACCCTACTTATTGTGGCGGTCATGCACCTGAGCAGGGAGCCGGAGACCTGGAAGTCACGGCTCAAAAAGAAGGAATTATAAACCGTGGCATAATACTTATAAGGCTTACCAGCTTCCGCCGCCTCCTCCACCGCCACCGCTCCCTCTCGGTGCGGAGAACAGATTTGGTGCCAGGCAACGGTAATTAGGTATTGACAAGGTTAGAAAAGAAAATACCGTGTTTCCGTTGCCTGACACCGATTTGTGTACTAAGTATTTTAAATGATTCTTTGATGTTCAAAATGGCTGGTATCGGGTATTTATTAAACCAATTTAACTACATTTCTTTTTTAACCCTCTTCTCAAGATCACCCAAAAGATAAAAAAAGAGAATTAAACATATCTAAATTCGAGTTACCAGCTGCCGCCGCCTCCACCGCCGAAGCCGCCTCCGGAGGAACCTCCTCCTCCAAACCCTCCGCCTCCTCCTCCACCGCCGCTCCCTCTTGGTGCGGAGAACATGGCAGTACCGAGGCTTGAGGTTACAGTGTTAATCGAACGAGTAAAGCCGGCGGGATGGAATGTTCTAAACCCTGCCGGAGAGACATACCAGTTGGGCGGTTCCTGATAAATCCCCTCGAATGCCTCTGCCCAGTTATCCGCCACATCGAGGGCAATGGCATAGGGTAAAAATTTAGAAAAGAGATCCTTATCTCCCATTCGTTCAAGCCTGTCTTTCTCTGCGCGATTCATAAATTCCTGAAACCCTAAAATCGCCATATAGGCCAGGGCGCCTGTTTTGGTTTTTGCAGGCATATGATGGCCGAAGAGAAGGATGGGAAGTCCTGTCAATCCGCTTGCGACAAATCCTTTCCACATAGAGAAAGGAAAAAGGAAGGCGAGTCCAAAGCCACCCAGGATGATAATGAGAAACCCGGTCAGGAAATAGAGATTCCTCACCTTCTCAGGACTGATGAGAAAATATCTATTCTTAACCATCTCCCCATAGAGGCTCTTCTTCAGGGGACTCAAATCCTTATAAAATTTATTCTTCAAGCTTGAGATAGAGAGGCGGGACGGAGCAAAAGAGAAGAGGCGGCTCATCAGTTCCGTCTCAAAAGAGCTGAGAGCCCCATCAGCCTCTTTCACCTTTTTGAGATAGTAATCCGATCTGTCAAAAATCAACCCCTCCTTTTTAACCTCCTCGATCTGGATATATCCCTTGACCGCAAGGCCAATGATCGTCGAAGTGATATCCCTGGGGTCCAGTTTTTCGTCAAGCAAAGTTCCTACCTCTGCGGGAGTGAGGGAACGGTTTTCAATCCTGGGGGGCTCAGAGGCGACGGTGACAGCTTCTCTCACTCTCGGGTCCCTTCCCTTTCGATACCAGAGATTGAGCATAAAGAGGAATGAGGCGATGGGAAATAAAAATACCCAATTCTCTTGCAGGTTGATCATCCATAGAAATTTTTTCCATGAAGGAGGCGGTGAGACAAGCCCTTTATCCCATCCAAAGGCAAGGGTCAGGCCCTCGCCCGGAGCAAGACTCTTCCTGGTGATAAATTTTCCCCTATTATCATAGGCTTCATGTTCACACTCAGAGGCCTTGGAACCGTAGGTCCCTGTGAATCCAGTGGCCCATAAATTCTTGCTCTTCTCTTTTGTGGCCAGCGATACATCTGCGGAGGCGTTGGAGATATCCGCCTTCCAGTAATTTCCGGTCACATTCCAGTAGAGCTCATCGTGGTCGTTGAGGAAGAGGATCGCATTCTCCACTTCGTAGGTGATCACATAGGTCTGGTTTCCGGAGACAAACCGTTTGGGATCACCGATTCTGATATTGATCAGAGATCCTGCTTTCTTGACCTGATATTTCCAAGGCTTTCCGGACCCATCCTTCACTGACAGGATGGTGGCAGGCGTGGTGATCCTCTTGCCGAATTCATCCCTGTATTTGAAAGGAATTTCCCGGTAAATCCCATGCCTGGGCCTATGGAACTTCACCTCAATCGTCTCGTGAACAATAAAAGACGAATCTTTCTGAATGGTGATGTCCGAGTGGAATTTCGTGATGGTGAAATATTGAGCAGAGACAGGAGCGGTGAAGAGGATGAGGTTAATGCTGAGGATGAGAATAATAAAAATAAACAATTTATGAAACACTTTCATCTTTCTCTCCTCACTTTATTCCCTCCCACCCCCTCTGGAGACTGTGTCGTAATCAGCCATTTGCCCTTCGACAGGCTCAGGACGAACGGTTAAGTGATTGATTTTTAACATCCCGTATTCCGTTCGTGGTGAGGTTCTCGAACCATGAACGGAATTATGACACAGCCTCCTGATGGGGGAGGGCTGGGGAGGGGGTGATTCCGCATTCCGCAATCCGAATTCCGAAATTAAGAGAAACTCACCTTCACTGGTTTCCTTTCCGTCTCAGGGGCTTCAAGCTGGAATAATTCAGCCTGTTTGAAATTGAATGACGAGGCTATAAGATTTGATGGAAACGATTCAATCAGAATGTTAAAATCCCGCACCACGGCATTATAATATCTTCTCGCATGCTCGATACTGCTCTCTAATTCCTGCAACTGGTTCTGAAGCTGCATAAAATTGGCATTGGCCTTCAGTTCAGGATAAGCCTCGGCAACCGCAAACAGGCTCTTCAGCGTATCCCTGATCATGTTCTCTGCTTTTGCCATCTCTGCGGGAGAGCTTGCCTGCATGGCCATTGCTCTTGCCTGTGTGACTTTTTCAAAGACGGTCTTTTCATGGGAGGCGTAACCCTTGACCGTCTCGACCAGATTGGGCACAAGGTCGAATCGTTTTTTACACTGAACATCGATGTCCGACCACGAAGATTTGACCGTATTCCTGAGCCGGATGAGCTTGTTGTAAATGGTGACCACAGCGATGACAAGAATGGCAAGGATGATGAGAATGATGATCCAGGTCATTTTTCCCCTCCTTTTTGAGATTGAAGTGAAGCGTATTGAATTTATAAATTATTTTCAAGCATTTTTTTTAATCCTTTTCGGAACCCTTACTTTCTCCCCGCACAAGCAAGACACGGCCACGGATTCCCTCAACCCGCACGGGCTCTCCCTCTTCTACCGGAGGGGCTCCCTCCATCAATTCGGCTTTCCAGAGTTCGCCATGAACCTGAATATACCCTGACGGGTCTAATCGTTCTTTAGCAACGCCTTTTTTGCCTATCATTTTTTGCAAGCTCCTTTCCTGGCTCCGGTCGTAGGCCCGCCAGACAAATGGAAAAAGAACGGCATCTTTGACCACCCACAAAAGCATAAAGCCCCAGAAAAACCATTGGGGGAGATCAACATAACGTCGAACCACCCATAAGATCATGGCTAACAAAACCAGACTGGGGATCTGGAAAAGTGTATACCTCAACACAATGCGAGATGACCAACCGACTCTTTTCATCCGTTTTGACAACCATTTTGCGGTTTTGGGTTGGGGTTAAGGTTAGGAAGCCAGTTTGGTCAAAGGGTAAAGGTTATGGCTAATGACTTAAAACCCATTACCCTAACCCAACTACGAAACCGGCATCCTTACCCTGACCTTAACCCAGAGACTCTATTTTCTACATAAATGAGACGATTCCATTTTAAACTTATTCTTATGAATAAAATAACGCTCTGCTTTTTTGACGGCGGGCCAGAGACCCAGGTTCATCGGGCCAAAGATGATCAGGCTTCTTCGGAGATGAAAGGGATTGAAAATTCTTTTCGCCATCGAAGAAAGGGAATAGAAAGACCGGTTCACCTTCCAGAACCCTTCCTGAAGCTCCTCCACGGTCATTCTCTTCGGCTGAAAGACCACCGTTGCCATATCATACTTCGACCAGTTCTCCGTGAGAAGTCTTCCCTCCTGTTTTAATCTCTGATAGATCCGCGTTCCCGGAAACGGGGTAAGGATGGGAAGAAAAGTCCCTTCGATCCTGTTTCGATCGGCAAATTCCAGAAACTCATCGAAGACAGAAACATCGTCATAATCGTATCCAAAGACAAAGGAACCGTAGACTCCAATGCCCGCATCGTGAAGTCTCTGGATTCCCTTCTCATACATTTCAACCCGATTAATTCTTTTCCCCATCATGTCGAGGTTCTCTTCTCGAAGGCTCTCAAAACCGATGAAGAGTCCGTGGCATCCGGCTTTCGCCATGAGGGAAAGGATCTCTTCATTCTCGGCAATATGAATCGGCCCCTGACTCACCCATCGCAACCGGTAATGGGAGAGCATGGTCAGAAGTTCTCTGGCATAAGAGAGGTTTCCAACGATATTGTCATCGACAAAGAAGATATAGGCTTTTGATCGCTCAAGAGATCGAATCTCTTTTTCGACTTCGGAGATCGGCCTCATCCGGTAGGTTCTTCCATGAAGGGCGGTCACCGAACAGAACTCACAGTCATAAGGGCAGCCCCTTGTGGTCTGAATCAGGTTGTGAAAGAGGTAGCCCTTTCGTGGGAGGAGGCTCCTTCGGGGAATGGGAAGGCGGCTCAGATCTGTCCTCTCCTTCTGCCGGTAAAAAGGCTTCAGCCTTCCTGCTTCGGCTTCCTCCAAAATCTCTGCCCAGGTCTCATCCGCTTCTCCAATCGCCACGCCATCCGAATGGTTTTTGGCCTCTTCGGGAAGCCATGAGGCATGAATCCCTCCGATCACGACCTTCTTCCCTCTCTGCCGGAATTGATCCGCGATCTCATATCCCCTCGGTGCCAGGGGAGTAATGGCGGTGATGGCAACAAGATCGACTTTCTGGTCGAAATCAATTTCAGAAATGCTCTCATCGATGATGCTTATCTCGTGCCGGGAAGGGGTCAGGCCGGCAAGGAGGGAGGTGGAGAGAAGGGGAAATTTAAAGGCGATCACATCCCAGAAACTATCTTTGGGCCATCTGGGGATGATTAGGGCAATTTTCATTACAATTTCTTTCCCTTCAAGAATTGGGACAATGGTATGACTTCGACCCCTTCTGGCACAATCCACTGAAAGGAATCTTTTGGCAGGGATGAATTGAGAGAGATTTCCTTCAACCGTAGGTCGAGACGGGTCCTCTTCTCCGGTAGTTCGATCCGAATCCGGTTTGGAATTTGGCTCCCCTCGGCCTGTTCTGTAAAGATCCGGACGTCTGTTTTCTCAATAAGATCCCGATATTCTGAAACTTCACCGGTATAGGCCTTGTTCTGTAGAGGGCTGAGAAGGAAAAATTCCCCCCCTCGATAAAGGGCATCGAAAACACCTGTTCCAAAAGGATGATATCCGAGGATTCGAAATTTATCCGGTTTCTGATAAAGGATCAACCCGTTAAGAAGGAACCTCATCTCCTCACCTTTTCTCTCGGTGTCCAGACGAATGGAGGCCCTAGCCTGAAGGGATTCTGCCGAAGAGAAATCTTCCAGAAATCTGGCGATGGGATCCTTGACCAGAGGCCCTTCAACCGGAGGAAGCTTAACAATCTTCTTGGGACATCCCCAGAGGAGAAGCGACAGGAGTAAAAGACAAAGGCTATACAAAACATAAGGTTTTCGAACCATTTTTAAAATTCTCCTCTCTCAAATTTGCTCCAAATGGCTTCGGCTGTCAACTCTCCGGAAGCCACCACCGCGGTGATCCCTCCGCCCGGAGAGGTCCAGTGTCCGGTTAAAAAGAGATTTGGGATGGGGGTTGCCCGTTGGAGACGAAGAATCCCGGATTGACCGGGAATTTGTGCCCATCCATAAGCGGCCCCTTGAAAATTCCCTGTCCATTTCTCAATCGTTTTTGGAGTCGCCTCCGCTCTGACCAGAATCCTCTTATTCAGGTCGGGAACCAGGACCGATGCCTTTAGGATGAGGTATTGGGAGAGGTCATCGATCATTTTTTGATCCCACCCCCGGCTGAAATGATACGGAGCCTTCATGCTCAGGCAGAGCGTACTTTTCCCTTCAGGCGCATGAGAGGGATTGACTCTGGATGGGGCAAGTAGGTAGAAAGGCGCTCCATTGGGAATCCGATTCTCATAAAGGGCCTGATACTCCTCTGAGAGCTGATCATCGAAAAAAACTTCATTATTTGAAACAGAAAGCTCCTCCAATTCCCCATCGATTCCAAGATAGAGGATGAAATAGGAGAGGGAGGGTCTCATTCCTTTCAGCTTTGACCGGAAGCCGCTCGGGATCTGATCTTCTCCGAGAAGAGTAGAGAAGGTTCTCTGGGCATCGATATTGGAGACGATCACCTTTCCTGTGAACTCCTGTCCACTTTTTAGTTTGATACCAATAGCCCTCTTCTGTTCCGTCATTATTTTTTCAACTTCCTGCTCAAGAAATATCTTCCCGTTCATCCTCTCAAAAACCCCACCCATCTTGAGAGGAAGCTCCTCCACTTTTCCCGCCACACAGGAGACGCCATGGTTGAAATAAGACATCTCAATCCCGGCCATTCCCACAACAGAGATCTCCTCCGGAGGAAGCAGTCCATATGAACATCGAATCGAGAGGATGGCTTTCAATAAAGGGTTGGAAATAAACTCCCCGAGAAGTTCTCCGTAGGTTTTATCCTTATATTTCGAGAGAAGAGGATATTGCGACGAGAAGGAAGAGGGATCAAACCAGTTGAGGGAGGAAGGGATTTGAGAAAATTCGTCAAAGATCTTTCTCAGAACTTCATAGACTTGCGCAATCCCTTTCCTTTCCTCTGAGAAAAGTCTTGAGAGGTTTTCGATATGAGTTTCGAGTTGAGAGGATTGAACGATTTTTTGATCCGGGAAGTGATACTCCCTGGCCGGCTCAAGGGAAATAAAGCGAATCTGGTCCAGGAGGTCGAACTTTTTCAGGAAATTCCAGATCCGTCCTCCTTCCTGACATTCGCCCAATGATTGGACAGAGAGGTCGAAAGAGAACCCCTCTTTCCGGAAAGAAGAACAGCAACCGCCGATTTTCTGGTTCTTCTCAACAATCAGGACTTTCAGACCCTTTTGGGCCAAAAGGCAACCACAAGTAAGCCCTGCCACTCCTGCTCCGATGATGATGACATCCATATCAGGCATGATGTTAGCAGTATAACACAACTTTTCACTCTCCGTCGAACCACCACAGATTCCTCTCCTCGAAATGTTAAGGTAAGATTGACTTTTTAAAATAGATGATTTAAGTCCCTCTCGTGAGGATTGACCGGCAGTGCTAAGGGGAACACCTTATAAAATAATTTTTACAGGAGGTCTGAATATGGAAGGATGGACCGAAGAAGAGATGAGAAATAGGGACCTGATGGCGCCCTGCGGATTATACTGTGGCGCCTGCGGCGTTTACATTGCGACAAGGGATAAAAATGAGAAATTCAGGGCGGTGATGGGCAACCTCTACGGAACCAAACCCGAAGAGACAGAATGTCTGGGCTGTATGCAGCCCGATCCACCAAAGAAGCTCTATGGTTATTGCAAGGGATGCAAAATTAGAAATTGCGTAAGATCGAAAGGTTTTTACTCCTGCCATCAATGTGGGCAGTGGCCTTGCGGCTTAATAGAGAATTTTGGCTTTGCCACCGGCATACGAGTGATGAAAAGAGCCATCCCCATATGGCGAGCCAGGGTCGCTGAATTAGGTCATGAGAAGGGCAGCATTGAATGGGCCCGCTCAGAATGTGAACGCTATCACTGTCCCTCCTGCGGTCAACCTCTTTTCAGGGGAGCCCAACACTGCCGGGCCTGTAAAAAACCGGTTGCCGGCCAACTGGATGGATCGTTATGAAGTTGCTTTGAGCGGAACGATTTAAATCATTTCCTTGCTTTTAAGTCTGAAACAGGGTAATATGAATTAAACAATAAAGTTGTGGAGAGCCTTTTAGGCTTATAGCGCGTGCCCGCGAGAACTCTAAACGACTTCTTTGCGGGCTTTTTTATTGGAAAGAAATCCAAAGCAAGGAGACGACAATGAACATTTATGTGGGAAATTTATCTTCGAATGTAACGGAAGAGAGTATCCGGAAGGCTTTTGAATCTTTCGGCCAAGTAACCTCATCAAAAATTATCAAAGACAAGTATACCGGCGACTCCCGGGGGTTTGCGTTTGTCGAAATGCCTGTACAGGCTCAGGCTCAGGAGGCGGTTAGGAGTCTTAACGGTAAGGATCTCCTCGGCCAACAAATAAGTGTGAATGAGGCGCGTCCTCGCAAGGATCAGGGCCGCGCAAATCGTTATTGATTCCGTTTCCGTAGAAAGGAAGGTCGATCCAGGGGCCCTCCAAAAATGCATAAATACTAAAGGAGGAAATATGAACAAGAAAGTTTATGTGGCCAACCTCCCTTCGCAGCCCTGTGAACCGGAACTCAAAGCCCTTTTCTCTAAAGCCGGAAGTGTCATGTCCCTCAAGATGGTTGAGGACAGGCAAACCGGCCAGCCCAGGGGAATTGCGTTTGTGGAGATGTCCACTCAATGGGAAGCCCGTAGGGCTGTGTCCATGCTGAACCGGACGGTTTTCATGGGGAAGAATTTGTTGGTAAAAGAGGCAACGGAAAAACGTGGCTTCCGGGGAAACCGCTAAGATTTTAAAAACTCAAATCATTGGGATGGAAAGGGAGGTTTTATGAATAAAGACAGGCTTGAATGGATTATGTCAGGGTTAAACCAGTATGCGTTAACGAAGGATGAAGACAAATTTGTCAAATCTGCAGTGGAGCATTTCGATCAACATCGGCTGCTATCAGCGCAGGCGGAACAAAGAATAGAAACCCTTTACAAAGAGAAGTCAAGATTTATGCCCAATAAAAAATCTTCCAGCTATTTTTCTTTTGCGGAAGCAGGCCCCAAAAAAACCAGGCCCCGAAGACCCCGCACAAAAGAATGTTGATGTGAAAAGATGACCGATGCAGCCACTCGGGTATGAGGGACAACCGTGAGACACAGGTTTTTCACCCTCTTTTCACTTTTATTGAGTGCAGTTAAAAGAACGATGCCACATGCCCTTCCTGTCCTTCTCCTATTGGATCAAGAAATGATGGTGGAAGAAACCGGATAGAATAAAAACCCATTTCCTTTCGTCTAACCAATTAAAAGATTATAATTATAATAAGAGAAGTTCTTTACTGTTCATGGATTTTGCCCAATGACTAAAGGAGGTGTTTTCATGAAAACCTTAAGATGGGTCGCGCTGATGGCGGTATTCATTTTTCTCCCCACATTATCTTACCCTGCAACCCTTGGATATTTGCGCATCAGCCTCATCGAAGGGGATGTTCAGATCAATACGGAGGACACCGGCGATTGGGTCCCTGCATCTCTCAATATGCCGTTGAAAGACGGAGATCGAATCTGGGTTCCTGAGGGGAGCCGGATCGAACTCCAGTTAATAGACGGAACTGCCCTGAGGCTTGACGAAAAATCTGCTCTCGATGTCCTTACGCTCGAAAAGGATTCTTATCAGTTCTATCTTCCGGAAGGTCGGGCCTATGCCAATTTCAAGGGGGCGAGAGGCAGCCTCCTTCAAATTGATACCCCGCAGTCTTCCGTGAGGGCTTATGAGCGAGCCGTCTTTCGGATTGACATTCTGAATGATCGTCATACGGACATTTCTATCTACCAGGGTTTTGTTTATGCAGAGAGCCAAGAGGGAAAGATCAGGGTGGATCAAAATAGAACCCTTGCCCTTAGAGAAGGATTCCCTGCAGAGCTTGGTCCCATGTTCGCTCCAGATGAGTGGGAAAGGTGGAATCAAAACCGAAATCGAATCTATGCTGACCGTCGAGCCCCTTCCCGATATCTCCCTGAGGAGCTTTACTCCTATGCCAGCGACTTTGAAGATCACGGGAGATGGGTATACGCAAGAGGATATGGAAATGTCTGGACTCCTACGGCAGTCGTCTCGGTTGGATGGGCCCCCTACCGGATGGGAAGATGGGTGTGGATCAGGGGTGATTATGTCTGGATCTCTTACGAACCCTGGGGATGGGTGCCCTATCATTACGGAAGATGGGCCTTCGTGTCTTCTATCGGATGGTGCTGGGTTCCTCCTTCGAGAGGGGCTGTCTACTGGGGGCCTGGATTCGTGGGCTGGGTTCGAACACCCACTCATGTCTCCTGGGTTCCTCTGGCGCCGAGAGAGATCTACTATGGTTACGGACACTATGGTCCTCATAGCGTCAATATCACGAATATCAACATCAATACGGTTAATGTCGGGAAAGTGGTCTATAGGAATGTTCGTGTTCAGAATGCCGTAACCGTTCTTCACCACGACACCTTCGTTCACGGAAGGCATGTCGAAGTGAGGGAAAGAGAGAATCCCTTTCTGAGAGAGAGGATACATGTTGGAAGGCCCAATATCAAACCAGAAAGAGCCACGGCGATGCCTGTCGTTCGCGAAATCCCGCAGGTCAAGAGACCACCTGAAAAGATCAGGGAGATCAAAGTAAGGGATGTAAAAGAAAGGCGGCCTTTAACAAAAGAGCGGGAGGTCTCGGTTCTGAAACCAGAATCCCCTCCCAGGGAGATGACGATAAAAAGAAGGGAAGGAGGACCTGTGGAGAAAGGGATTGATCGAATAGGGGAACGGCCCGGCGCGAAAGAGCCCGAAAAAGCAAGAGAACATAAAGCTCCTGTGAAGGAGGTTGAAAAACCAATCGATCGAAAGCCGATAGAAAGAATTGAGAGGCCTGCCGAGACCAAACCCATAGAAAAAAGGGGAGAGCCACCGAAGGAACCAAAATCTCCTCCTGAAAGAATTGAAAGACAACCCGAACGAAAACCCCCAGAGAGGACCATTGAAAAACCTGCAGAAAGATCTCCCCAACCAGGGCTTGAACATCCCAGAGAGGATCGTAGATCAAAAGAACCCGAAAGAGAGAAAGCGAGAGAAAAATCAACTTCTGGCCAAGGGAGTGTTCCTGTCCGCGAAAGAGAGATTCAAAAACCCTCCGAACAGAAATCTCCAGAGAGGGAACGTCAAATCCAGAAAGAAGTGCGACCGGAA
>VGRU01000041.1 GCA_016875255.1 Deltaproteobacteria bacterium
TCGGATACTGGGAAAGGCTTCTCAGGGAATTCCCCAACCACCCGGAGAAGAACGAGGTCTTATACTGGCTGGCCGAGAGCCATCTGCTGAAGGAGGATTACCGCCATGGCGTCAGATATGTGGACCACCTCAAAGGAGATCCTGTCCTTTACCCACGTGGTTTGACCAATCTGGGGTGGCACCATTTTCAGAGAAAGGAGTGGAAGGAGGCCAATCATTACTTTCTCAAAATTGCGGCCGAATTTCCCCATCATCGATCCACCCCTCCCATCTCCCTTTTGATCGGCCAGTGTTATTTAAACGAGAACAATTATGATCAGGCAAAAACCCATTTGATGAGCCTGATTCACTCGCCCGAAGAAGAGGGGAAGGAGAAGGGTTATTATCTTCTGGGATGGATCGCTTACAGGGAGGAGCGGTTCGATGAGGCATTGAATCATTTCCAAGGGTTGAGGGAGGCTTTCCCCTCGAGTTCCTATCGTGACGAAGCTCAATACTGGACGGGTTGGTCCCACTTCCGGAAAAAGGATTTCCAAAAGGCCATTGAAGAGTTCCAGTGGCTCAGCCGGCAATACCCGGAAAGCCCCTTTGTCATCTCATCGCTGTTAAAAATAGGCGATGGTTTTTATAATCTCAGGCAGTATGGGAATGCCATTCAAGCCTATCAACAGCTGATCAGGGAGCATGGCAAATCAAAGGAGGCGCCGGAGGCTGATTATGGAATCCTCCTCTCCCTTTTTCAGGAGAAAAGATATGAATCCTTCACCGCCCGGGCGGAGGCTTTCCTGAAGCGGTATCCCCAGCATCCCCTGGCAGGTCAGGCGCTGATGCAACTGGGAGACTATTACCAGCAATCCCGGATGACGGAGAGGGCTTTGAAAACCTACCAGGAAGCGGTTCGACTCTACCCTCAGAGCGAATGGGCAGGGGAGGCGCAATTTCGCCTCGCCCTCCTTTTGAAGTCAGAGAGACGATGGATGGAGGCTTCGGACGAGATGGAGAGATTTATTAAGAACCATCCGAAAAGCCATCTCCTCATCGAGGCCCATCTCGAAGCGGGAGAACTCCATCTTTTTCTTAAGGCCTACCCAAAAGCGCTGGAACGATTTGAATGGGTGATGAAGAACCATCCTCAAATGCCGCCAGCGAAGAGAAGCGCCATGGGGATGGAGGAGGCCTATCGGAATCTGGGAAAGGTTGACGAAGCGGAAAAGATTTTAAAGGAATTTATCGAAAAATTTCCTCACGATGAGGCCCGGTTTGAAGCCTATTTGAGAGCGGGACTTATCCATCTCACCCTTAAGAGATTTCCGGATGCCATTGCTTCACTTTCGACCGCCCTGCGAAGCCCCGAAGAAAGAATCGCCAGCCAGGCCCAGTTCAAGTTGGGAGAGGCTTATGCAGAGGCAGGAAACAGGGAAGCAGCCATCCTCCAATTTTCAAAGATCCTCTACCTCTACCCTCATCTTCCGGAGCTGGTGGAGGAAGCTCTGCTGAAATTGGGGGCGCTCTATACGGAGGAGAAGAGATGGACTGAGGCAAGGCAAGTCTATCAGAAACTCCTTGAGAAAACGAGCCGGGAGGAAAGACGCCGGACAGCCAGAAAGATGCTCGATCAGATACGGGAAGGAGCGGCTCGTCAATGAGAGAGGAGATGAAGCGGGTTGAAAGAAAACGTCTCACCATTCTGATCAGCTTTCTGATCATTGGAGTGGGTTTTTTTGTGTGGGTAATCCTTTTCATCCCTTCTGTGCAATTTCCCCTCGAACAGGGATGGCGAATCCTGACCAAAGAGGCCGGAAGGATTCTGGGATTGAAAAAGAGGAACGAAGTCCCCCCGGAAGAGAAGAGAATCCGGGAGGAAGTGATTTTGAAGAAGATGGAGGAAGCCAGCGCGCAACAGGACTGGAGGTCTCTTGCCCCTGAATATCCCAGACCGAAGAAGATAGACGCTGCCACAGATGAAGAGAGGATGAAGGCTCTCAGGGGTTCCCCGGAGTTTAAGGAACTGGAAAGAGAATTAAAAGAATATTTAAGAAAGAAAGAGGACCAGTTGGTTCCGGAACCTCCTGTCCCATCGATAAAAGAGGCTTCTAAAATAGAGAAAATGAAAGACAGGGGCGCTGAGAAGATTATCGAGAGGTTACTTGTTGCAAAAGAAAAGCCCTTGCCAGAGAAAGTTCTGAATGAGAACCTTCAACTGGGGATCAAGGGACCCCTGGTGGCACGAAAAATTTTAGAAAGGCCGCCGCCTCCCCAGGTAAAAGTAAAGGTGGAAGCCGAAATCGAGATGACCCTCTGGGTTTTACCGAACGGAATGGTGGACCGGGTCATCCCTGCTCTTAAAGGGGAGGCGGAACTGGAAAGGATTGCGAGCCAGTACCTAAAGCAGTGGCGATTTGCTCCTCTTCCAATAGATCAAGCCCAATCAGAACAATGGGGGACGATTCCCATTAAATTTAAACTCCAATAAAACCCATGGCCATCAACCTACGCAAGAAGCATCTCTTTCTTTTGCTCCTCTGCTTACTCCTCATTTTCGGGTTCTTTACCTTCTTCGGAGATAAAGGAATCCTTCACCTCCTCCGGTTGCAGAGAGAATTAGCGAGGATTAAAGAGATGAATATAAAAATGGAGGAAGAAAACCAAAGGCTGAAGGAAGAGGTGAGGCGACTTCAACATGAGAAACGCTACATTGAAGAGATTGCCCGAAAAGAGCTGGGAATGGTCAAAGAGGGAGAGATCATTTATCAATTCGATCTTCCTAAGGATAAAACGATTAGGACGAATGATAACAAATTACCCTAATATTACCATAAATGGAGATTGTTCAGTTCGTGACATTCGTTTACCCCGTTAGAAAGCCCTGCTGCTTGCCCCGTGCGAAGCTTAGCTTCTATCGGGGTGTGAGCCTTCCCGTAGAAGGGCGAAGCTCTTCTAACGGGGTTTACATTCGAGTCATTCGTGAATACCAGAGGTATTCCAAATGAAATATGAAGGGATGATCTTTCGGCCACCCAGCGAAGCGGAAAGCCTGATCCTACAGGTGACCGTGGGCTGTTCTTATAACCGGTGCACCTTCTGCGGGGCCTATCGTGAAAAGACCTTCCGGGTTAAGCGTTTTGAGGAGATCAAAGAAGATATCGATGAGGCGAGCGATTATCCAATTCGAAGAGTCTTCCTGGCGGACGGAGATGCGCTGATCCTTCCTCAGAAAGAACTTATCCGGATTCTATCCTATCTTAAAACAGCGTTGAGAGGACTTGAAAGAGTAGGAATCTACGCCAATGCAAAAGATATTCTTCGGAAGAGCGCAGAGGAATTAAAAACCCTCAAAGAATCAGGTTTAGGAATCATCTATCTTGGGTTGGAATCCGGAGATCCCGAAGTATTGAAGCGGATTAAAAAGAATGCCACTGTGGGTCAGATGATCCATGCGACACGGAGAGTGAAGGAGTCCGGGATCCTTCTCTCCGTGACTGTGATTTTAGGCCTCGGCGGTGTGGAGGGCAGCCAGACCCATGCGCAGGAGACGGGAAAGGTCCTCTCGGAAATGGATCCGGACTATGTAGGAGCGCTTTCACTAATGATTGTTCCCGGGACTCCGATTGCTCACGAGATCGAGACGGGGGAATTGATCCTACCTACGCCCTTTAGACTGATACAGGAACTTGAGACGATGATAGAGAATAGCCATATGACCCACTGTTTTTTCGCATCCAACCACGCCTCCAACTACCTTCCGCTCCGCATCCAGCTTCCTGAAGAGAAAGAGGAAGCCTTACGCCGAATTCGGGAAGTCCTCAAGAGGAAAGATCCAGCGTTATTGAGACCGGAATACTTGAGAGCCCTATAGGAAGTTTGGGGAGATGGGGGGATGGGGAGATAAGGAAACTATAAAGAAGAGACAGTAATCAATGATCAGTAATCAGTTTATAAATCATTCGGAGCAGTTTAGCGCTTTGAAACTGGTCAGTGACTTTTGTGCGGAAAAATATGGGCATCAGGTAACCAGGATATCAGGTTGCAGAATACCAGGGTACCAGGACCTCAGATAAAGAATAACAATTATTGATGGTCTCGTAAAAAGTCGTAATTCGCGCTCTTTTGTCATTCCGGCGAAAGCCGGAATCCAGTGTTTTCAATTATTTAAGAATTTTCTGGACTCCGGTTTTCACCGGAGTGACGACTTTTTACGAGTCCAACAATTATTGGTTTGACCTGATATTCCAATATCCTGACATCCATTTCCTGATCACCTGATCGTCTGATAACCGCTTCAAAAGGCTAAAGTATTACAATCATTCAAATATATTGTCATTAGGACTATTCGAAAGAGGTGTTGTGATGAAAGACTATGCGGATGTGGATATTCGAGTGAGATATGCGGAGACGGACCAGATGGGGGTGGCCTATTATGCCAATTACCTGGTCTGGTTTGAGGTCGGCAGGGCGGAGTTCTGCCGGAAAAAGGGATTCCGGTATGCAGACCTCGAAGCCGTCGGCTATCGGCTTGTTGTCTCCGATGCCCATTGCAGGTATCGGAGCTCTGCGAAGTATGATGAGCTCATCGTCATCCGGACCCGGCTGAAGCACCTGAATAAACGGATGATCACTTTCGGTTATCAGGTCCTCCGTGAAGATCGTGAGGAAGTGATCGCCGATGGGGAGACCCAGCATATCTGCACCGATTCCAACGGAAAAACAAAAAGCCTTCCCGAGAAGTATCTAAATTGCCTCGCCGGTTCAATCTAAAACACAGGTCCGTCTCATGTTTTCTTGAAAATTGGGTGTGAATGGGATAATGTTTCGACAATGGATTTCTTCGAAATCGAGTCTAAAAGGTAAGGGTTACGATGCCCGTATCGTTTATAAAAGGCCACGTTAGTTGTTTCTTAATTCTTTACACGTAACCGTAACCAGCAACCGAAACGGGCTTCGTAACCGTAACCATAACCTGACCACACTGAACTCATCATGGAAGATTATAATAGAATTTTAGTTTTGAGGCTGAGCGCCGTGGGGGATGTGATCCGGACGCTTCCTGCGGTCAAGGCGATTAAGACCCACTACCCATCCGCCTCCATCACCTGGATTGTTGAAGAGCCCTCAAAAGCCCTTGTAGAGAGCCAGCCGGGAATTGATGAGGTCATCCTCTTTCCAAGACAGAGATGGTCAGAGGGGATCCAGTCCCTTAAAGGGTGGTGGAGGACGATAGGAGAAGTTCGAACATTTATTCAATCCCTCCGGAGGAAGAAATTTGATCTGGTCCTTGATTTCCACGGCATTTTGAAGAGTGGCCTCCTCTCCTTCCTCTCTGGCTCTCCTCAACGGATCGGATTTGATCGAAGGTCGAGCAAAGAAGGAAATTTCCTGTTTTCGAATATCAAAGTGAAGCTTCCTGAAGAGAGAATCAGTCGGTTTAAAAAGAATTTTAATCTCCTGAAAGGAATGGGTTTAGAGGTTCAGCCTGAGGACTATCCACTCTTTATCCCGGCTGAGGACAGGGGATATGTGAATTCTTTTTTTAATCAACTCTTCCCTCCGCTTAAGAGCCCTTCCATTGCGATCCATCCCGGAACCAGCCCGAAGACTACATATAAAAGGTGGCTACCCGACCAATACGCCCGGCTGGCAGATCGACTGATCCGGGAGATGGATGCGACGGTGCTCTTCACATGGGGTCCGGGTGAACTGGAATGGGTAAAAATGATTCAGAGGAGGATGAAAGAATCTTCCATTCTCGGCCCCCATACCATCTCCCTCACCCAATTAGGCGAGGTATACAGGCACTGCGATCTCTATATTGGGGGAGATACGGGGCCAATGCATATCGCTTCCCTGATGGGGACTCCCGTAGTGGTCATTTATGGTCCGACAGATCCGGTGCTGAACGAGCCTTTTGGACCCCATAAAAAGGTCATCAAGAATGTGGGATGTAATCCTTGCAGGGATCGCTCCTGCAAGAGACTCAAGTGCCTGGAGGAAATCACAGTCGACGATGTTTTTAAAGCAACAAGAGAGGTATTGTCTATAACTGTTTGAAAATATTTTGTTATTGACCCATTCGACGGCGCCAAACCTCGCATTTGAAGATGGGAGGTAGAAATACCGCTCAGGGTCAACCCTGAGCGAGTTCCAGTATTTATTATGGGGAGTCGAAGGGTTGACTTTAAAGATTGGATAGAATAATTTAAAAAGAGACATCAAAAGGGGACAGATGTTAAGCCTGTCCCCTTTTAAGCAGGAAAAGGAAAGAGCGTTGAAATCAGATTTCAGCAATGTGAATCGTATCTTGGTGCGAGGGGTGAACTGGGTAGGGGACACCATTCTCACCTATCCGACCCTCGAAGCATTGAAGAGACGTTTTCCCAACTCCAGGGTTTCTATTCTTGTCCCAAGCCATCTGGCCGATTTGTGGAAGACCTCTCCCTTTGTGGATGAGATCATCCCTTTTGAGAAAAGGAAAGGCGTCAGGTCCATTTTTGAAGATCTCAGGGTCAGCCGTTCATTAAAGAAAAAGAAATTTGATCTGGGACTTATCCTGCCGAGGTCCTTTCGTTCCGCTTTCCAGATGTTTTTGGCCGGAATCCCGATCCGGGTGGGTTACAAAGACGAAGGGAGGTCTTTCTTGCTCACTCATGGGATTCCTCGAAGGGAAGAAATGCTTCGCATCCATCGGGTTCACTATTATCAAGAACTGCTGGGACCCTTTGGGAAGATGAACGATCTTGCTTCCCCTCGTCTCCACCTCGGAGAAGAGGATAGAAAATGGGCTGAAGAGGTTTTAAAAGGACGGGGACTTTTGGATGGAAGGCCCTTGATCGGCATCAATCCGGGAGCCGCTTACGGATTGGCCAAATGCTGGCATCCGGATCGATTTGCTGAATTAGGAAGAAGGCTCTCCAAGAAATGGAAGTCAACTGCGCTTATTTTCGGGAGAGAGGAAGAACGGTCCATGGCTGACGAAATCTTGAAACATTTAGGAAGCGGAGGAATTGATTTCACAGGCAAGACCCGTCTCCTTCAATTAGCCGCCCTTCTGGAACAGTGCCGTCTTCTGATTTCGAATGACACCGGAACGATGCATGTGGCTTCGGCAGTAGGAACTCCTGTTGTGGCCATCTTCGGCTCGACAGACCCGGTTGCCACAGGCCCCTGGGGAGATGGCCATGTGGTCGTGAAGAAGGAGGTTTCATGCAGTCCCTGTTTTAAAAGGGTCTGCCCTACGGACCACCGGTGCATGGAAGGGATCACTGTGGATGAGGTGGAAGAGGTAGTTGTTAAGAAATTGGGAGGCTTATTAAATAGAGTCTGTTTATAAATGCACTTTTCTCGTCATGCCGGACTTGATCCGGCATCCAGAAAGTCTTGAAAGAACTGGATTCCGGCTTTCGCCGGAATGACGGCCTTTTTGGGAACCGTTAGTTTATAAACAGACTCTAAATAACCAAATTCCAAGCACCCCCGAGGAGGTCAAAATTCGAAGCACGAAATCCGAAATTCGAAACAATCTCAAATGACCAAATTTTAAGGGAACCTCTAATAATTCCAAATTCGTCACTCCGGTGAAAACCGGAGTCCAGTCATATCAAGAGCTTCTGGATTCCGGCTTTCGCCGGAATGACATTTTTAGAGGTAGCCTTAAATGTTCCAAACAAAAGAGTTTAGAAAATTTGAATTTTTGTATCACTTTAGCATTTTGAAAAAAAGAGTTTTACGAGTCAATTGACCAAAAGATTTATCATAAAATCCCCCTTAATCCCCCTTTGCCTGCCTTTGGCAGGATAAAAAGGCCAAAGGGGGAAACCCTTATCTCCTCCCTTTGGCAAACCTGTCCTGAGTTTGCCGAAGGAGGGAGGTCGGGAGGGGTTTTACAAAGATTTTCAAACCGCTAAAGTGTTACAAACTATTTTTGTTTTGTCTGGCGATTGGAATTTGGTGATTGGTTATTATTTGGTTATTGGGGTTTGGTTATTGATGATTGAACCCTGGTCATGTCTATTATGGCAAATAAGATGACTGATAAACTTCCCATCTCCGTCTATGTTCTGACTTTTAACAACCATCGCACCATTGAGCGATGCCTGAAAAGCCTTCAGTGGGCGGAGGAATTGGTGGTTGTTGATTCCGGAAGCACGGATGGAACTTATGAAATCTGCCAGCGATACACAGATAAGCTCTACCGGAGGGAATTCGAGGGCCATCGCGATCAGTATCAGTATGCGGCCGATCTGACCACACGGCAATGGATCATGTTCGTTGACGCCGATGAAGAGGTCCCTCCGGAGTTGGTTGAAGAGATTGGAAGGATGTTAAGGGACAGCGCTGAGGGCGTGAGTGGTTTCTTTGTCTATCGTCAGACCTATTACCTTGGGAAATGGATTCGGTATGGCGGATGGTATCCGGACGGAGAGATACGGCTCCACCGGAGGGATAAAGGAAGGTGGGAAGGCGGGCTCCATGCCAAGATCACGGTGGATGGCAAGGTCTCCGTTTTGAAGAACAAATATCTCCATTATACTTATCGGGATATCTCCGATCAGATTCAGACGATTGATAAATACTCGAAGATTGCGGCTGAAGATATGGCCCAAAGCGGAGAGAAGTTCAGTCTCTTCAGACTCCTCTTTCATCCCCCTTTCCGTTTTATCAAAGAATATCTTTTCAAATCCGGATTTCGGGATGGACTGCCCGGATTGATCATCATCGTTTCAACGATGTTCTATGTCTTCATCAAATATGCCAAACTCTGGGAGATAATAAACTCAAATAAATCCCTCCCGCCCTCCCTTTTTCAAAGGGAGGAGATTCCTCCCCCCAATGTGACTCCCCCTTTGGAAAAGGGGGAGAAAGGGGGATTTAATAATATGTCAAAGAGCTAAAGTGATCCAAAATACTTAAAAGGAGATGAAAGATGGCTCTCAATGAGGAAGCCTTTCAAGGAAAGAGGGTGCTGGTGACAGGGGGATTGGGTTTCATCGGATCGAATCTCTCCATCCGGCTAATGGAGTTAGGAGCCAGGGTGACGATCGTCGATAATATGATGCCGCGCCTGGGAGGGAACCTTTTCAATGTGAAGGCGATCCTGGACCAGATCCAGATCAATTTCAGCGATGTCCGGGATGAACATTCGATGGACTATCTGGTGAAAGATCAGGATTTCATCTTTCATCTGGCGGGTCAGGTTAACCATGTGGATAGCATCCGGAACCCCATTCAGGACCTGGACATCAACTGCCGGGGAACGCTGGTCCTTCTTGAATCGTGTCGAAAATATAATCGGGAAGTAAAGGTCATCTTTTCAGGGACAAGAGGGGAATACGGGGCCAGTGTAAAACTTCCCGTCGGAGAAGACCACCCCACCAATCCCAAAGGCATCTATGCGGTGACCAACCTCTCTGCAGAGAAGATGGTCCTGGTCTACGACGATGTCCACAAGATCTCCGGGACCTGTCTCAGGATTACCAATACCTATGGACCCCGGCACCAGATGGCCCACGATGAGTATGGTGTGTTCAACTGGTTTATCCGGAAGGCGATCGATGATGAGGTGATTCCCGTTTTTGGTGATGGTCATATTTTAAGAGATTTTCTTTATGTGGATGATCTCGTTGACTGTTTTCTTCAAGTCGCTGCTTGTCCGACAGCTTTTGGAGAGGTCTTTAATGTCGGGACAGGCGTTCCCATCAGCTTCATCGATCTGGCCAAGAAGATTGTAGAGGTCGCCGGCTCGGGGAAGGTAGCCTTCACCGAATTTACAAAAGAGCGGAAGGAAGTGGAGCCAGGGGATTATTATACGGACATTTCCAAAGTCAGGAAAGTCGTAGGATGGGCGCCCAAGATCTCTCTTGAAGAAGGCCTTCGAAAGACGGTCAAGTTTTACAGGAAGTATAAGGGGGAGTACTGGGGGTAAAAGTAATGCGGAATGCGGATTGCAGATTGCGGAATACAAAGATTAAAAAATTGGTTTTCAAATTCCGAAATCCGAATTCCGCAATCCGCATTTGAGGTAGAGATGGTTCCATTCATCGATTTGACCAGGCAGTACAAAGAGATTGAGGATGAGATTTTCTCGGCCGCGAGGCGGGTTTTTGAGAAGGGGAGGTTCATTCTCGGAAAGGAGGTCTCTGCCTTTGAGGAGGAGTTTGCCCGTTATTGCGGGGCTCGATATGGAGTGGGAGTGAATTGCGGAACGGATGCCCTTTACCTGGCCTTGAAGGCGGCCGGGATCGGGAAAGGCGATGAGATTATCACCGTCGCCAATTCTTTCATCGCCAGCGCTCTTGCCGTCTCTTTCACAGGAGCAAAACCCCTCTTCGTGGATATTGATCCAGAAACCTATAACATAGACCCAAATGGGTTGGAAAATCTTTTGAAGAATCGAAGGGGGAAGAGGATCAAAGCCATCCTTCCTGTTCACCTTTACGGGCTCCCCGCAGATATGGATGGAATTATGGATATTGCCAACCGTTACGATCTCACAATCATCGAAGATGCCTGTCAGGCCCACGGCGCAGAATATAAAAGAAAGAAGGTTGGTTCCTTCGGAGCCATGGGCTGTTTCAGCTTCTATCCAACGAAGAACCTGGGCGGGTCCGGAGACGGCGGCATGGTGATTACGGATGACAAGAAACTCTATGAAAAACTCCGGCTTTTTCGATGTTATGGAGAGAAGAAGAAATATGAGCATATTCTTAAGGGAGGCAACAGCCGTCTGGATGAAATCCAGGCCGCACTCCTGCGGGTCAAATTGAGGTATCTCGATCAATGGAATGAGCAGAGAAGAAGGAAAGCCTCCATCTACAAGAAGAAGCTTGAGGGGTCAGGGGTGGTTTGTCCGGTGGAGAAGAAAGGAAGCCACCATGTCTATCACCTCTTCGTTATTAGATCAAAGAGAAGAAATGGTCTTCAGGTTTTTTTAAAAGGAAAGGGGATCGATACCCTCATCCACTATCCTATCCCGATCCATCTTCAGAAGGCTTATAGGGAACTGGGTTATGGCAGAGGAGATTTTCCAATGACGGAGAAGAGTTCAAGAGAAATTCTCTCTCTCCCTTTCTTTCCCGAGCTTACCGAATCAGAAATGGATGAGGTAGCAACCCAAATAAAGGTTTTCTTAGGTCAAGGTGACGGTTACGAAGCCCCTGCCTGCCGGCAGGCAGGCGTTTTGGTTAAAATCAATCTCGTTTCACGGTGACGATGCTCGTATCGAAGCACGAAGTTCGAAACTTGAATCTCGAGTCTCCAGCGTCGATACGAGCTTCAATAACGACAACCGTAGCCTTCTAATAACGATACGGGCATCGTTGCCCTGACCGTAACTGAATGACTTTATGTCCTGAAAAATATGAAGATCCTCCATCTCTTCAGCGATTGGAAATGGACAGGGCCCTCTGAGCCGATTGTGAGTCTCTGTAAAGAATTGGAGAGAAGAGGTCATGATGTTACTCTCGCTTATCGAAAGCCTCCGTTTCCTGTCGAGGATAGTTTAGAAAAAAGGGTTCTGGAAAGAAGTGTTCGTGCAACAGACCGGTTTCGTTTGAACCGCCCCCTGAAATTTTATTCCCCTTCTTCGATCAAGGATACTCTCTCTGATATTATGGACCTTACCGATTACCTCCGCGCAGAAAATGTGGACGTGCTGAATGTCCACCAATCTCACGACCATATTATAGGAGGCATTGCGGCAAGGAGGTCTGGTTCTCCCGTCGTCGTCATCCGGACCGATCATAAACGGGATCCGATCAGCCCTCACCCAGGAAATCGTCTCCTCATCTCGAAACTGACCGACGGGATGATCACTTTCTCTGATCGGGCGAGAAGAGAGGATGCGAAACATTTCGGACTTCCAAATGATAGAGTCTGCAAGATCAACCCTGCCTTAGATCTGGACCGATACCATCCTGAGAGAGAATTCAAGGACATGAGGTCCATGTTCGGGATTGGAAAGGATGAGATCGTCATCGGAATGGTGGCGCGGTTCCAGAAGTATCGGAGGACAAAGGTCTTCTTAGATGCGGTGAAACGTATTGTTAAAGAATATCCAAAGATCAAAGTGCTTCTGGTGGGCCGTTCGAGCCAGATGGAAGAGAGCGTCATCAAACCGATGAGGAGACTTGGCATCGAGCCGTGGGTGGCGCTCGGGGGTTATCAGACGGAAAACTACCTTGATACATTGGCCTGTATGGATATTTTTGTCTTCCTGATGCCAGGTTCGGATGGAACAGCGAGAGCTTTGAGAGAAGCTATGGCCATGGGAAAACCAGCCGTCGTTGCGGATCGAGGGATCTTACCTGAATTAGTGGAGGATGGAATATCAGGTTTTGTAGTTGAAGATACGCCGGAAGCATTGACAGAGGCGACCCTTCAACTCCTCAGAAATCCAGAGTTGAGGAAGTCAATGGGTAAAACGGCTCATGAGAAAGCCCAACGCGAGTTTCGTCTGGATCACCAGGCTGAGGCAGTAGAGGAATTCTATCAGAAGATAATAGGGCTCGGGAGATGGAAAAGATCCCGATAGGGATAATCGATAATAGGCCGGCGATTTATCGCCGGTGATGTAAATGAAAAAAGAAGTCCCATGGGGACGAATGAAAAAGGGGTCTGAAAATGGCCAATTCTTACATCAGCCTTTATATTCACATCGTTTTCAGTACAAAGGAACGCCAGGCCATGATCACACCCGACTTGCAGAATCGATTGTGGGCCTATATGGGTGGGATCGCACGAGAGAATAATATGAAGGCGTTATCCATAGGTGGAACCCAGGATCACGTTCATGTCCTTCTATCGCTTCCCGCAACTCTTCCGGTGTCAAAGGCAGTGCAACTCATCAAAGGCGGTTCCTCAAAATGGATTCATGACACCTTTGCCGGCTTACGGAAATTTGCATGGCAGGAGGGATATGGCGCCTTCAGCGTAAATGTTTCCCTATTGGAAGATACGATCCGGTATATTGAAAGTCAGGGGGAGCATCATAAGCGGAAGACATTTCAGGAGGAATACATTGAGTTTTTAAGACGACACAGGATCGATTACGATGAACGGTATGTTTGGGGGTAGGATTCAGTCGTCCCAATGGGACTGTTCTATTATTTTATACCCCCAGCGATGAATCGCTGGGCTATTGTCGTTCAAGCCCCATTGGGGCACTAGTTATCATTCGTAACATTCGCATTATTTTCATTCGTGTGATTCGCATATGAGGTTTGCCACAGCCATTCCTAATTTTTCCAGGAGCAAGGGAGGAGCGGAAAGATATCTGGTGGATCTCTGCGCCCGGATGGCCGAGGAGGGCCACGAGGTCCATGTCTATGCAGAGCGCTGGGAGGAAGAAATTCCCGGGATTTCCCTCCACAGGGTGAAAACGATTCCGTTTCCGAAGAGCCTTCGTCTTCTCTCTTTTGCTATTAAGGCAACGAGAGAGATAAAAAAAGGAAATTATGATGTGACGCTCGGGGTTGGAAACACCCTGGAGGCAGATGTGATCCAACCTCACGGCGGTGTCCATTGGGCATGGTTCTGGAGAAGCCTTCAGGCTTATGGCAACCCGTTGGTTTGGTTAATTAAATTTTTTGGAAGAGTGTTGAGCCCCAAGCAGTGGGCCCAGGGTTATATTGAAAGCATACCCTATAAGAAAAAGAGTTTTAAGAAGATCATCGCCATCTCGGATATGGTCAAACGGGATATGATACGATGGTATAAGGTCCCAGAGGACCGGATTGTCGTCATCTATAATGGGGTTGACACAGAACGCTTTCATCCTCGCAATCGTCAATACCGCGACGAGATCAGGAGAAAACTTAGCATTGGCGATGAATTCGTCATGCTTTTTGTCTCCAATAATTTCAGGATGAAAGGGCTGGTCTTTTTGATGAAGGCACTGGCCGACCTTAAAAAAGAAGGCGCCCCTCCCTTTAAACTTCTTGTTTTAGGAAGAGATCGCAAAGCTCCCTATCTCTGTCTGGCAAAGAAAATAAATATCTCTGAAGAGATGGTTTTTGCAGGTTCTACGAATGAACCGGAGAAGTATTATGGAGCAACAGACCTTTTCATCCATCCTGCTTTTTATGATGCATTTTCACTCACTGTCCTGGAAGCCCTTGCCAGCGGTTTACCGGTAATTACAACCTCTTCTACTGGAGCGAGTGAGGTTTTGAATCATGGGAAAGATGGTTTTGTCATAAGAAGCATAAGAGATCTGGAGGAATTGAAAGTGGGGGTCAGATATTTTTTAAAAGAAAATATTAGACACCAGGCTTCACATCTGGGAAGGAGGAAAGCAGAAATGCATTCGGATAAAATAAATTTTAGTGCGATAACCCAAGTTTTCAAAGATACGATCAATGCCTGCCCACCCAAGAAGTGATAAGGTTTGGTAAAGGATGATGTGAGGACAAAGTATTTCGGATGAAAATAGGATATTTTATTAACCATATTGGCATGTCAGGTGGAGTAAAGGTTGTTTTGCAACATGTCACTCTCTTGAGAGGAATTGGGTATGAAGCAGTGCTCCTAACGAAAAGATGTGAAAATAAATTGGATATATCCGAACCATTGATAATCTCCCAAAGGGACAACCTGGACGATGTCCCAAATTGTGATATATATGTTGGAACGCACATTAGTGATGTGGAATATCTCTTTAAACATAAGAGGAGAAAAGTAGTTCACCTTTGCCAAGGTTACGAACCCATAAAGTATATGGCAAGAGTTAAAAAAGAATTTATACGAGAGAAGTATTTAAGGGAAGGGATTCGCTCCAACATTAGGCAATATATAAATATCCTGAAATCGAAGAGGAAGATCAAGAGAGTTGAATCTGTCTATGCGCTTCCAACAGTTAAAGCTGCCGTGTCAAAGCATCTTGTAGAGCTAATAGAAAAGAAATATAGGCAGAAATGTCATTTAATACAGAATGGGATAGATCAAAGGATTTTCTACCCTGACGAAAAAAGAGTTTGGGGAGAAAACGAAGTTGTAAGCATCCTATCGGTGGGTGCGATGCAGGTAGGTTTTAAAGGTATACAGGATACTCTCATTGCAATAAAATTGCTGAAAGATAAAGGGGTCAATGTAGAACTGACCAGAGTTTCTCCTACCCCCCCTTCCAGAAAGGAGTTAGATCGAAATATTGTGGATAGATTCTATGAAGCACTATCCGAAAAAGAGATGGCAAACCTTTATCGAAACACCGATATCTTTATCTCTTCCTCCCTTGAAGTTGAAGGGTTTGGTTTGCCAGCGATGGAGGCTCTTGCCTCTGGTGTGCCTTCAATACTTACTGAAATATCGAGTTATAAAAATTTCGATGAGAAGATGGATTTCGCCTATTTTGTCCCGACCCATAGACCCGATAAAATAGTTGAGGGGATTCTGGCACTTATAGAAAAAAAGGAGTTAAGGGATAATATGATTCAAAAAGGCCTCAGGGTAGCAAGACGTTACACCTTAGAGATAACCCAGGCACATCTTTTAAATTTTATTCAAACATTTGATTCTCGATAAATTGGATTTTCGTCGAACCCTGGCGCAGTTTGATATCCCTTTTATTCAAGGGAAACTTTTTTACCAAAGGATTACCGAAGAATTTCTTTTCCCCAACGTTAATTTTTGGGGGTCCGAGAAGAAGGAAGGCGGTATTGAGAAAATGAACACAGTGCCCTGGAGTGAACAGTTTCAGTGGCGTGAAAAAGTTCATCAACAATATCCTGAGGTCTGGAATTTGAGGATCGTGAGAAAACGTCTCCCATTCATTCTAAAATATTTGAAAGACGGTGAAGCCGTTCTCGACATCGGCGCCTATCATCGTGAATTAGGTAACCGAATTAAGAAATATTATCCCCGAATCCTCTATAAAAGCTTGGATATTGATCCTTCCTACCAGCATGACTATACTTCATTTGAGGAAATCAAGGAGAAATTTGACATGGCCCTCCTTTTTGACGTTATCGAGCATTTGGATTGGGAGAGCGGAAGGGAGATGGTGGCAAACATATTTGAGATATTGAGACCGGGGGGAAGGGTCATTCTAACCACCCCCGATGTTTATACGCCAGGACGGTATTGGAAAGATGTAAGCCATCGTACACCCTACCACCATGAGGAACTGGGATCTCTGTTCTTGAGCCAACGATTTGACTCGATTGAACTCTTCCGGTTATTCAATGCTCCTTTTCTAACATACGTTATGAAAGTATACCTTTTTGCTCCCGTTTTTCGTTTTTTTACAATCGATTTTGCAAAATCTATCTTATTGGTGGCTCGAAAGCTTTAATGGAGGACTTGGGAAGGATGACGAAGATTGCCTTTTTGATTCATCATCTGGAAGCTCCCAGTTGTCGTTATCGCGTAGTTCAGTTTATCCCTTATTTAAAAAGAATGGGCATGGATGTTTCGACTCATTCTTTTAAACACAATTTTCTTGATAAATGGAGTTTTTATAATACGGTGGGGGAGTATGACATCATTTTTATCCAAAGAAAACTTTTTTCGCCGATAGAATTTTTGTACCTTCGACAAAAGGCAAAAAAAATAATCTATGATTTTGACGATGCGATTATGTACCGAAGCCCCAGATCGAAAAATCCGTATTCGTTTTCGAGGAGGATAAAGTTTGCTTTTATGATGAAACGGGTGGATGGGGTGATCGCAGGAAATCAGTTTTTGAAATCAGAGGCTCTTCCATATAATCCAAATGTTGTGGTCATCCCCACCTCGATCGATTTGTCTCAATATACTTTAAAAAAAGAATTTTATCACTCAAAGCCAATTACCATTGGTTGGTTTGGGAGCAGGAGTGGTTTAGGATTTTTAAGGAACCTCATCCCAATCTTTGAAAATATCTTTAAAAAACAGATTAATATCCAGATTAAAATAGTGTGTAGCGAATTTTTAGATTCAGCCAACGTGCCCATCATTAAGAAAAAATGGTCCTTGGCGGAAGAAGTGGAAGATCTTAAAAGTTTTGATATTGGTGTCATGCCTCTCACGGATAATCTCTGGTCAAAAGGAAAATGCGGTTTGAAAATTCTTCAGTACAACAGCGTAGGTATTCCAGCGGTTTGTACTCCGGTTGGAATCAACAGAGAGATTGTACAAGATGGGGTGAATGGTTTTTGGGCCGAAAATGAGGCTCAATGGGAGGATCGTCTTTTGAAATTGATCAATGAGTGGGAACTGAGAAAGGAAATGGGACTTAAGGGAAGGGAGATTGTGGAAAAGAATTATTCCTTCGAAGTCAATTCCCCATATCTTCTTTCAGTCATCAAGGAATTGACAAAGAAGGTTTAGGATCATGAGGACACGAAAAGGAATCTTTGAAAGAAATGGCCAAATCATCTTATAAAATCGTTTCGCAGGGGGATATCAAAGGCTGTTTGAAAGAAGAGATATGGAGTCTTCTTCCGGCCGCCTTCTTTGAGGATCCGGTTTCTTCCGCTCAGAAGGCAGGAGCAAAGGTGATCAAGGAGTCAATGCTCCGTTGGGCTGCCATACTTACCCTGCCCCATGGGAGAAGAATATTTTTAAAGAGGGATAGAACGAAAGGAGGGCTTCGATCTTTAAAATATTTTTTCCTCCCCTCCAAAGCGAGAAAGGAATGGTTCATTGCGTATCAATCAAAAAAGAGGAATCTCAACATCCCACAACCTTTGGGCTGGATAGAGAAGGGACATTTCGGTTGCACGAAAGAGAGCATCTATCTTTCAGAAGCCATTGGGTCGGGGGTTTCGTTGATTGAGGAACCCGCGATCGCAGGAGAAGGCTCTTCGGTGGATGAGTTGGCAAAAACCGTGCGGAGGATCCACGATTCAGGATTATTCCATAAAGATCTTCATGCCGGGAACTTCCTGCGGGATGACCGGTCTTTCTTCCTGATCGATCTCCATCGGGCCAGAATCCTCAGGTCGGTTTCGCTGGATCAGAGGGTGTGGAATCTGTCTCACCTCTTTCATTCCCTGAGGTCCGTATGGGGAGAGAAGGAACATTTGAGATTTCTCGACCGATATTTTGAAGGAGATTCGATCTCCTCAAAAGAGAAAAAAGAATATCTTATGAAAATCCACTCCTGGATGGTTCGCCTCCAGAAAAGACAATGGAGGAGCAGAACGAAGCGCTGTCTGAAAGAGAGCACAGAGTTTTCTGTCGTCAAAAAGAATGATCGAATCGTCTACCGCCGAAGGGAATTTGACCTCGAAGAGGTAATCCAGGGGGTAGAAGAACACCTCCGGATCTCCAGCCGGGAGCCATGCGAATTGATCAAAAAAGATACAAAAAGCACAGTTTCTTACTTAAAGCGTGGAGACAAAGATATTTATGTCAAACAGTTCATCTATCCTTATGGCAGAGGGCGATGGAGTCAATATCTTTTCCCTTCCAAAGGTATACGAGCATGGGTGGGAGGAAATGGGTTAAAAGTAAGAGGGGTCTCTTCGATTACCCCCCTGGCCCTTTTGGAAAGAAGAGGCTGGTCGGGGAAAAGGGAAAGTTTTTTGTTTATGGAGGCCCTTCGGGATGGCCTTGAGATGGACCGGTATATTTTAAGCGATTTAGAGGGGAGGGAGAAGAAAAGGGCATTTGTCAAAGCGTTTGCCCATTGGCTATCTTCTCTTCATCAGAAGGGGATCTATCATCAGGACATGAAGGCATGTAATGTATTGGTTCGGGAGAACGAAGGGCGATGGGATTTTTACCTGCTCGATCTTGAGGATGTCCGGCTGAATGTCAGGGTGGGCGAGAGACGTTTGATGAAGAACCTTCTTCAGCTAAACACCTCTATTCCTGAAACGATCACGAGGACAGACCGTCTGAGATTCTTAGAAGAATACAGGAGTCTCCGGCCGGTTGTTGAAAAAATAAAACCTTTTCTTCGTACCCTCCTCAATGAAAGTAGGAAGCGAGGTGTGGTTTATGTTTCACCCACTGGAGTTGTCACCGATAAGGGGTGTTAATGGACCTTTCGATTATCATTGTCAACTGGAATACAAAAGATGATCTTCTTAACTGCCTTGGATCCATTTTTCAATATAAAGGGAGGCTTAATGAAGAAGTCATCGTTGTGGATAATGGCTCTCAGGACGGAAGCGGGAGTGAGGTGAGGACAGCTTTTCCCTCTGTCTTTATTATCCAAAACGATAAAAACTTAGGATTTGCAAAGGCGGTCAATCAGGGGCTGGAAAGATGCAGAGGGGATTATATTCTCCTCCTCAATCCGGATACTCAGGTGAAGGAAGGGGCCGTTGAAGCATTGCTTTCTTTTATGGACACCCATCCGGAAGCGGGTGTGGCGGGAGCACAGCTTTTGAATCCGGACGGTTCCAAGCAGAACTCCATTGCCAATTTCCCATCTCTGGCCACAGAGCTTCTTAACAAAAGTCTTCTGAGATGGCTATTTCCGGATCGTTTTCCCGGCAAGGAGAGAGGTTATTCCACGCCCATCGAAGTCGATTCGGTCATCGGCGCCTGTATGATGGTAAGGCGGGAGGCAATGGAGCAGGTGGGGTTGTTAGATGAGGATTACTTCCTCTTTCTTGAAGAGACGGATTGGTGCTATCGGATGAAGAAAGCGGGATGGAAGGTCTATCACGTGCCTCAGGCTGAAGTTTATCACTTTCAAGGAAAGAGCGCCGAGAAGGACAAAAAGAGGGCAAAGGTCGAGTATTATCGCTCCCGCTATCAATTTTTTAAAAAGAATAGAGGGGTAGGGCAATGGTTCATTCTTCTGATAGGGCTGCTGATCAGACTATCGATTGAATTATTATCAATGGCCCTGGTTTGCATCCTGACTGGTTTTACGGTAAAAAGGTGGAGAAACAGATTTTCAAATTATGCTTATTTATTGGGGTGGCACCTTAAAGGATGCGCCGAAGGAATGGGGCTCAAAGAAACAAAATGATCAATGATCAATTAACAATATTCAATGACCATTGATCATTGGCCATTGAATATTGGTTTTTGAAGAGGGGGTTTTATGATCGGAATTGCAGTGGTGGGAGCCGGGGCTTGGGGGAAGAACCACGTTCGGGTTTTTTCAGAGATTCCCAATGTTCATCTGAAGTATGTTTGCGATTCCGATCCATCCAGACTCACCAAAC
>VGRU01000042.1 GCA_016875255.1 Deltaproteobacteria bacterium
TGAGAACATAGACGGGGTGATGGAAAGGATATGGGGTTGTATATGATTGATAAAATCTCCCCTCACCCCTCTTTGCCAAAGAGGGGGAAAAAGAGACATTTCCTTAACCTGGGGGAGAAAAATGACTAAAATGACCCACTCACTTACGCGAAGAGCCATATGTTTTATGGGTAACCAACGATTTCACTTGAGGCGGTCTTTGCGATAGGCTTGAAAAGTGAGTGGTAAAACGTTTAAAGGTGCCGCTGTAAAGGTTTTACAGCACGCCCACCTCCCTTTTTATATGATTTTTATCAACTGTAAAGTTAAAACTGGAGGAAAAGATGCTTATAAAAATTCAACTCTTCATCGGGGCGTTAAGTATTATTCTGCTGATCATCACATTTGAGCTGATCCGAAAGGAAAAGCTGCGAGAGGAGTATTCCCTTCTCTGGCTTTTCACCGGGGCTGTGATACTGATTTTTAGCATATGGCCTGAATATTTTCTATCTCGATTCTTCAGTCAGATTACCGGCATTTTTTATTTGTCTGCGGTCGTTCTACTCGCCTTTATGTTTCTCCTCCTTATCGTCTTCCATTTCTCTGTGGTGATTTCGAAATTGGCAGACCGGAACAAAGAACTGGCCCAAAGACATGCTCTTCTGGAGTTGGAGTTTAGGGAGTTAAAGAGTTTCTACAATCATTCTCAAAATCCATGAGGCCAAAATGGCTGAGGTCATATCTACCCTTGTTTAAGCTATGGAAAGAGAGTTGGCCCTGATAAAAGAGATGTGGTTCTAAAGTTTCTGTATGGTAGCTAAGTGGAAGAAAAGATGGCGAAGGCGCTGATGACGGGAGGGGCGGGGTTTCTTCTAAGACAATTCTCAAGTCTAACCCCACCATGCCACCTTCCACCGGTGGGGTTCAGCCGTGTGTTGCGCTGGGCTTGACAATGAATAATTCATAATTAACATATAAGTATACAAATCAGTATACTTATGAGTGGAATATGAACAATTCAGAACGTTTAAAAATACTCATGGAATCCGGGCGGACGGTGTTTACGCCTCTGGACTTGCGCATGTTATGGCGGGTGAATGCGCTGAACGCCAAGATCAGTGTTGTGCGGATGGCAGAGAAAGGTCTTATGGTTCGATTGGCCACTGGCTACTACACCCTGAATGACCGTTACAACCGGTACGAGCTTGCCAACAGGATCCTGTCGCCCTCGTATGTGTCCTTCCAATCAGCGCTCTTTTATGCGGAGATCAATTTTCAGGCCCGTGGCGAAGTTGGATCGGTGGCCTTGCGGGACCACCGGAAGAAGGTCGGAAATACGCTTTATACCTATGTGGCGATGAAACGGGATCTATTTTTCAATACCGAAGGGGTGGTCACGCGGGAAGGTGTGGCGATGGCATTACCCGAGCGCGCGATCCTGGACAGTTTCTACTACGGGTATCTTCCGGATATTGATGATCCGCCCAAACTGAATAAGACGTTTCTTGAGAAGCTAAGCGCACTTTATCCAAAAACGGTAAAAAAAAAGATGCGGGGGCTTCTATGAGCCGTCTTTTTGATCGGAATATTCACAAGCGGTATTTGTCGCTTTTGCTGACGGAGCTGGCCAAGGCTTTCCCCGAGAAAATCGCCTTTAAGGGAGGGACCTGCGCTTATTATTTTTACAACCTTCCGAGGTTTTCGTTCGATCTTGATTTTGACATGCTCCGGGAGTTCAGTGCCGTGGACGTGGACAGGTTCCGTGAGATCCTATCCCGGCATGGGGAAGCGAAGGAATTCCGGGACAAACAGAACACGCTTTTCTGCCTTTTTGATTACGGGAAGGGACATCCCAATATCAAGATCGAGCTGGGCCGGCGCGTATGGAAGAATAACGTTTATCGACCGGTTTGGTTTCTAGGAGTGCCTCTTGCCATTGCCGATGAAACAACAGCGCTGACCAATAAACTTGTCGCCCTGACCGACCGGAAGACCGCAGTCGCGAGGGATCTTTATGACAGCTGGTATTTTTTGAAAGCGGGATTTCCCGTGAGCGATGCTCTTGTCATGGAGCGTACGGGAAAGGGCCTGGCGGCATATCTGAAAGGGGCGATGGGCTTCATCAAAAAGACTTATACCGCGCGCAACGTCCTGCACGGGCTCGGCGACATGCTGGATGAGAAACAAAAGGCGTGGGCCAAAGATCATCTTGTTCCTGAGACGATCCTGGAAATGAAGCAACGGATCCCACGGCAGGGTTGATCTGGATGAGGGTGACGCCGCTCGTGATGCTTACCGTGTATCCTTTTGTTTTCAGCCTGGTTTTCAAGATGCACGGAGGAGCGGGGTTTATCGGGTCGAAGTTGATGGAGGGTTTTTTTTGCAGGGAAGGGTAATTGGGGGAGACCGAAAAAGAGTAAGGGGTTCAACGAATAAGTCGCGGAGTTTCAACACGAAGGGGTTGTTAAAAGATTCCTGACACACTACCATTAGGATTGGTAAGTCTGGCAATAAATTGGGAGGAGGTCAAACAGTGTTAGGAAGCGTTTTTTCGAAGAACGGTAAAAATATTAGGCTTACATCTGAAAGATGGTCTCATATTGTGGAGTCCCATGATTATATGGCCGGAAACCAAGATATAATGCTTGAAACCGTAGAAAACCCAGATTTGATAGTTAGTGGTGGACAGAATGAATTCATTGCAATTAAACACTATGCGGAAACCTCTATCTCTGAGAAACATCTTGTGGTAATATATAAAGAAGAGGAAAATGGTGGATTTGTCATAACGGCTTTTATGACATCGAAACCAGGAAAGATTCGTAAGAAGGAGGTCGTATGGAAAAAGTGATCAACGTAATAGAGTCCATTCCTTATCTCCTAAGGATGCCCTCCAAGCGCGTATGGATCGATTATGACGATGAGGCGGATGTGCTTTATCTAAGCTTCAGAAAGCCACAGCAAGCAAACGACAGCGTTATGGAAGAAGATATTATTCATCATTACCGTGATAAAGAGCTCGTCGGTGTCACGATATTGCACGCAAAAGGTAGAGCCAAGAGTTAAACCGGGTCGGTCTGTGTATTCTGGAGGATTCCGGACGCTTTGTAACTTGTGATCAAAGCGACGAATGGCATGGCTTTGTCAATTTCAATAGGGGCATATTAAAGCCCCTTCAACACCGAAGGGTCCTAAAGAATCTCTATATCCGTTTGACGAGCCAATCATTCTTCAATCTCGCGATGCAGGGCTTTAATTTCACCGGGGCATCTCTGACCGGCAAGCGCTCCATCCCGCCAATGGCGGGATAGGCGGGGTCAAGGGGCACAATATAAATGATATCACCTTTCCGGAAAGCCCCGCCATGTGCCTGCCGGTAGCCAGAGGTGGGAAGCTTCAATCTTTTCAATATCGATCTTCACCCCAGCGAAGCCTCTGCCAGTTGACCAAAAAGGAAATGAAAGATGAAAATAAAAATAGTTGAAAAAAATATTGATATAAAAGAGTTGATCAGGATAGGGGAAGAGGGCTTTGGGGAGATGGTCAAGGCGGTGGTGGATGTCGAAAAGGAAATTATGGCGATCGGGGGAGAGTTGCATGCGGATGAAGAAGCCATTCTTTTAGGTTCAGGCTCGAAGCAGGAACATCTCTGGGGGATTAATCTCTATCCGCAAAAGAAAGATGAGGAGTTTATTCAGTTTGATTCTGTCATTAATTTAAAGCCCTCACAAGGTAATCGTTCGAGGGGGATAGAGAATCCTGAGATTCAAAAGAGGGTTAAAGAGATTGTAGAAAGGTTCATCAAGACCTGAGATGAAATTCCAACACAAAGAGTTATCCGAAGGGGGATGGCAGAAGCTTTCCCTGGCGGAGCAATTTGCAAACATCGGAAGCGAGGTCGGCAGGGCCATTCGATGGCAGGGAAGAGATGAGAAGCTCTTCTGGTCTGCCGTGGAAAGGGCATTGGAACTCTTCTATTTGACGATGTCTGATGCAAGGTGGCATCATCGGCTAAAAGAGATTACCCGGTTACATGAGGTTTTTTGTGACGCGGTTCTGGGCGGGGAGGAATATAACTCCCGATTACAGGAGATTGAGCGTTATTTCTTCTATTTTGCCCTTTACAGCCGAAAAGGTAGATAATAGCCGATAATAGTTACCTAAATTGAGCGATTCTTTTGAGAATATCCTGTGGCCGCAGGCTTCAGCCTGCGTTTCAAAATCGCCCAAAGGGTGATTTGTAGGGCAAGGCTTTAGCCTTGCCTTGGAAGCAACCCTAAAGGGTTGCCCTACGATGAAATTCAAGAAAATCGCTCAATTTGGGAGTTACTATTCATCTGAAAGAGTGAGGGTAATGCGTCACTGAAGCATCGGGGAGCTCCGAGATCCGGCAGGAATTCCTCCGAAAATCTTATCAAGCGGATGGTTCATATTTTTAAGGGTAAGGGTAACATTGTCCATTTGCAGAATAACCCTTGATATACGGGATCATCCTTTTAGTTTGCCAACAAGTTGAGGTATCCGCTATAAGATTTTTTCCAGAATCCCCACCGGATCTCGGAGAAAATCCATGGAAGAGTGAGGCATTAAGAGAGTTTCTTTTTAGGCTTGATTCGTTGAAGAGGATTTGAATAAGATGTTGTAAAATAAAATGATTCAAGAAAGAATAAACCAGAGAGGAACAAGGGATGGCGAAGGTATTGGTGACAGGAGGAGCGGGGTTTATTGGGTCGAATCTGACGGAGGCATTGCTCAAGGCGGGGCATCAGGTTCGGGCGCTCGATAATTTATCTACCGGGAAGAGGGAGAATTTAGTCTTTGAGGGAGCTTATCCCTTCCTTGAGATGATCGAAGGGGACCTCTGTGACCTGATCACCTGCCAGAAGGCCGTGGAGGGGATCGAATATGTTTTTCATCAGGCAGCCCTTCCATCGGTCCAGCGGTCGGTTGAGGATCCGATGTCTTCAAATCAAGTGAATGTAGGGGGGACCTTAAATATCCTAATGGCGGCGAGAGACGCAGGGGTGAGGCGGGTGATCTATGCGGCCTCGTCCTCAGCCTATGGGGATACTCCGACCCTTCCCAAAGAAGAGGAGATGGTCCCCAATCCTCTTTCGCCCTATGCCTTGCAAAAGTTTATCGGAGAGCAGTATTGCCGGCTCTTTTTTCAACTTTACGGGTTGGAGACGATCTCGCTGAGATATTTCAATATCTTTGGTCCGAAACAGGATCCCGATTCCATTTATTCGGCTGTCATCCCGAGGTTTATCGATGCCCTTATCTCGGGCCGTGCTCCGGTCATCTTCGGAGATGGGGAACAGTCCCGGGACTTCACATATATCGACAATGTGGTCCACGCCAATCTTCTTGCGATGAATGCGGAGAGAATTCAGGGAGAAGCGGTCAATGTCGCCTGCGGGAGGAGGGTATCTTTAAACCAGCTGCTTAAGATCCTTCAGGATATTATCGGCTCGCACATCCCTCCTCTTTACGAGGAGCCCAGAAAAGGAGAGCCCAGACACTCGCTGGCAGACATCAAAAAGGGGAAAGCGATATTGAATTATGATCCAAGGGTTGGAATTGAGGAAGGGCTTAGAAGAACGGTGGAGTTTTTTAAAAACATGAAATGATCAATAGTCAATTACCAATACTCAATTAGGCTGTGAATTCATCTCTAACATCTTAAACCCTATTGTTGTCATGCTGACCTTGGTTCAGCATCTCGATTTAACCGGTGGATCAGATCCTGAAACGACCCATGAAACGAGTTCAGGGCATGGTTCAGGATGACAAGACTGAGAAATTTCAAATATTTTTGGTTAGCTATTATCATTGACAATTTAAAAGGGAGAAGTCGATGTTCGAGAGGATTATCAAAAGGTTTTCAGGGGTCAGGATTCTGGTCATTGGGGATATCATGTTAGACCGGTTCATCTGGGGAGGGGTCTCCCGGATCTCGCCTGAGGCTCCTGTGCCGGTGGTGGTGGTGGAGAGAGAGACCTTTCTCCTCGGAGGGGCGGCCAATGTGGTGAATAATATCCACTCCCTCGGAGGGAAAGCTTCCCTGTGCGGCCTTTTAGGCGATGATGAAATGGGCCAGAAGGTTACTCAAAGACTGGATGAGATGGGAGTGGACCGAAGTGGGGTATTGATTGAGCAGGAAAGACAGACGACGGTCAAGACACGAATCATCGCCCACCATCAGCAATTAGTTCGGATCGACCGGGAAATGACCCGGCCCCCCAAAGCCTACACGCTTCGAAGCCTCTCGGGCTATTTAAAACAGAATATCAAGAGGTTTGATGGAGTCATCCTTTCCGATTACGGAAAGGGACTGCTCACCAAAGGGATGATACGCGATACGATCCGTGCGGCCAGAGAGTCAAAGAAATTTGTGATGGTCGATCCGAAGATAAAGAATTTCTTCTTTTACAAAGGAGCGACCATCGTGACGCCCAATACAGGGGAAGCCAGTTCTGCGTCGAGAATTTCCATCACGGATGAGATCTCTTTAGGCAGGGCGGGCAGGACTCTTTTGAAAAGGTTGAAGTGTGATGCGCTGGTGATCACACGGGGAGAGGACGGGATGGCCGTCTTTGAGCCCCATCAGAGACCGCTTCTTGTGCCGACCGAGGCAAGGGAGGTTTATGATGTGACCGGCGCCGGAGATACGGTCATCGGGACGATGGCCCTTGCATTGGGGGCAGGAGCCAGCATCCGAAGGGCGGCGGAACTGGCCAACCATGCGGCTGGAATTGTGGTCGGAAAGGTTGGAACCGCAACGGTTAGTCAGAAGGAATTAATAAAAGTGATGAAGGAGAAGATCCGGCTGAAATAGGCCAAAGCTCGCAAAAAAATAGCCCTATCTCTCACAAGTCGGTTTGACTTGAAAAAGGATAGGGCTATTTTTTAACAAATGGGTCCTAACGGTATAGACACCCACACACCGTGAAATTATTCCGGGTGCTTGGGTTGCGGTTACGAAGCCCCTGCCTACCGGCAGGCAGGCATTTCGGTTACTGGTTGCGGTTACAGAAAAGGGTTTACGGTAACGATGCTCGTATCGAAGCAGGAATCTCGAAACTTGAAGCTCGAGTATCCAGCATCCATATACGAGCCTCCCTGCCTGCCGGCAGGCAGGGATACGAGCTTCCCCGCCTGCCAAGGTATCTTTACGGCGGGCAGGGACAACGACAAACGTCATTTTGAATTTTACGATACGCCTGCCTGCCGGTAGGCAGGGGCCTCGTTACCCTTGCCGTTAGACTTTCAAATTATGTTTCGAGGACGAAGATTACCTCCATTCTAACACGGTATTCAGTAATTTTTGAGTTCTCAACAGCCACTCGAAAATCAACAACACGCAGTCCTGTGATGCCCCTCAAGGTCTTTGTCGCTCTCGCAAACCCGATCTTAACGGCATCTTCAAACCCCTTAGGAGAACCTGAAATAATCTCTGTTACTCTTGCAACTCTTGGATCTGCCATCCCTATCACCTCCCTCTCTTAAAATAAAGTTTGTATTAGAAAGTTTATACAAAAATAGTTTAAAATGTCAATAAGAAAATAAGCAAAAGAATATTAATTCCTATTAACATTAAAAGTTCAGAAAAATTGATGGGTTGCAATAAAATCCTATTGATAAATTGGAAATTTGTGTTATAAAATCCTGTTTTAGTAACATTTTCAAAATCTGCATCATTTCAGGCGGATGAAATGGAGGCTCTTTCAAAAGGGCAGGATGATTTCATCGGGCAATTTATTCAATACCTTTCGGCAGAGAAGAATGCCTCACCCCACACCTGCCGATGTTACCAGAGAGACTTAGAGGGGTTTGAGATATTTTTAAAGAGTCACGAGGAGGACCTTTTTGTATCGGGAAAGCCGGAATGGGAAAAGGTGGACCGAATCATTATACGGAAATATCTGAGCGTTCTTCATCGAAAGAATAAGAAGAGCTCGATAGCGAGAAAGATTTCAACGCTCCGGTCGTTTTTCAGATATCTGACAAAGGAAAAGTTGGTGTCTTTCAATCCGGCCAAAGCCGTCTCAACGCCCAAAGCGGAGAAAACGCTGCCTACCACGCTGACAGTCGATGAGGCTTTCCGGCTCATGGAATCATCTGATACGCGGTTGAGGAAAGTCTCTGAGGCAGAGGCAAAGAAGAGCGCCTTGAGGGACCGAGCCATTCTGGAACTTCTCTATTCGAGCGGGTTGAGGGTGGGAGAACTGGTAGCGCTTAATTTAAAACATCTGGATTTTAATTTGGGGATTGTAAGGGTGATGGGAAAGGGGAGAAAAGAACGGATCGTCCCCATCGGAGAGAAGGCCATCGAGGCGATAAAAAAATATTTGGATCAAAGAGGTAACCCTGAAGGCGGGGAACCTCTCTTTATCAACCTGAGGGGAGGAAGACTGACCAGCCGAAGCGTTGGAAGGCTGATCAAGAAATATACGAGGGTTTCTAACATTGTCCGGAAGGTGAGCCCCCATAGCTTGCGCCATAGCTTTGCCACCCATCTTCTGGATGCGGGGGCGGATATCCGGGAGATTCAGGAGATGTTGGGACATGCCAGTCTCTCAACCACTCAAAAGTATATCCACCTCAGCCCGGGCAAGCTGATGGAGGTTTACGATAAGGCGCATCCGAGGAGTTTCCGCAGTAAGGTGAAAGGTAAAAGGTGAAAGGGAGAAATTTATGTTAAGAATCAAAGGAACAACGATTCTGTGTGTTCGTCATAAAGGGAAGGTGGTCATGGCAGGGGACGGTCAGGTCACCCTTGAGCATACTGTGATGAAACACACGGCGAGAAAAGTTCGAAGGATCTACCAGGACAGGGTCCTTGCCGGATTTGCAGGCGCCACAGCGGATGCCTTCACCCTATTTGCCAAGTTTGAGGAGAAGTTGGAGCAGTATAATGGGAACCTGCTCAGGGCGGCCGTGGAGCTGGCCAAGGATTGGAGGACGGACCGGATACTGAGGAGGCTCGAAGCCCTGCTCATCATTGCGGACAGAGAGCATTCCCTGGTCATCTCCGGCAACGGAGATGTGATCGAACCGGACGACGGGGTGACCGCCATCGGGAGCGGCGGTCCTTATGCCCATGCCGCAGCCAAAGCCCTGATCGAGTTCTCAGACTTAGATGCGAGAGCCATTGCAGAGGAGGCGATGAAGATTGCGGCCTCGATCTGCATCTACACCAATGACCGTATCATCCTTGAGGAGCTATGAATAAAACCTTTACGCCACGGGAGATCGTTTCGGAGCTGGATAAGTATATCATCGGCCAGAAGGACGCCAAACGCTCGGTCGCCATTGCGCTGAGGAATCGATGGAGACGGCAGCAGATTCCAGAACCCCTCCGGGACGAGATTGCGCCCAAAAACATCATCATGATCGGCCCCACAGGAGTCGGAAAGACTGAGATCGCCCGGAGGCTGGCCCGGCTGGCCCAGGCTCCTTTTCTGAAGATCGAAGCCTCGAAATTTACAGAGGTGGGTTATGTGGGCAGAGATGTGGAGTCCATGGTCAGGGACCTGACCGATCAGGCGGTCAATATGGTCAAGGCTGAAGAGACCCGAAAAGTCCAGCAGAAGGCTGAGGAGATTGGAGAAGAGAGGCTCCTGGACCTGCTCCTTCCGGCCTCAAGGAAGGGGCCTCCGAAAGAGGGCGAGGATTCGAAAGAGACGCGGGAGAAACTCCGAAAATTGCTGAGAACGGGAAAGCTGAATGAGAAGTATGTGGAAGTGGAGGTGATGGACCGGAATCTGCCCATGGTGGAGATCTTCACCGCTTCGGGAATGGAGGAGATGGATATCAACATCAAAGAAATGTTCGGAAGCCTCTTCCCGAAGAAGAAGAAACAGAGAAAGGTAAAGGTCCCGGAGGCTCTCCATGTTCTTTCTCAGGAGGAGGCCCAGAGGTTGATCGACATGGATGCAGTGATCAAACAGGCCATTGACCGGGTGGAGCAGTCAGGCATCATCTTTCTTGACGAAATAGACAAGATTGCAGGGAGAGAATCCACTTATGGGCCGGATGTCTCGAGAGAGGGGGTTCAGAGAGATCTTCTGCCCATTGTGGAGGGGACGACCGTTTCGACAAAATATGGAGTGGTCAAGACCGACCATATCCTCTTCATCGCGGCAGGCGCCTTTCATGTTTCAAAACCGTCGGACCTCATCCCCGAGCTTCAGGGAAGGTTTCCGATCCGGGTGGAACTTGATTCTTTGAAGAAGGAGGATTTGATCCGGATTCTCACAGAGCCGGAGAATGCCCTGATCAAGCAGTATACCGCCCTGATGGAGACAGAATCGGTGGAGCTGAAGTACGAAAGGGATGCCATCGAGGAGATTTCTGAGATGGCGGCCCTCATCAATGAAAGAACGGAGAACATCGGCGCCAGACGCCTTTATACCATCATGGAGAGATTGCTGGATGAGATCTCTTTCGACGCACCCGAGATGAGCGGGAAGACGATGGTGATCGATGCCGGATATGTGAGAGAGAAGCTGAAAGGATTTGTTGAAGATGAGGATTTGAGTCGGTTTATTCTATGACGATTTCGGATTTCGGAATGCGGATTTCGGATTTTACTTTTTCCCTCCGCAATCCGCAATCGACATTCCGCAATTAATTCTCAACATTTTAAATAAAGAGGGTACAAATAATGGAAACCCCAATCGATAAAGCTAAGGTGCTCGTGGAAGCCCTTCCTTATATCCGGCGGTTTTATAACAAGACCCTTGTGATCAAGTACGGAGGAAGCACCATGGAGGAAGAGAGGCTCAAGAGAAGTTTTGCCCTTGATGTCGTCCTCCTCAAGTATATCGGCCTCAACCCGGTCATTGTCCATGGAGGCGGTCCCCAGATCGGTGAGATGCTGGCCCGATTGGGAAAGAAGTCAGAGTTTGTGGAAGGGATGAGGGTGACGGACGGCGAGACCATGGATGTGGTGGAGATGGTTCTTGTGGGAAAGGTGAACAAGGAGATCGTCGCCATGATCAATCAGCAGGGGGGGAAAGCGGTCGGATTGAGCGGAAAGGACGGGAGGCTGATTGTTGCCCAAAAGTTGAAGTTAACGAGAAGCGCCGGCAAGGATAAGACCCCTGAGATCGTTGATATCGGGATGGTGGGCGAGGTGAAGGCGATCCATCCCGGAGTGATTGAATCGCTGGAGAAAGAGAATTTTATTCCGGTGATCGCACCGGTTGGGGTAGGGGAAGAGGGTGAAACTTATAATATCAATGCCGATCTGGTGGCAGGCAAGATCGCCTCGGCGCTGAAAGCCGAGAAGCTGATCCTGTTGACGGATGTGGGAGGGGTGATGGATGAGAAGAAACAATTGATTCCCACCCTTGATGTCAAGCAGGCGAAGGAGTTGATTTCACAGAAGGTCATCTCCTCAGGGATGATCCCAAAGGTGAACTGCTGCCTCGATGCGCTCAAGGATGGGGTGAATAAAACCCATATCATCGATGGGACAGTCGAGCATGCCATCCTGTTGGAGATTTTTACGGATGTGGGAATTGGAACACAGATCACCCGAGAATAGAAAAAAGTTCGGAGTTCGGAGTTGGGAGTTCGGAGATGAATCAATCTCTCTTAAATGTTAGGACATCCCATCATAAATCCCTCCTAACCTCCCCTATAAAAGGGAGGAATTACCCCTCTTTGGAAAAGAGGGGAAAGGGGAGATTTTACCGATGACGTTAATTCAATTTTAAAACTGTTAATAAGAAGTAAACACTCCGAACTCCGAACTAATAACTCCGAACTTTTTTAAGAGGTAAAGATGGATTCTCAAAGTTTGATGATGTTATCGGAAAAGTATATCGCTCATACCTATAATCGTTTTCCCATTCTTCCGGTGCGAGGGAAGGGGACCCGGATCTGGGATATCGAGGGGAAAGAGTATATTGATTTTTTTTCGGGGCTTGCGGTCTGCAATCTGGGCCATTGTCATCCGAAGGTCGTTCGGGCGATTCAGGCGCAGGCTGAAAAGCTGATCCATGTCTCAAATCTCTACTACATCGAACCCCAGATCGAATTGGCGTCCCTCCTCTGTAAACACTCTTTTGCGGACAAAGTCTTTTTCTGCAACAGCGGCGCAGAGGCCAACGAGGGAGCGCTGAAGCTCGCAAGAAAATATGCCAAAGAGAAAACCGGCGAGGATCGATACGAAATCATCACCATGGAGCGCTCTTTTCATGGAAGGACGCTTGCCACTCTGACCGCCACCGGCCAGACAAAGTATCACAAGGGCTATGCTCCTCTCATGCCGGGGTTTAAATATGTCCCGTTCAATAACCTCAAGGCGGTAAGTGAGGCGATTGGTTCGAAGACCTGCGCTGTGCTTCTGGAGCCGATTCAGGGCGAGGGAGGAGTGAACATCCCTTCGGAGGGTTATCTTAAAGGACTCCGGGAAACCTGCGATGAGAAGGGAATTCTTCTCATTCTGGATGAGGTTCAGGTTGGGATGGGAAGGACCGGAAAGCTCTTCGCCTATGAACATGAGGATATACAGCCGGATATGCTCACGGTGGCAAAATCATTGGCCGGAGGGGTTCCCATCGGGGCCCTGTTGATCAAAGAAGAGATTGCCAGAAGTTTTGAGCCAGGAGATCATGCCTCCACTTTTGGAGGAAATTTTTTAGCCACGTCAGCAGGGGTGGCCGCCCTGAATGCGATCTTAGAGGAAGGGATGTTGGAGAATTGCCGTAGGGTCGGGGAGCATTTCCTTTCGAGGCTGCAGGAGGTCAAGGAAAGATTTCCCTTTGTGCGGGATGTCCGGGGAAGAGGGTTGATCCTCGGCATGGAGTTGGAGATGGACGGAGCAGAGATCGTCAAAGAGATGATGAAGAGAGGGTTTCTCATTAACTGCACAATGAACAAGGTGCTTCGTTTCTTGCCTCCATTGATTGTGACCGAAGAAGAAGTGGACCGGATGATTAAAGCGCTGGAGGAAACATTTGAAAAATTCCAAACACCAAACACCAATAATCAAATAAGCTCCAATTCCCAATAACCAAAATTGTATCACTTTAGCATTTTGAAAAAAAGAGTTTTACGAGTCAATTGACCAAAAGATTCATCATAAAATCCCCCTTAATCCCCCTTTGCCCCTACTTTCTACGGGGATAAAAAGGCCAAAGGGGGAAACCCTTATTTCCTCCCTTTGGTCTCCGACCCAGCCTCCGGCTCAGAAGAGCCTCTGGCTCGGAGAGAGCGGTCTCTGACCCGGAGGGCAAAGGGAGGTCGGGAGGGATTTTACAAAGATTTTCAAACCGCTAAAGTGTTACCCAAAATTAAATTTAGCATTTGTGTCATTGGTTATTGATGATTATTTGGAGCTTGAAATTTGGTTATTGGGATTTAAACAGGGATATTGAGATCTATTAAGAGGGGGACCAAATGAAGGATGAAGTTAAGAAGGTGGTTTTGGCGTATTCTGGCGGCCTGGATACGTCGATCATTGTGAAATGGCTGAAGAATGAGTTCGGATGCGAGGTGATTGCCTTTACTGCGGATGTCGGGCAGGCAGAAGAGCTGGACCATCTGGAGGAGAAGGCGATCTCAACAGGCGCAAGCAAGGTCTATATCGAAGACCTCCGGGAGGAGTTTGTAAGGGATTATGTCTTTCCAGCCTTAAAAGCCAATGCCGTCTATGAGGGAACTTACCTGATGGGGACTTCCATTGCAAGACCCCTGATCGCAAAGAGGCAGGTCGAGATTGCACAGATCGAGGGAGCCGATGCCGTGGCGCACGGCTCAACCGGGAAAGGGAATGACCAGGTGCGATTTGAACTGACCTATTACGCCCTCAACCCCTATATCAAGGTCATTTCACCCTGGAGGCAATGGGAATTCAAATCGCGCGAGGAGTTGATGGCTTATGCGCGGGACAATGGCATCCCCATTCCGGTGAGCAAGGAGAAGCCTTACTCAACAGACCGAAACCTTCTGCACATCAGTTTCGAGGGCGGGATTCTCGAGGATCCGTGGTCTGAGCCGCCGGAAGATATGTTCGTGCTTTCCGTCTCTCCTGAAAAGGCGCCAGACCGTCCCACCCTATTTGAAATCGACTTCGAGGACGGGATTCCGGTCCGTGTGGATGGCAAATCCCTCTCGCCCGCAAACCTCTTGGCTCGGCTGAATGAGCTTGGAGGCAAAAACGGGGTTGGCCGGGTGGATATGGTCGAAAATCGCTATGTCGGGATGAAAGCCAGAGGGGTTTATGAAACGCCGGGAGGGACGATTCTCCATGTTGCTCACCGGGCAATCGAATCGATCACGATGGATAGAGAGGTGATGCACCTCAAAGACAGCCTGATTCCGAAGATATCGGAACTCATCTACTATGGATACTGGTTTTCGCCGGAGATGGAAGTCCTGAAGAACGCTGTTGATGAGATGCAGAAAGATGTGACAGGCACTGTTCGCCTCAAGCTTTACAAAGGGAATTGCACCGTGATCGGACGCAAGTCAGAAAAGTCCCTCTATCATGGGGCTTTTGCAACCTTCGAGAAGGATGTTGTTTACAATCAGAAAGATGCGGAGGGATTTATCAAGCTGAACGCTTTAAGGCTGAGAATCCGGAGAATGATGAGAGGGTAAATAAGTTCGGAGTTGGGAGCAAAAGAAAAAAAGATTAAGTATTTGCTTCCGAACTACGAACTCCGAACTAATACAAACGCAGAATATAATTTGCCATGTAGGGCAAGGCTTTAGCCTTGCCTAAAGCAACCCTGAAGGGTTGCCCTACAAAATATTTAATGCGTTTGTATTAATAACTGTAATTCGAGGGACGGCATGAATCAGAAATATAACCCGAAAGAGATCGAAGAGAAGTGGCAGAGGGTCTGGGAGGACCAGAAGCTCTTTAAGGTGACGGAAGATGAGAGCAAGAAGAAGTATTACCTTCTTGAGATGTTTCCTTATCCGTCGGGCAAGATCCATATGGGCCATGTCCGAAATTACTCCATCGGCGACGTGGTTGCCCGCTACAAGAAGATGAAGGGATTTAATGTCCTTCATCCCATGGCCTGGGATGCGTTTGGCATGCCTGCGGAGAATGCGGCGATTGAACATGGCGTCCATCCCGCCAAATGGACCTATGAGAATATCGAGTATATGAAGAGGCAGTTGAAGCGAATGGGCTTCAGCTATGACTGGGACAGGGAGTTTGCCACCTGTGACGCCTCTTATTACAAGTGGGAACAGCTCTTCTTCCTGAAGATGTATGAGAAGGGGCTGGCCTATAAGAGACGGTCCACGGTCAACTGGTGTGAGATCTGCAAAACCGTTCTTGCCAATGAACAGGTGATGGGTGACGGGACCTGCTGGCGTGGCCATGCCGATGACCCGGGGGTCACACAGAAGGAATTAGAGCAGTGGTTCTTCAAGATTACGGATTATGCGGAGGATCTGCTGGAATGGTGCGAGAAACTTCCGGGATGGCCGGAGCGTGTCCTCACCATGCAGAGAAACTGGATCGGGAAGTCCATCGGAGCCGAGATTCTTTTCCTGCTGGAAAATTCGAAGGGACCGATCAGGGTCTTTACCACCCGGCAGGACACGGTCTTCGGCGCTACCTTTATGAGCCTTGCTCCGGAACACCCGCTGGCACTCACCCTTTCAAAGGGAACCTCTCAGGAGAAAGCGGTGAGGGATTTTGTCGAGAAGATGAAGCGACAGGACCGGACGAAAAGGACGGCTCCCACGACGGAGAAAGAGGGTGTTTTCACGGGTGGTTATTGCCTCAACCCAATGACAGGGGCGAGGATGCCCATCTTCGTTGCCAATTTTGTCCTGATGGAATACGGGACAGGGGCAGTCATGGCTGTTCCAACTCATGACCAGAGGGACTTCGAATTCGCCAAGGAGTATCAGCTTCCCCTCATCGTTGTGGTTCAACCGGAAGACCAGACCCTGAATGCCGATACCATGACCGAAGCCTATGAAGGAGAAGGTTTCTTAGTCAATTCAGGGCCGTTTAATGGAATGGGCAGCCTGAAGGCCAGGGAGGCTATTGCAAAGCATCTTGAAGAGAAGGGATTGGGTGGGGCGAAGATCAGCTATCGACTTAGAGATTGGGGCATATCAAGACAACGCTACTGGGGAGCGCCCATTCCCATCATCTACTGTGAGAAATGCGGGACGATTCCTGTTCCGGAAAGAGACCTTCCTGTTGTCCTTCCGGCCAATGTGGAAGTGACCGGCATGGGGGAATCGCCTCTGATAGGCGCAAAGGAGTTTGTGGAAGCAAGGTGTCCTAAATGTGGCAAAGCAGGCCGCAGGGAGACGGATACCATGGACACCTTTGTCGAATCCTCATGGTATTTTGATCGATTTGCCTGCCCCGATTATAACGAGGGGCCACTTGATCGGAAGAGGGTCGATTACTGGATGCCTGTGGATCAATATATCGGCGGAATCGAACATGCGATTCTTCATCTCCTCTATTCGCGGTTCTTCACACGCGTCCTGAAGGAGATGGGCTGGCTGAGCGTCGAAGAGCCCTTTACCCATCTCCTCACTCAGGGAATGGTCTGCAAAGAGGTTCTGGAGTGTCCCAGGGACGGGTATCTCTTCCCCGATGAGGTGGAAAAGGAGGGAGAAGTTTTTCGCTGTCGCAAGTGCGGCGTTCAGATTACAGTGGGAAGGCTCGAGAAGATGTCGAAGTCGAAGAGGAATGTGGTTGACCCGGAGTATCTGGTTGAAAAGTACGGCGCGGATACGGCAAGGATCTTCTGCCTCTTTGCCTCCCCGCCAGAAAAGGACCTGGATTGGAGCGATCAGGGAGTGGATGGCTCCTTCCGTTTTCTTAACCGCGTCTGGAGACTCTTTTTTGAACAGGCTCCCCGGCTACAGAATGTGGCCCCCCTTCCTTTCGGAGCTCCGGTGGAGGGTGATGCAAAACCTCTCCGCCAGAAAATTCATAAGACGGTCAAGAAGGTGACGGAGGATATCGAGCGATTCCATTTCAACACAGGAATCAGCGCCATCATGGAACTGGTTAACGAAATCTATGCCTCGGAGATGAAGGACCGGGATGATGAAATTTCGAGAAGGATGATGAAGGAGGCGATTGAGACGACCGTCATCCTGCTTTCGCCATTCGTTCCTCACTTTGCCGATGAGCTCTGGGAGGCTTTGGGGAATAAGGAGTCCGTCATTAAGAGGGCGTGGCCTGATTATGATCCGGAGGCGGTCCTGGAGGATGAGGTTTTGATCGTTGTCCAGGTCAATGGAAAAGTGAGAGACCGCATCACCGTGCCCGCCTCTTATGGAGAGGAAGAGATCAAAGCCTGGGCATTGAAGAGCGAGAGGATTCAAAAACTGGTTGAGGGCAAAGCGATCAAACGGGTGATCCTCGTCCCCCAGAAGCTGGTCAATATTGTATGCTGATCATTTGGGAATAACCAATTCCGAATGTTTTTTGGTCATTCCTGCGCAAGCAGGAATCCAGTGGTTTCAGGGAGTTCAAATTCTCTGGATTCCCGTTTTCACGGGAATGACAACCCTCATGTCATGAATTCATCCCAATTGGGATTTATAGGGGAGTCCAAACTTATATGGCATTTTGGAAAAAGTTATTCCTTACCTTTTTTGCCGTTTTGATGGCCGGTTGTGGTTACCAGATGGTCGGCAAAGAGACCCATCTTCCTCCTGGCGTGAACTCTCTCGCCATTCCCACCTTTGTGAACCAGACCTTTGAGCCTGGCATTGAGGTTCCATTAACACAGGGGTTTTTAAGGGAGTTTATTCAGGACCGGAGGGTGAAGGTGGTGGGACGGAATGAGGCGGATTCGGTTCTGGAAGGAGTGATCAAATCTTTTCAGATCTATTCGGTCTCCTATGACCGATCCGGAATCGCCCTGGAATACCAGACCACGGTCGTCATCGATTTGACCTTAAGGAAGAAGAGCGGAGAGATCCTCTGGACGGAGAAGGATCTTTCCGACAGCAGGGTGTATCGGACCTCCACCAATATTCTCGTCAGCGAATCGAATAAGGCCGCGGCCATCCAGTCACTGGCAAGGTTTATGGCTGAGCGGATACGCAACCGGTTCTTTTATAATTTTTGAACCACTCGTTCGGTATCATTCGTTCCATTTGTGAATTTTAAAAAGGAAGGGTTAATTATGTATTCTGCTTCGGATTTGAGAAAGGGTTTGAAAGTCGCAATCGATAATGACCCCTACATCGTCACGGCCTTTGAATTCTCAAAACCGGGCAAGGGCCAGGCCCTTTACCGGACCAAACTGAAAAATATGATCACCGGATTTACGATCGACCGGACCTATCGAGAGGGAGATACATTTGAGCCCGCTTCATTGGAAGAGAGACCCATGCAGTATCTCTACAGAGAGGGGGATCATTACTATTTCATGGACAATCAGACCTATGAGCAGATCATCATCAATGAAGATGCGCTGGGAGATTCAAAAAATTATCTCATTGACAACTTGAATGTGAAAGTATTGATGTTCAGGGAGAAGGCGATCGGCGTGGATCTCCCTAATTTTGTCAATCTCAGGGTGATCAAGACGGAGATGTGGGTCAAAGGCGATACCTCCAAGGCGGATTACAAACCCGCTACCGTTGAGACAGGATATGAACTGCGTATTCCTCCCTTCGTTCAGGAGGGCGAGTTGATCACGATTGATACCCGTAACGGCGAATATTCAACCCGGGTGAAGGAATAAATTCCTAAAGAACAAAAGTCTAACGGTAAGGGTTACGAGGCCCGTATCGTCAATAAAAGGCTACGTTCATCGTCTCTTAATTTTTTACACGTAACCGTAACCAATAACCGAAACGGGCTTCGTTACCGTAACCTATATATAATGTCACTTGCTCACACCTATTTGCGGAAATTCTGACCTGAAAGATTAGGCGGTGATCATCAATTCAACAATAAAGAACTGGCCATTGGCCAGGCGAAAGAACGCCCTCCACCAGAGGGCAAGAATCATACAGAAGATCAGGCAATTCTTCAACGAGAGGGGGTACATCGAAGTGGAGACCCCCCATCGCATTCCCGCTCCTGCCCCTGAATCGCATATCAACGCAGTCCCCTCAGGCCAATGGTTCCTTCACGCCTCTCCGGAACTCTGCATGAAACGGATGCTTGCCGCAGGATATGAGAAGATCTTTCAGATCTGCCGTTGCTGGAGGGAAGGGGAGAGGGGAAGCCAACACATCCCTGAGTTTACCCTTCTCGAATGGTATCGGGTGAGGAGCGACTATCTGGTTCTCATGGATGAGTGTGAAGAATTGATTCAAAGCCTGGCGATTGAAATCGGACTCGGGGAAAGGGTGACTTATCGCGGTCAGAGGATTCATCTCGCATCACCCTGGGAAAGAATGACTGTGGAAGAGGCGTTTCGTCGATTTACAAAGATATCAGCGAAAGAGGCGCTAAACCAGGATCTTTTCGATGAGGTCATGGTTCGGGATATCGAACCCGGACTCGGAATCGAAAAACCTGTCATTCTTTATGATTATCCTTACGAGCGCAGGTCCCTGGCGCGCTTGAAAAGGGAAGACCCCACCGTAGCAGAACGCTTTGAGCTCTATCTGGGAGGACTGGAGATAGCCAATGCCTTTTCCGAATTGACCGATGCGGGAGAACAACGGAAGGTCTTTTTGTCAGAGATGGAGACCCGCCAATCGCTGGGGAGAGAGATTTATCCGATGCCTGAAAAGTTTTTAACTGAACTTGAAGAGATGCCACCCTCTGCAGGAATCGCCCTGGGAGTGGACCGGCTGGTAATGGTATTATTGAATGCCACAAAGATCGATGAAGTCGTTGCCTTTACCCCTGAAGAACTTTAAAGAAGTGATCAATGCAAAATGTTAAATTAGCATTTAACTGATAGCAATATAATGACAAATGCGTAAAAAGTCGAAAAACACTACAGATCGTCATTCCGGCGAAAGCCGGAATCCAGTAATTTCAGATAATTAGGAAGACACTGGACACCGGTTTTCACCGGTGAGACGACTTTTTACGA
>VGRU01000043.1 GCA_016875255.1 Deltaproteobacteria bacterium
AAGGTTTTGTTTCGCAGCTAAACCATACCAGATACGGCTAAAATCCGATGTACTTTTTTATCTGACTGTTATCAAAGAACTTTTAGAGGTTAGCCCAACCATTTCAACTTTTTTACGAAAGAACCAAATTTTATCAAAAAGGGAAGGGATGTGACAAATTGGACTGATCTTGATTATCCGAAGGGTTGACCCATTCGGCGGCGCTATACTCGCCATTCATGGCAGTAGATAAAAGTCGCGCTCAGGGTCAACCCTGAGTAAGTCCAAGCACTTTTGCCGGAGAGCCGAAGGGTTGACTTTGGGAAGGCCTTCTTTTATATAAAGTTGATGGTTTCGTAAAAAGTCGTCACACCGGTGAAAACCGGTGTCCAGAGAATTGATAACTATTTGAAAGAACTGGATTCCGGCTTTCGCCGGAATGACGAGAAAACGAGAATCACGACTTTTTACGAATTCATCAAAGTTGAAATCAAAGAAATTTTTAGTTCTCTTCTCTTAAACCCAGATGAAGGCAGGGGCAAGGGAATTGATAAAGGAAAGGCCGAAATGGGATATGTTGATCTCCATCTCCATACAACCGCCTCGGACGGGGTTAAAAGCCCGTCTGAGATGGTGAGATACGCAAAATCCAAAGGGCTTCAAGCCATTTCCATTACCGATCACGATACGATCGGGGGCCTGGAAGAGGGTTTGGCAGAAGGGGATAGAATCGGATTTGAAGTGATACCCGGTATTGAGATCAGCGCTGAACACTCACCCGGATCCATGCATCTCCTTGGGTATTACATCGACATTCACTACCCCCCTCTTATCGAGAGGTTGAAGTATCTCCAGAGAGCAAGAGAAGAGAGAAACCCAAGGATGGTGGAGAGGCTCAATCGGCTGGGGGTTAAAATTTCCTACGAAGAGGTGGTTAGAGCTTCCGGGGGAGGACAGGTGGGACGACCCCATTTCGCCCAAGTCCTTATTGAAAAAGGATATGTCAGAAATTTTCAAGAGGCTTTCGACCGGTATCTGAAGAAGGGGGCTCCCGCCTATGTTGATAAACTCAGATTTACACCGGGAGAAGCCATTCATTTTATCAGTGAAGCCAGCGGGGTGGCTGTGCTCGGTCATCCCAACACCCTTGGTTTGAATGGATCCATTGAGCTGGAAAATCTCATTCTGGGCCTTCTCAAAGAGGGTCTGAAGGGGATAGAGGTCTATTATCCGGAACATTCTTCCTCAGAAATCGTCAAGTATAAGGCCCTGGCTGAAAAACATGGTCTCATCCTGACCGGAGGGACGGACTACCATGGAATTGATAAAGAGAGTTTAGATGTCGGAGTGGGAAGAGGGGAGATGAAGCTTCCCTATTCGATGGTAGAGGCACTCAAAGCGGTTCGAAGTCAATTTTAAAGATTGAGAAGGTGAAGGTGGTTGTCCTTTTGTTAGCCGTTACTGCTCTATTATGGGGAGCAACTCCCATCCTTGAAAAGATGGGTTTGGCAAAAGTCGATCCTTTAATCGGCGTTACCGTCCGGAGCGCCCTTGTGACAGCAGGCCTTTTGATTCTTACCTTCCTTTTGGGCAAGGGAAAGGCCCTTATGGAAGTGGATGGAAAGGGTTTTCTCATCTTTGGAGCAAGCGGCCTAATGGCAGGCATTCTCGGGATGTGGACTTACTATATGGCGCTAAAAATGGAAGCAACTTCCAAAGTAGTTCCCATAGCGGCCTGTTATCCGCTGGTCACCGCCTTTCTCAGTGTTCTGATTCTCAATGAAGGGTTGAGTGTTTCGAGAGTAATCGGGACAGCCTTAATTGTGGCAGGAATTTGGCTGGTCAAGTAAATTAGTCGCATCGTCTCATAGTCACATAGTCGAATAGCCCTTAGTGAAATCATATTTTGACAATATGGAACTTTTCTGACTGTCGGACGACAAGATTAGAAGTCCAATGAATAAAGCGGAGGGAAGTTAGCAATGAAGAAGAGAGGGAAGACGAATCGGTTGAAGGCGGCTTTGAAGAGAAAGAATGTGAGAAGTTCATTGAGAAAATCGAAAGGTGAGAGGAAGTTTCCCACCTAATCTTTTATTACCAAAAGCATAAAATTGTTTACATGTTGTAGGGCAAGGCTTCAGCCTTGCGATAAGCAGGCATAAATGCCTTCCCTACTTAATTTTTTTGGGGGGATGCAAACAATATGATGCTCTCCTTAATAACATCTCTCCAGGCAACCCTGATTTGACGTGACAAAGTTTGAATACCCCAGCCTTATCTTTTCGGATTCCGACGGCAAGATATTCGACCATCCTCGCCTGAAATTGACAGGTCGATCCGGGGAGCGATTGATCGTTCCTGACCCCTCGGAACTGGTTCCTCTCCCCAGGGGAAGCCAACTGTTCACCCTTCCCGGCAGAATACCCGTTGGATGGGATGTGGAAACAGAGACTTTTAATCCAATCAAAGAGACGAGGATAGGAAAAAGAGAGCGCCAGTTTAACGCTGTTGCTGCTTTTCTTCCACCCGGATATATACGAACCCTCCTTCCCGCGACTCAGATGAGGGGAGAAGCCCCTATTCTTCCCTTGTGGGCTTACAGTTCCGTCGGCTGGAAAGATGGAAAATTCTGGGCCACGGGAGTGCTCATCGATTCCAATCCGCACTGGGATCCTAAATATTTCGGGAACGACCTGCTCTTAAAGAGAAAGGTGGCGCTCTCCCTGAAGAAAGAGTCGGGAAACAGGCTTCTTCAACAGCTTTCCCGGTGCGCCCTGGAGTATCATTGTTTTGCGGCAAAGAATGTCTTCTACCGGAGATGGGAATGTCCCCTGCCCACTTCTCCCTCCTGCAATGCAGCCTGCATTGGTTGTATTTCACTTCAACCCTCGGAATGCTGTCCGGCCTCGATGGAGAGGATTGGCTTCGTGCCAACTACAGAAGAGGTTGTGGGGGTTGCGCTGCCCCACTTGAGAGAAGCGGAGGATGCGATCGTCAGCTTCGGTCAGGGGTGCGAGGGAGAGCCATTGATGCAGTGGCAACTTCTGGAGAAATCAATCCGAAAGCTACGGGAAGAAACAAACCGGGGGACGATCAATCTCAATACGAACGGAAGTCTCCCCCGAAAGGTTGAAAGACTGTGTGAGGCAGGACTCAATAGCATTCGCGTCACTCTCAACAGCCCTCATCCGAAATATTATAACCGTTACCACAAACCGAAGGGATATGCTTTTAAAGAAATCCTAAAATCACTGACCATCGCAAAAGAGAAGGGGATCTATGCTTCAATCAATCTTCTTGTCTTTCCGGGATTCACCGACAGGGAGAAAGAGATTGAAGGGCTGATCCAGTTGATCAGGAAGACGAGCCTCGATCTCATTCAAATGCGCAATCTGAATATTGACCCTGATCTCTACCTTAAAGAAATGGGAAAAGGGGAGGGGGTGGGGATTCCCAGGATGATCGATATTCTCAAAAAGGAATTTCCCCGACTACAGTTTGGCTATTTCAACAGAACAAGGGAAACCTTTTATCATGCCCCCTCCCACATTTTTTAAAAAAGGGAGAAATGATTCGTAGGGCAAGGCTTCAGCCTTGCTTTAAAAGCAACCCTAAAGGGTTGCCCTACGATTAAATTTATAAAAATCACGCAATTTAGGTTTAATTTAATGGATGGCAGAGAATTCAAAGACGGAGTCAAAGCTGCACTTCCCATTGTCTTAGGATACCTTCCGGTGGGGATGGCCTTCGGCGTTTTGGCACGGAACGCAGGGCTGACCACTCTTGAGGCAGGCTCGATGAGCCTTCTCGTCTATGCGGGTGCGAGTCAGTTCATTGCCGTAGAGATGATCTCAAAAGGAATGGTCTGGCTTCCAATCGTTCTTACGACTTTTCTTATTAACCTCAGGCATCTCCTCATGAGTTCGACCCTCTCCCTTTATTTCAATGGAAATCGAATTCAAACCCTTGGTCTTCTCTCCGCACAGTTGACCGATGAGTCCTTTGCCGTGGCGATGTCGAATACCTCAAAGATTGAGAAACGGCCGGGATATCTCTTCGGGCTTCAGATCACTTCTCATATTGCATGGATAGCAGGTTCGGTGGCAGGAGCCCTGTTTGGAGGGCTGATCGATCACAAATCGTATGGCATTCCTTTTGCTCTGCCAGCCCTTTTTATCTGCCTCCTTCTCCTCCAGATCAGGAAGGTTCATCACTTTTATATCATGGTGATCGCGGGGATATTGTCGCTCTTTTTCAAATGGGCATTGCCTGGAAACTGGTACATCATCCTGACCGCCCTTCTCGCTTCGGGAATAGGGATATTGATAAATTCCAAAGTTCAAAGTTCAAAGGCAAAAGTCCAAAGTCCCCCTTAACACACCCTCTCCCCTTTGAGACTGTGTCGTAATAGGGGAAATGGTAAAAAATGTCTGAACTTGTTTCAGAATCTAATAGAATCAACTACTTACGAGACCCTGAAATAAATTCAGGGTGACAAAATCATTATTACGACACAGTCTCTTTGGGGAGAGGGTAAGGGTGAGGGGAGTAGTGATATTGGATTAAAGAGGAAAGCATGAGACCTGAGATCCTTATTCTCATCTTGGGAATGGCGCTGGTCACCTTCCTTCCTCGGTTCCTTCCAATGGCTCTGCTTAGCCGTTGGGTGATTCCGGAAAAGGCTAAAAGGGGATTGGAGTATTTTCCCATCTCCATTTTAAGCGCCATTGTCTTTCCCATCCTTTTCTTCAACGGAGACGGAAGAATGGAAATTCAGCCTCATTACCTTCTTTCTGCCATCCCTGTTTTTATCTTTTCCTGGAAAGCGAGGAGCCTCTGGGGATCTGTCATTATGGGGATGGTGATTTATTGGGGGCTAGGGTTTGTGTTATAAGACGCAAAGAGCATAGCGCAGAGCGCATGGAGCAAAATATTTTTAATGGAGTTTTGCGCTATACCCTATGCGCTTAGGCCTTTTCAGCAATGAGACTGGCCACGGCCTTTCTCCTTCCGCCCTCTTTAAAAATTCCCTCCCGGTAGAAGCGAATCCGGAAGTCTTTAAAGAGCCGGAGGAGTTCATTGGGCTTCAAGAAATATCGTGCCTGTTTGGGGCCTTCGGTGCCGATGTTTCTCTGTTCAAGGATGTAGGTCTCAAAGATCACTCTGCCGCCTTTTTTAAGACCCTTTTTTATCTTCGGGATGAGGTTCCTACTGAGAAAGTAAAAGTTTGCGATGAGATCATACTTCTCTTTTTCGATTTGAAAGAGGTTAAGGTCGGCAAGGAGCGTATTGATTGTCACTCCCACCTCTTTAGCCAATTTTTTGGCTTTCTTTAAACCGATCCGGGAGATATCCACTGCATCAACTTCAAATCCATTCCGGGCTAAGAAGACTGCATTTCTTCCTTCACCCGCGGCAAGATCAAGGGCTCTTCCCTTGGGCAGGAGGCGGATATATTTTTTTAAAAAAGGGTTGGGCTCTTTGCCGAAGGCAAATCCTTTCCCCTTGAATCTTTCATTCCATCGTTTCTTGTCCGATTTCACTCTAGTGCTCCTTTTAATCAACACTACCATTTGAATTTTTAGCTGTCAAATTTCGCTGAAAACCAAAGTTGATGGCCTCGCAAAAAGCCTGAAAAGCCCATTATCAGTCATTCCTGCGGAAACAGGAATCCAGTGCTTTCAGTGGGTTAGAATTCTCTGGATTCCCGTTTTCACGGGAATAACGACTTTTTACGATTTCATCAAAGTTGTAGGTAATATTTTCTACACTAGGGTCATAAAATATACAAGCTGTAACTTTATTGAAATTATTACAGTTTTTCCATGTATTTTTCTTATATTCGTCTATGTTTGTCAATTTTTAAGCAAAAGATAATCATTTAGGAGTATTTATTTCTTACCTTACTTTCAATTACTTTCAGGAATTAAAAATTATGTTATTATTTCAAATAGTTAATAAATCAAGCGACCAATACATATAAATTGAGTCTCATGGTATGAATTTTGCTATTCAAATCTGGAAGGGAGGTAAATAAAGCGATGAAAAGAAGAATAATTGCAGTTTTTCTATTTGTTTTTGTATTTTCGGGATGCGCTGGGGTTGTAATCCATGATAATCTGGAGGTTCCGGTTGGCACAGTGGAGGGAAATCAATTTACAGGAATCCGTTATCCGTTTAAAATCAACGCCCCCCCACATTGGAAAATGGTTACGGAATTTCCCGAGTTTTTAAAAGAATTGGGATATGATGAACCTGGTCCTTCTGATAAGGAGGTGACTGAACTCTATATTTTTAACCCTTCCACCCGAACAACCATTCAGATTGATTTTACTCCAGCGAGTTCAAAAGCTAAGTTTAGTCAAGAAAAGATGGAAGGTCTTGTCACGGCAGCAACAGGAGGTTTTAAACAGGAACTTGAGGAGGAACACGGCAAGGGAATCCAGGTGACGATTGGTCCGACAGAGCCCATCACGCTCAAGGGTGTTCAGTATGCGGCGAAGAAATATGGAGTCTATACCGCTAAAGGAATGAAAAGGGAGCAGGGCTGGATCTATGGGTTCACGGAACCTTATCAGCTCTTCATCCTCTATGTCATCGTAGACAAAGAAGGAAACAGGGACCGGGAAGATATGAAAAAGGTTTTGGAATCGTTTGAGGTGTTTTCAAAAAAATAAAAGAGAGAGGAGAACGTGAAATGACTGAGAAAACCAGAGCAACCGTTTATAAATGCAAATCCTGTGGGATGGTGACGACCGAGAAGGGACATCTCTGCAGTCCTCAGGAGGTTAAAAAAGCCTATACCTGCGAGTACTGTGGGATTACAGTGAGCAATCCGAGACATGTCTGCAAGCCCAAGGTGGCGAAGTTGAATTATGTGTGTGACGGATGCGGCCGTGTGGCAGTGGCTCAGACGGAGCTGTGCCGGCCTGTCGAGATTAAGAAGTGAGACGAAAGGGCGGCAAGTCGTCGGATATTGAATAGATTTTTTCCTCCTCCCATCAATTGTTGGGATTGATGGGATTTTTTTTGTTGAAACAATTGATTTTCGGGAAGACATTTCTTATTTTAAAGGTGTTTATTAAGCTCGTCACCAAACAAAATGACGGGTCACATCAAACGGGGGGATAACAATGGAGATCGTAGAGTTAAAAAAGGGGATCTATTGGGTGGGGGCGATTGATTGGAATGTCAGAGATTTTCATGGATACTCTACTCCAACGGGGACCACTTATAATGCCTATTTAATACTGGATGAGAAGAATGTCCTTGTGGATACGGTCAAAGCGCCCTTCTATCTGGAGATGTTAGGAAGGATTTCGGAGATCATCGATCCGTCTAAAATCGATATCATCATATCGAATCATGTGGAGATGGACCATTCAAGCTGCCTTCCCCAAATTGTAGAACGGATCGGGAATCCCGTCGTGATCACTTCAGAGAGGGGAAAGGCGGGCTTGGAGAAACATTATCGGAAGCAGATGAATTTTAAAGTGGTGAAGACGGGGGAAAGTGTTTCGATTGGCCGCCGAACACTTGCATTTGTCGAAGCTCCAATGCTTCATTGGCCGGACAGCATGTTCACTTATATTCCGGAGGACCGTGTTCTATTACCCAATGATGCTTTCGGCCAGCATTTCGCCTCCTGTCAGAGGTTCGAGGATGAGGTGGGAGATGAAGTGATGAAACATGCCGGAAAATATTTTGCCAACATCCTCTGGCCACTGGCTCCCCTCATCCTCAAGAAAATAGACGAGGTTGTAAAGATGGGAATCCCTATCGATATCATCGGGCCCAGCCATGGCCTCATCTGGAGGAAAGATCCTGGCCGGATTATTCAGGCCTATGTGGAATGGAGCCAGGGGAAAGCTGGCAAAAAATTCCTCGTTGTCTATGATACGATGTGGGGAAGCACCGAGGCATTGGCGAAAGCGATTTTGAAAGGCTTGATTGAGGAAGGAGCGGAGGCAAAGCTGCTCCATCTGCGGTCAAACCATCGAAGCGATATCATCGAAGAAATGCTCGAATCCAGAGGAGTCCTGTTAGGTTCTCCGACTTTGAATAACGGGATGTTTCCGACGATGGGAGATTTTTTGACTTATATGAGAGGTCTGAGACCCAAGGGAAAACTCTTTGGTCTCTTCGGATCGTATGGATGGGGGGGAGGGGCAATCAAAGAGATGCGAAAGAGCCTCGAGCAGGAGAAGTTCGATATCTGGGAGAAAGAACTGACTGCGCAGTATATTCCCGATCCGGAGGAGATAAAAAAGGCCATTGAGTTCGGGAAAGAGTTTGCAAAGAAAGTAGAAACGAATAGCAGGAATGAAAGCAAATGACACGAATAGGTTTTATTCGTGTCATTCGCCAGCTCACTTTAGGCACTTATGAAATGAAAGAACCTACCGGCCCTTACAATCCAATCGTCATGGATCATTTCAACCATCCCCGGAATATGGGTGAGATGCAAAATCCCGATGGGGTGGGAGAGGCTCAGAATCCTGTCTGCGGGGATACGATGCGGCTCAGCATCAAAGTGGAGTCGGGCCGGATCGTCGATGTCAGATTCCTCACCTTTGGGTGTGGGGCGGCCATCGCTTCATCCAGCCTTGCAACGGAGATGATCAAGGGAAAGACGGTTGAAGAAGCCCTTCAGATTTCGGATGAGAATATCGTCAAAGCCCTGGGCGGACTTCCACCTTCAAAGATCCACTGCTCCATTCTCGCCGAAATGGCGATCCGGGCGGCGGTAGAAGATTATAGGAAGAAATTATAATGTAGCCGCAGGCTTCAGCCTGCGAAAATAACGCACCCTGAAGGGTGCGACTACATGTGGCGAAGTGGAGGACTGAAAGAATGATCGGAAGAGACAATTGCCTCCAGTTATTAACAAGGCTGGTTCAAGACTCTCCTGTTGATCAAACCGAAGCCCTTCTCCTGACGGAAGATTCCTCTCTCACCCGTTTTGCCAAATCCTCAGTCCATCAACACGTGGCAGAAAAGAATGCCACCCTGATCCTCAGGGTGGTAAAAAACAAACGAATTGCTGTCCTTACCACGAACCGGCTCAACCGATCCTCATTGAGGGATTTACTGAAGAAGGCAATTTCCATTGCAGAAATCCAGCAATCCAACGAGGATTTTGTTTCCCTACCAACTCCCCAATCCATTCCGAAAATCAATACTTTTCATGGTAATATCAATTCTCTCACTCCGGATCGAAAGGTAAAAGTGGTCAATGATCTCTTCAAAATGGTGAAAGGAAAAGGTTTGGAAGCATCAGGTTCATTTTCGAACGGAGCGGTTGAGATGGCTGTGGTCAACTCCCTCGGAGTGGGGGCCTATCAGAAATATTCAGATCTTGTCTTTCATCTGATCGTTCAGGGCGATGAAGGTTCTGGTTATGCCGGCTTTGTGTCGAGGGACCCGGATCAACTCGATATTGTTTCTCTTGCGCGAGATGCGATTGAAAAGGCTTCGAAAGGAGTACCCATTCAGATTGAACCCGGAGAATATGAGGTCGTCTTAGAACCCTATGCCGTGAGCGAACTCCTCTCCTTTCTTGGCTACCTGGGCTTCCATGCTCTGGCTGTTCAGGAAGGAAGAAGTTTCTTATGCAATCAGTTCGGCAAGAAGATGGTGGATTCAAAGGTGACGATCTATGATGACGGCCTTGACCCCGAAGGATTGCGGATTCCTTTCGATTTTGAAGGGATTCCCAAACAAAGAGTGGTCTTCTTTGACGAAGGCGTGGCAAAAGAGGTGACCTATGATTCCTTCACCGGAAATCGTGAGGGAAAGGATTCGACCGGCCATGGCCTCATTGCACCCAATACCGAAGGTCCCATCCCCGTTAACTTATTGATGAGGGAAGGGGAGTCCTCTCTTGAAGAGATGATCAGATCTGTTCGAAAAGGGATCTATGTGACCCGTTTTCACTACACCAATGTGGTGGAACCGATGAAGGCGGTTTTGACTGGCATGACCCGTGATGGGACCTTTTTGATTGAAGAAGGCGAGATCAAAAGACCGATCAAGAATATGAGGTTTACGGAATCGCTCCTCAGAGCGCTCTCCCGCGTCAGCGCCATTTCAAAAGAGAGAAGAATCTGCTCGGAAGGAACAGTCTATTCGAGGCGGTTCATCACCGGAGTGGTCGCTCCCGCCATCAAGGTGGATGGGTTTAATTTTTCGGGAGTATCCACCTTATAAGTGACTAAAGTGACTAAAGTGAACTAAAGTGAGGTGAAGTCGAAACTCATGGACAATAAAGAATTTTCAAAACTACTTGAAAAGAGAACTCGCGCCTTTGCGGTAAGGATTATTCGATTATCAACTTCTTTACCCAACACACCTGAGGGTAGAGAGATAAGAAAACAAATTACTAAATCAGGGTCTTCTGTCGGAGCGAATTATCGTGAGGCCAACAGGGCAAGGAGCAGGGCAGATTTTAAAAATAAGATTAGAATCTGTGAGAGTGAATCAAGTGAAACCCAGTATTGGTTGGAAGTTATTGGAGATATCGGATGGTTGTCCTGGGAAAGATTAAAACCCGAATATGACGAATGTAGCGAATTGTTAGCAATTTTTACCTCTATTGGCAAAAAATAACTTTAGTCACTTTAGTTCACTTTTAACTTTAGCTCACTTTCAGGCGTTTATAAAAAGGTAGGCGATGAAGGGATTAATTGAAAATATCCTTGACTTGGCAAAACTGAAAAAGGTGGACTACGCGGATATCCGGATCGTCCATCGACGGACCGAAGAGATCGGGGTGAAGAATGGAAATGTCGAGGCTTTCACCGACGATGAGGATTTCGGATTCGGGATCAGGGTGCTCTTCCGTGGAGCCTGGGGATTTGCCTCCAGTTCTAAAATAACGAAAACGGAGATGGAGACTGTTTTTGCAAGGGCATTGAAGATTGCCAATGCAAGTTTGAAAGTTGGAGGAAGCAGGGTCGTTTACCCCCTTGTTTCTCAAAGAGCGGATCGGTATAAAACGCCGATCTCTATTGATCCCTTTGAGGTTCCTTCTGAAAAAAAGCTGAATCTTCTCCTGATCTCTGATGAGATCATCCGGAGAAATAAGGGGGTCAATATCTCAGAAACCTTTATGGGATCGTATAAAACGGAGAAGACCTTTGCCTCCACAGAAGGTTCCTATATTGAGCAGGAGATTGTGGAGTGCGGGGCGGGCATTTCAGCCACTTCGATTGACAGGGGAGAGATCCAGGTCCGTTCCTATCCCAACTCCTTCAGGGGAAATTTTGCGACCAAGGGGTATGAATGGATTGAGGCGTTAGCGCTTAAGGATCATGCAGAGAGGATTGCAGAGGAGGCTGTACAACTTCTTTACGCAAAATCCTGCCCATCAAAAGTTACCACCCTGATAGTCGACAATTCCCAGTTGGCCCTTCAGATTCATGAGTCCATCGGCCATCCCATTGAGCTCGACCGCGTGCTCGGAACAGAGGCGAGTTATGCGGGGACCAGTTTTGTAAGACCGGAGATGGTGGGCTCTTTTAAGTATGGTGCGGAGATCGTCAATGTTGTGGCCGATGCAACCTATCCAGGAGGATTGGGGACTTTCGGATACGATGACGAAGGAATCCAGGCCCAGAGGGTTCCCATCATCTCTCAGGGGATTCTGGTCAACCTCCTGACCTCAAGAGAGACAGCACATGTTCTCGGCAATGAGAGCAATGGAACGATGAGGGCGGACGGCTGGAATCGAATTCCCCTTATCCGGATGACCAACATCAACCTGGAACCCGGGGAATGGACCTTGGAAAATATGATCTCCGATACGGAAGAGGGGGTTTTCTTAAGTACGAATCGGAGCTGGTCCATCGATGATAAGAGGATCAATTTTCAGTTCGGGACGGAGATAGGCTGGGAAATTATGAACGGAAAAATCGGAGAGATGATCAAAAACCCAACCTATACGGGGATAACACCGCAGTTCTGGAACTCCTGCGACGCCATTGCCAATCGGGATCACTGGCAAATGTGGGGAACCCCGAACTGTGGAAAGGGAGAACCCGGGCAGGTGGCTCATGTGGGACATGGCGCTTCGCCGGCGCGATTCAGAAATGTTCAGGTAGGAGTGATGAAAGGAAGTGACTAAAGTGAGCTAAAGTTGAAAGTGACTAAAGTTTTCAAGAAATTGAAGATTTTAACTTTAGGCATTTTAGGCACTTTAAACTTTAGTCACTCTTTTTTTGGTGACGTCTTTGGCGTAGCCTTCCCTAAAACCCTCCACCACTTCCTTGGACACTTTCTTTGTGGCCTCGAAGATCTTTTTCAAGCCTTCCTTAAAGAGTTCCTTTGCTTCCTCGAGTTCTTCTTCTTTCTCTTCTTTCATTGTTTCAACCGCATAGCGCAAAGCGCATAGGGCATAGCGGATTCAATTCTATCACTTTCAACTTTAAAATCTTGTTTTTTATTCCGCAATCCGCAATCCGCATTCCAAAATATTTATTTTCCCATCTTCTTCATTCTCTCAATCTGTGCTCTTACCCGCTGGGCCTTTTCACTCTTTGAGTCAACCTTGAGATATTCCTCCCAGGCTTTGATGGCCCCCTGTATATCGTTTTTATCATGGAGAAGCACAATGCCGATATTATATCGGCTATTGACGTGTCTGGGGTCGGATTGGGCGACTTTCCTAAACTCTTCAATGGCGCGGTCAAAGTCTCCCAGGGCCCTATACATAATCCCCATATCGGTCCTGACATTGGCATTTTCCGGCTTGATGGCGAGATACTGAGTGTATGCCTCAATGGACTCCTTAGGCTGTCCGGTATCAAAGTATAGATTGCCGAGCTCCTCAAGAGCCGACAGATTTTTGGGGTCCTTTTTGACGATGTCCTTCAGGGTGTTGATCCTGAGGTTCATCGCTGTGAGGTCCGGTTCTTCCTGTGCCATTTGAGACACTTGAGGAGGGGGTCCTCCTGCCCTCGTTTCTATTCCTTTGGTCCCCCTCAGAATTCCCACGATCGCCCCTGTGATAAACCCTATAAGAAAGGCAATTAAAATTGCCAGAATTGCTGTCTCTTTTTTCATTCTGCCTCCTTTTTAAAAATAATCATAACACGGAATGAAAGAAACGAAAAGTCGCATATTTCTTTTGATTTTTGGGGGACCAAATGGTAATAATAGTTTATAGATCTCCATCGAAAAAGGAGGAATGATCATGAAATGCTATATCTGTGCCAAACAGGGAGTGGATTCGGAGGCAGTGGCCATCTGCATTGTCTGCGGCATGGGGCTCTGTTTAGGCCATGCGATCAAAGAAGCCTTGGCCGTAAAAGATATTATTGACTGGGGATTCGGGAAAGAAGAATTTTCTTACCCCCATACGATCCCGCGTTTTATCTGTGCCGAATGTAAACTGGCCATTGAGCAGAGAAAAAGGGTAGAAAGAAAATAAATATACATAATGAGATCAGTCTTAACCTGTTTGTCATTCCGGGCTTGACTAAGCCTGCCCCGTACTTGATACGGGGGAATCCAGTGTTTCCCTGGATTCCCGCTTTCGCGGGAATGACGGGTTCTATTGCGATTAATGACGTTTGTGTATAGTTCGGAGTAAAAAAAGATTGTTTTTTGTGCTGAGATTGCCGATAATCTTTCTATGAAAAAGATTCTGGTGGTAGAGGATGAAGAGGGTCTGAGGCTTCTCTATCAGGAGGAGCTCGAGGCGGAAGGTTATGAGATCATCACCGCCCGGAATGGGAAAGAGGCCATCCAGAAGTTGGAAGAGGGGAAGCCCGATCTGATCATCCTCGACATCGTCATGCCTGTGATGGATGGAATGGAGGCTCTGGGGCGGATTGTCGGAAAGGACAGGAAGATTCCCATCATTCTCAATAGTTCTTACTCCGGATATCGAGAGGACTTCATGAGCTGGGTGGCGGACGCCTATGTGACGAAGTCAAGCGATCTCGAAGAGCTGAAAGCAAAGGTGAAAGAGCTGCTGGAGAAAGGCAAAGCCAGATGAAGAAGGTCGTCACCATGCTCCTCGCAGGGGGGCGAGGCGAGAGACTCTATCCCCTTACACGGGATCGAGCCAAACCGGCTGTTCCTTTTGGTGCCATCTACCGGATCATCGATTTCACCCTTTCCAATTGTATCAACTCAGAGATCAGGCACATCTATATCCTCACCCAATATAAATCGACCTCTTTGCATCGCCACATTCAATTGGGCTGGAACATCCTTTCCACTGCCCTGGGGGAATTCATAGAGGTCATCCCGGCCCAACAGAGGATTGATGAGCATTGGTATCAGGGGACGGCTGATGCTATCTTTCAGAATATCTATACCTTACAGCACGAGAAACCCGACCTCGTCCTCATCCTATCCGGCGACCACATCTATAAGATGGACTACCGGAAGATGATCGCCTATCACGTGGAGAAGGGGGCGGATTTAACCGTGCCCTCCATCCGGATGGATCGCAGTTTGTCAAAAGAGTTTGGCGTCATGGAAGTGGACCGGGAGGGGCGGATCAAGGGATTTCAGGAGAAACCCGAAGAACCCAGGACGATTCCCGGAGACCCGGAAGGTATCCTGGCATCGATGGGGATCTATATCTTCAATACGAAGATCCTGGTAAGACGATTGGTCGAAAATGCCCGGTCCGATTCAAGCCATGATTTTGGCAAAGATATCATTCCTGCGATGATTAAAAAGGATCGCGTCTTTAATTTCGATTTCAGACAGGGCGATTGCGGAGGGATGGGATACTGGAAGGATGTGGGAACGATCGATGCCTATTACGAAGCCAACATGGACCTTGTCGCTGTGATTCCTCAGCTCAACCTCTACGATCCGGAATGGCCCATTCTCGCCCATCAACAGCCCTATCCGCCGGCCAAGACCGTCCTGCTGGAAGAGGGGAGGATTGGCATGGCTCTCAACTCCATCCTCTCCCATGGCTCCATCATCAGCGGAGGCAGCGTGAGGCGATCGATCCTTTCGCCGAAGGTGATGGTCCACAGTTACGCCGAGGTGGAAGATTCCATTCTTCTATCAGGGGTGGACGTGGGAAGGCATGCAAAAATCAGGAGGGCGATTATTGACAAGGACGTTCAGATTCCCGAGAGGACGGAGATCGGTTATGATTTAAATGAGGATGCAAAGCGGTTCACAGTGACCGCCTCAGGGATCGTTGTGGTTCCAAAGTGGATCAAACTGTAAATTCAGGTACGAGTTACAAGTTGCAAGTTACAAGTTGATATCCAGGATATCACTGATGTTGATCTCCAGCATTTTCACCGAGGCGAGGATACGACTGGCATTTCGGTCGACCGCCTGAACCCCGCCTGAAAGCTCTATTAATTCCTTGGCTGCCTTCTTAATTTTCTTGATTCGAACATCCATCTTTTTCAATTTCATTCGGTTCAATGAAAACCTCCTTTTATTAAAATCGCATCTGAAAACCCCTTCCTGTGGACGGGGATGAAAGATGCGTCTGCTGAAAGCAGAAAAAAGCCAACCAGATGCTGAATCAAGTTCAGCATGACAAGAGGGTTTGGTTCTGGTCTTTTTGTCATCCCGAACTTGTTTCGGGATCTCGGTTTTGGATTTAGAATTTAGGTTTTAAAGCCCCGCCCTGTGGGCGGGGTTCTTTACTAGCTTATTTTTCTCAAATCCTTAAACCGCTTGGCCTTCACTTCATAGCGGGGGAGAGAGTTAAAAGGATGGACCTCGATGTTGTAACCGAGGTTTGTTTTTAGTCGGAGCTGATCTCTTAATTGGTTGAGGATTGCTTCGCGATTTGCTTCTGCATCGGGCAACATTTCGATCTTTAATGTGATGTCGTCGAGATCGCCCTTCTTGATGACCACTGCCTCAAATTCATTGCTCAACCCCTTGATGGAACGAACGACCTCTTCGATGGCAGAAGGGGCAATAAGAACGCCTTTGATCTTGGTGATGTCATCCGACCTTCCGACAACACCGCCCTTTATGATCCGGAACGTTCTTCCGCAGGGGCAGGGATCTTTTGACCATTCTGCCACATCCTTGGAATCGAACCGGATGCAAGGCTGAGCCATCCGGTCCAGCGCGGTGATGACGATCTTTCCCCTTCGGCCAGGTTCTTCGATGATCTCACCTGTCTCAATATCCTCCAGTTGAGTGAGGAAGAGGGCCTCATTGATATGAAGACCGCCGGGCTGGGCAGTACATTCAAAACCCCATGCGCCGATTTCGGTAGCCCCCACATGGTCATAGACCTTTGCTCCCCACGCTTCCTCCATTCTCTGTTTGGTGGAAGGGATGCTTGCGCCGGGCTCGCCCGCACAAGTGATCTTCCGGATGGAGAGATCTTTTGCCGGATCGATCCCCAATTTCTTTCTTGCTGTATCGGCCATTCCAAGCACATAGGTGGGAGTGGCCATCATTGCCGTGGCCTTAAGCTCCTGGATCTTTAAAAGACGGGCCTCGGTATCGAGCACTCCTCCCGGGACGACTTCACAGCCGATCTTCTCCGCCGCATAGTGACCTGCCCAGAAGGCGACAAAGATGTTATAACCAAAGGGCAAAAAAACCCGATCCGTATTTCGATATCCCTGGGCATAAAGAAGGTAAGCCCAACATTCTGCCCACCATTCCCAGTCCTGCCAGGTATCGGGCTGATAGACAGGGGTTCCGGTTGTCCCGCTGGTCTGACGGAATTCGGTGACCTCTTCAAGTGGGACGCAAAGGGCATCCCCGTAAGGGAAAGGGTTTTTCCTCTGAATATCCCGCATCATCGACTTCTCCACCTTCGGAACCTTAGCCACATCTTCATAGGATTTTATATCCCCTGGCTCAAGGCCAGCCTCCTGATAGAGTTTTCGGTGAAACTTCGACCGCTCATAAGCCCACTGTACAATATTCTTAAATTTCTTTAGTTGGAGTTCTCTCATCTTCTCCATCGGAAGTGTTTCCACAATGGGATTCCAGTAATGTTCAGCCCCCCTTTTGTTCTTCTTCATTTTTCAACTCCTTTGATTGGTCAAAAATGGTTTACGGCTGGCAGAATTTTAAGAAGGTACTGGTTCTTTGTCAACTCCAATTTCAGTGAGCTTTGAAAAACTATTTTTTGCTCTCTGATTTCAGAGATTTCAGGGCTTTCCCAGAAATCTCTTTCAGTTAGCGAATCCTTCAAGAAATGCCTTCACGTTTCCTCCCAGGACCGAATGATTGTAGCCTCCCTCAAGGACTCCAAAGCGTCTTCCCTGGCAGTTTTCAAGGGAGAAATCTTTAGTCCACTTCCCAATGGTATGATAATCTTCGGTCTTTAAGAGTCCTCCCCAGTCTTCTTCGTGGCGATCAAATCCGGCTGAGATGGCAATGATGTCATAATCTTTATCGCTTCCGAGGGTCTGCTGAATCGAATTGAGAAAGGTCTGCCGATTCGCTCCTTCGGGATGGAAATAGGTGACCGACTTGTCTCCACTGAATGTGTTGGCTGTTCCGTCTCCGTAATGGAGATCGAAATCGAGAATGAGCGCCCGGTTGATCTTTCCCTCGACGAGGAGTTTTTTGATGGCGATGGCTATATTATTAAAATAACAGAAGCCCCAGCAGGAATGTGGACTGGCATGATGCCCCGGAGGCCTGATGAGACCGAAGGCGGGTTGTCCATCAAAAGCCATTTCTGCTGCCAGAATCGCTCCACCTGCGGCGAGGATATCCACTTCATAAACATGAGGATCTCTTTTGACGGATTGAATGTGCTGCCTTCCGTGAACCCTCTCCAGATCCCTTTCTGCAGCAGGTTCCGGCTCGACAAACTCAAATTCCTTCTCTAGAACCTTCACGATGGCCTCCATTCTCCCCTTCGCCGCCGCCGGATCAGAAGAATAGATTTCATAGAATCGTGGGTGGAAAATGATCTTCATGCAGCAATTCTCGGTGAAAATAAATCGGATGTAATATCTTGGTGGTGAGAGGAAAAGGGGATTTATTTTTCGCAAAGTGGGGTTTGAGAAAGGTTTTTGGTTTTAGTTCGGCCATATCTGTATAATCTATTGAAATCATTAAAGAATAAAATTCTAGACATTTAGTACTACATATGCCATACTTGATATGTGAAGATACAACTCCTTGTGTGCAACGGCAGATTCTAGGGCTCCGGGGATCTCCGTATGCATACGAAGAAAGATTTAAGTTTCACTGCATTGAGAAAGATGCTTTCCAGGCGGTTTCTGGAGATCCCGGAATTTCGTCAGGAGGCGAAGGTCAAACATGTCGTCCATGATGTGTTGATGAGTGGATTTGCGATGATGTTTTATCAAGACCGTTCGTTGTTACAATTTCAGCAAAGGCTTGAGGAGGTGATTCATAAGAACAATCTGCAGACATTGTTTCAAGTGGAGTCCATTCCCCGCGACACTCAGATGCGAGAGGTGATTGATGAGGTCGAGAGTCAAGAGTTGGAACCGCTGTTTGAAGACTTTTTGAGGCCATTACAGCGGGGGAAGCATCTGGAGGAGTATCGGGTGTTAAGGGATCATTATGTGATCTCGATCGATGGGTCGGGGTATTTTAGTTCGGAGAAGATCCATTGTAGTGGGTGTTTGGAGAAGGAGAGTAAGAAGGGCAAGAAGAGGTATGCGCATCAGATCGTCCAGGCCGCCTTGATGAAACCCGGCAAGAGGCAGGTTCTGCCCCTGGCACCTGAAGAGGTGAAGAATACGGATGGTCGAGACAAGCAGGATTGTGAGATTGAAGCGGGCAAGAGGTTAGTGAGGAAGATTCGGAGGTCCCATTTTAAGTTAAAGATCATCCTTGTGGGAGATAGTCTTTACAGTAAACAACCCTTTATGGAAGAGCTCAAAGAAAAAGGGATGAGATATGTTTTGGTGGTCAAGGAAGACGATCATAAGTTGCTGATGGAATGGGTCAATGAACAGAGGCAGTTGAAGGAAGTTTCTCGATTAGAGGTCAAAGACAATAAGGGACGTCTTCATATTTATGAATGGATCAATGAAGTTCCCTTGAATGGCAACAAGAAAACGCTCTGGGTCAACTATTTTGAATATTGGTTAGTCGATGGGGGGAAGGTGACGTATCATAACAGTTGGGTCACGGATTTTACAGTGAATGAAGGAAATGTGGGAGAGTTGGTGAGGATCGGGAGATGCCGGTGGAAGATAGAGAACGAGACGTTTAATACCTTAAAGAACCAGGGTTACCATCTTGAACATAACTTTGGACATGGGGAAAAGCATCTTTCGATGAATTTTTTCTTGCTCAATCTTTTAGCTTTTTTCATGCATCAGATCTTTGAATTAACCGACCTCCTGTATCAGGAATGTCGGAGAGCCTTCGGGAGTCGCCGTAATTTGTGGGATCATTTGAGGAGTTCGATCCATTTGCTTATCTTTCCAGATTGGGAGACCTTGTTAAAAAGGCTTCTAAGACCTTCTGATTTTTTGTGAAGCAAGTGCATGTTGACGAAGGCAGACCCATTGTTGTGATTCGCTTTAGAGAGACGGGGGGAGGATCAATCTATCCTCTTCTAAGATTTCTTGTCCTGATCTTCATCGGGTTACCTATTCTATGGAGTGTTCAACAACGCATAAATGGCAAAGCAGATCATCTCACAGAACTTTCATCAATAATGGATGCAAAAGAACTGGCACTTTTGTTTTTTTCCATGCTTCACCGAGAATTGCTGCATTTTTGCCTTTTTATTTGACATTTGTAAGTTTATGGTATATTTAGAAAATAATAACGAATGGCACGAATTAAAGGGAATGACACGAATGTTAAACCATTCGTGAAATTCGTCA
>VGRU01000044.1 GCA_016875255.1 Deltaproteobacteria bacterium
TTAAGCAGCGGGTGAATTGAGTTGGAAAACCTCTTTCCGGGGTGGGTGAATTGACTTGAAAAAGGGGTGGGTGAATTGACTTGAAAAAAACACCCATCAGGTGGGTGAATTAACCTGAAAAATCACAATTAAGAAAATACTTAATAAAGTAGCTGTTAATGCTCATGGATTTGGAGGAAGATACACGGTAATAGTTTTAAGTAGTTTTAATTAATGAGAAAATAAATTCATTATTGGATTAAAAATTGACACCTATCTATTTTACACTTTTATTTACTGCTATGATTAATGTTGGTTTAGGTATATTAGTCTTTTATAAAAGATCAACATTTAAAAGAGTAAATATTATTTTTTCGTTACTAGCTTGGGCAATTGCTGGTTGGACTCTAAGTATACTCCTCGCTTACCTATTTAACGTTCCATCCTGGAGGATATTTTGGGGAAGGACAAGCTTTGCATCATCAGGAGTTATTCCTGCTGCATTTCTATGTTTTGCTTTACTCTTTCCAAAGGATCAAAAGCAATTAAGTTCAAACAAATTGTTTATAATTGGAACACCCTCAATATTATTTATTATGCTTTCGTATACTCCTATCATGGTTTCTTCCATCCGTGGTGATTTACCAATATTTAATTATGGGCCTGCTTATCCTTTCTTCTCAATTTATTTTGTAGGTTATATGGTATTAGGATTTTTCTTTCTAATCAGTGCCTATATTAGGTCTATAGGAATCAGTAGATTACAAATTAAATACTGCTTGACAGGGATGTTTTTTACCACAAGTCTTGGGGTAGCTACAAATTTATTTTTACCAATGATGAAAATCTCTGAGTTCAATTGGGTCGGTCCTCTATTTACTGTAATTTGGGTTGGATTCACAACCTATTCTATTCTTAAGCATCGTTTGTTGGATATTAATATCGCCCTTAAAAAAGGGACTACTTATGTTTTATTGTTGTTGCTTCTGTTTATTCCTTCCTTTCTTTTAATCCTTCTTGGGCAGAAAATTTTCTATGGAAAAATCAATTATTTATTTACGGTGATGATGTTTTCGGTTCTTTTCTTGGCGGCACTCTTATTTTACAGGATCAAACCAAGGACTGAAAAGGCAGTGGACCAATTCCTTTTCAAAGAACGCTATAATTATCGCGAGACCCTGGGGGAATTGAGCAAGGCCATGGTGAATATCCTCGATCTCCAATCCCTTTTGAAGAAAATCATGGAAACCGTGACCCAAACCATGGGAGTGGATAAGGCGTCCCTGTTCTTATTGGATGACGAAAAAGGGGGTTATGATTTATTCGAATCGAAGAATATCAAGATGCCTGCCTCTTCGCCTCTCCTCCGCAAGGAGGCCCCTCTTCCCGGTTATTTACAGAAGATGAGAGAAATTGTTGTAAAAGAAGAATTAGCCAAAGGAACCAATATCCCCGAATTAAAAATGGTCATTGAGCAGATGACTTCGCTGGAAGCAGAGGTCAGCATTCCCCTGCTTTCGAAAGGACAGCTTATCGGCATTGTTAATCTCAGCCATAAATTCTCCAAAGATGTCTATTATCAGGAGGACATCGAATTGCTCACCACTCTTGCCAATCAGACCGCCATTTCCATTGAGAATGCAAGGCTCTTTGAAGACCTGAAGAAATCAAAATCCTATATTCGCAGGGCGGACCGCCTCGCCTCTCTTGGAACCCTGACTGCAGGCCTGGCCCATGAAATTCGCAACCCCCTGGTTGCCATCAAGACGCTCACCCAATTGTTGCCAGAAAGGCTTCACGACGAAGAATTCCGAAGCCATTTTCTGAACATTGCCGCAGGAGAGGTCGACCGGATCTCACATCTGGTCAATGAACTCCTCGATTTTGCCAGGCCTTCGATCCCAAAATTGGAATTTGAAGATGTCAACAACATTTTGGACGGAATGATCCTTCTCGTTTCGACAGAGAGCAAGAAAAAAAATGTTCATATTGAGAAACAATATGCGCCGGATCTTCCTTCCGTTAAGGTTGACCGGGAACAGATCAAGCAGGTTTTTTTAAACATCCTGCTAAACGCCATTGAAGCAACTCCTGAGAATGGGAAAATCACTGTAAAAACCCATTCCTTTTTAAAACCCGGAATGGAGCCCTATGTTCAGGTCGAATTTAAGGATACGGGATGCGGCATCCCTCAAGAATATTTAGAGGAAATTTTCAATCCCTTTTATACGACGAAAACGACGGGAAGCGGCCTGGGACTGTCGATCTCCAACCAGATCGTACGGGACCACAAAGGATATATTGATGTTGAGAGTCAAAAGGACAATGGGACTTCCTTCTTCATCAATTTGCCCGTGGACCAGGACCATCCAAGAAGAAGGCGAGTTGATCTCGAAACTCAGCATACGCCTTTTTTTGAGCCACGATGAACTATCAGTGATTCAGACAGTAGACCATTGACTTCAGACAATAGACTGAGGCAAAAGAGTGGCAAGAGATTAAACAAATATAAAGGCATGGCAGTTAGCGGATCAATGGGCGCTTTCGGTATATAAGGCTACAAAAATATTCCCGAAGAGTGAATTGAATTGACATAATCATTGGAAAATCTCCCCTACCCCTCTTTGCCAAAGAGGGGTAATCCCTCCCTTTAGCAAATGGTTCGGCATGCTCACCATCCTGAGCTTGTCGAAGGAGGGAGGTTAGGAGGGATTTTATAAATCGATGTCTTTTCTATTTTGAGAACGTTAATATATGCAAAATCTCAAGAAAGCTTGAGAACACTTCAGGGGTTAATTTCTTATATCGAAAAGTCTGGTGTCTAAAGTCTGAAGTCCATTGTCTGAATTTCCGATGAACTATCAAGATTTAATTCACTCTCCCATCCTCTCCCCCGGGGTTGCCAAACTGGTTCAGAAATGCGCCCTGAACAACGCCCCTGTTTTTATCCAGGGCGAACAGGGGACGGGAAAAGAGCTGATCGCAAAGATCATCCATCATACAGGGGATTGGAAATCCTCTCTTTTTTACAGGGTGGATTGTCAAATCCTTCATGAGAATACTCTCTTTGACCACCTCTCTCCCCTTTTTGAAAAGATCCTTTTCGGGATGACCCCGGCGACCTTCTTTTTAAACGAGGTGGGACGTCTCGGCCGCAGGGATCAGTTGAAACTCCTGGAACTGGTCGAGGACGGCCTGCTCCAGAACGGAGTGGAGAAAAAAACCGTTAAAAACATCCGCTTCATCTCCTCCTCCTCGGAGAACTTAGAAGAAAAGGTGGCGCAGGGAGCATTTTCAGAGGACCTCTATTTCCGCTTAAGAACCATGGCCATCCATGTCCCGCCGCTGAGGGACCGTCCGAGAGAAATCGGCGCCATCGCTCAATATATTCTCGAAGAGAGTGTCAAACAGTTGAAGCTTAAAAGAATGGGGATCTCGAATGATGTCCTCAGGTTGTTGGAGAGATACTGGTGGCCCGGGAACCTGAAGGAACTGGAGAGGGTCGTTACCCGTTGCGCCATTTTATCAGAAGGTGAAAAGATTATGGAAAAAGATCTCTCGATCGAGAACGGGATGGATAGAAATTCCTTTTTCTCTTTCGTTGAAAAGGCGGAGACAAGGCCGGCGGCGCCTCCCAAGAACGAACCCTCCCGTAACCATTCCAACGGACTCAATATCCCCGATGCCTCGCATTTTTTCCTTGAATTGGTCCATCGCATCAAAAATCCCCTGGTCTCCATCAAGACCTTCACTCAACTGCTGAGGGATAAATTTAATGATGCGGAATTCAGGGACTATTTCTACAGGATCGTCACCGAGGATATCGAAAAGATTGACGGCGTGCTCAATGGGCTTCTCAATTACATCCGGATCAATCACCCGGTCGAGAAGAAAGACACCATTCATTTCATCATCGAAGATGTCCTGAAAAAGCATGGGACGCAGATCGAAAACAAGAGGATCAAGCTATTCAGGAAGTTTGAAAAAGACCTTCCTGAAACGATCCTCCATGAAGAGCAGTTGCGATACATTTTGACTTCCCTGATTCAGTATGCCATTCCTGCGATCCCAGCCAGCGGAAGCATCGGTTTTTTAACGAAGTCCCTGGATGACCGCCCGGTTCGCGTGGAAAACGGAGAAGGCCAAACGCCTTCCTCAGCCGAGAGGAGATACATCGAAATTCTGATGGTGTTCACCGGCTACAAGAAACCCATCGATCCGCTGGATACGTTATTGGGGGCGCCTTTACTCCGCGAGGAGGAATTGACCGATCTGGAGATACGGCTCATCAAGGAGATGATCGAGAGGAACCGGGGGATGATGAAATTCGAAGTCAATGAGAAGAAGCTCAGGACCCTGGTTTCCCTGAAATTCCCCGCGGAGAGAAGAAAGGTGATCACTTATCAGGCTACGAATTCATAATAAGGAAGCCAGGAAGGCAGGAAAAATTCAAATTCTAAAACCCAAATTCTTTACCTTTTTTATTCATGATTTCCTGGATTCCTAATGAGAAAATTTCTAATTACGAATTCATCATAAGGAAGCCAGGAAGGCAGGAAAAATTCAAATTCTAAAACCCAAACTCTTTGCCTTTTTTTTATTCATGGTTTCCTGGATTCCTAATAAAAAAAATTCCTAATAAGGAGCGGCGATGGTTGGAAAGGAAGCATTGAAAAGCATTCTGGTTGTCGATGACGAGGTGGGGGCCAGAGAATCCCTAAAAATGATTTTAAAGGGGGAGTACCAGGTCTTTTTGGCGAAAAACGCCGAAGAGGCCTTTCAACAGGTCGATGGCCATATCCCTGACGTAATCCTTCTTGATATCATCCTGCCGGATATAGATGGCCTGAGGATTCTGAAAAGGCTGAAACAGACCCTTCCCGAACTGATTGTCATCATGATCACTGCCACCAAGACAGTGAAGACAGCCGTGGAAGCGATGAAACTCGGAGCTTATGACTACGTCACCAAGCCCTTCGATGTGGATGAGCTTCGCTTGATCATCAACCGGGCCCTTTCCACAAAGGCGCTGAAGGAGGAAAACCAGCGGCTCTGGATGGAGGTTGACCGGAATTTTGGCTTTGACAATATCGTGGGAAAGAGCAAGGGAATGAAGGATATTTTTAAAGTGGTGAAGCAGGTGGCAGATACCCGATCCACGGTTCTGATCATGGGAGAGAGCGGAACAGGAAAAGAACTCATCTCACGCGCCATCCACTACCATAGCCCGCGGAAAAATCATCCCTTCGTCACCATCAACTGTGCGGCCATTCCGGAGACCCTGATCGAGAGCGAACTCTTCGGCCATGAAAAGGGGGCCTTCACCAATGCGATCGAGAAAAAATTGGGGCGTTTTGAGGCGGCCCATGAGGGGACTCTCTTTCTTGACGAGATCGGTGAATTGAGCCTGATGACCCAGGCGAAGATCCTCCGGTTTCTCGAAGAGAAGGAACTCAACCGGGTGGGAGGTTCGAAGACGATTAAGGTCGATGTGAGGCTCATTACAGCGACCAATAAGGATTTGCCCCAGCTTGTCAAGAATGGACAGTTTCGAGAGGATCTCTACTACCGGATCAATGTGGTACCCATCATCCTTCCCCCGTTGCGAGAGCGAAGAGAGGATATCCCCCTATTGATCAGCCATTTTACAAAGAAATTCAGCGAGGAGAACCAAAAACAGTTGAAGGGGGTCAGCAAAGAGGCCTTGGAATTGCTGCTGAACTACGAATGGCCCGGAAATGTCAGGGAATTAGAGAACCTGATCGAACGGGTGATTGCCCTCACCCACAATGAGTATATCCAGCCGGACGAATTGCCCCTTCCCATCATCAATCAATCCAAGGCGAATGGTTTGAAAGAATCGGTCTTAAGCGGCCAGATCTCCTTCTCGAGGGCGGAGGAAGAATTTGAGAAGGAAATCATTCTGGACGCCCTGAGAAAAGCCAATTTTATTCAATCGCACGCCGCAGAGATTTTAGGGATCAGTCGAAGGATTTTGAAATATAAGATGGACAAATTGGGGATCCAGCAGCAGGACCGGATCAAGCAATACTCCTAAACCTTCCACCTGCCAAATATTTAGAGTCTGTTTATAAACTAAAGGTTTTCAAAAAGGTCGTCATTCCGGTCCCGTATCAAGTACGGGATAAACTCCAGCCGGAATCCAGTAATTAAGATAGTTCCCGACTTTCGTCGGGACGACGTCTGGATGCCCCGTATCAAGCACGGGGCAGGCTCCTCAAGTCCGGCATGACGGGGAAAGGGCATTTATAAACAGACTCTATTTAGTTCCTGCGCCGAAAGATACGGTTTTAAGCCCAAGAGGCCCGCCTAAAATGTAAACCCTTGTTCATTTTTGTACGTCCCTTTTAGCCCGATAATGCCAGAATCCCACCCTCATAACTTGTAATAACAATAGCCCTGAAATATCAACAGGTTATTATACTGAAACAATTTAATAATTTTAATTCAGAATGGCAACATTTTTGCTTTAATAGTATGTCTATTCAATCGGATCGAAAGGAAAAAAGAATGGAACCTAAAAAGAGTTTGGCCAATATCCTGATTGTGGATGACGAAATAGGCCCGAGGGAATCCTTAAGAATGATTCTTAAACCCCATTATAACATCTTCATTGCAGAGAACGGGCATTCGGCCATCCAGATGCTCCGGCAGACCGAGATGGATGTTGTCACCCTGGATATTAGAATGCCCGGCATGTCAGGCATTGACACCCTCAAGGAGATCAGGCTTCTCGATCCTGATGTGATGGTCGTCATCATCACGGGCTTTGGGACGCTAAATAGCGCGATCGAGGCCATCCGATACGGGGTGTTCGATTATATCCCGAAACCTTTCAATGTCCCGGAGATCATGTGCATTATTGAAAAATCGATCCATCGGAGAAAATTGAACCTGAAAGTCAAGGAGATGCTTCGTCAGCGCTCCGATTCCGGCAATCAAAACGGTCCGATGGATACCGACCTTTTGCTTTCGAAGGAAATGAGCGGTCTTGCCGATTCGGGAAACGGAGAAAGTGGCGCTTCGGAAAATCAGAACTGTCTCGAATTTTCAAAAGTTCTTGCCTTTACGCTTGAGGAGAAAGACCCTTATACGTCGGGACATTCAGAGCGCGTTTGTTACTATTCTGATTTCATCTCAAAAAAATTGTCGCTCAATCCAAAGGACAGGAATGAAATCAGGGTCGCCTCTTACCTCCATGATATCGGAAAAATTGGCATCAGCAATCGTTTTATCAATAAGAAGGGCGCTCTCTCGTCCACCGAATGGGCTATCATCAAACAGCATACCAAAAAGTCACTCGAACTCTTGGTGCCCCTGAACCTTTCACCCCATACCCTTTCCTATGTTCACCACCACCATGAGCGGTACGATGGAACCGGTTATCCGGATGGATTGTCGGAGGACCGGATCCCATTGGGAGCCAGGATTATTGCAATTGCGGATGCGTATGACAGCATGACCTCCAACCGGCCCTACCGCAAACCCCTAACGAATGGGGAGGCAAAAAATGAGCTCTTGAAATTTGCCGGAAAACAGTTTGATCCCCAGTTGGTCACCATTTTTCTGAACATTCTTAGGGAGATGGAAGAGGTCTTTCTGGTCAAGGACCATGTCAGAGTTCCATCCGTTTCCTATTAAATGAAAAGGGACCTTCAATGAACCAGATCATCCGATGCATCACCTGCGATGAAATATTCACAAAAACCCCTTACGACCAGTGGCCTGAGTATGAGTATGTTTCGGTTAACCGTCCTGAGCCCAGCCGGACGATTGAAAAAGATGATTTTCAAGATTTTTTAAAACATCATCGGAACCATCCGATGGAGGACCTGAAGGTTCTGGAGGGCTCCTTCGTCAGCGAAAAACCTTATTCCGAGCCGACAAAGGCCTCCTATTTCAAGGCGACAAATGGAAAAGAGATGTTTGTGATCAAGAAATTCAGGAAGAGGATCGATGAACCACTGTCCTATCAATTGATCCGGGGAGACTACTCCTTAAAACTTCTCCGCCTTGAAATCCAGGCTGAAGAGATTGTCAAACAACTTAAAAAAGAACTGAATCCCTCCCCTCTTCCGGAGCATCAATTAGAGGCATTTCTCAAATTGTATCGGCAGGTTCTCAAAACCATCGATATAAATAGCCTGGAGAGGGTTCCCGAAGATTCCCCTCATCCCCTCGAGATCTATTATAAAATGGATGACATCAGCCTCGCTTACCTGCTAAGAAATTGCAGGACAACATTTAAAGGGCAGGACTATCAGGCGGTTGAGGCGTTTATCCAGCGTCACAGGGAGGATGGGGTTTTATTGTTGAAAGCCGTCTACCAGATTCAAATCTCTGAGTCATCCAAACCAAAGAAAGGCGCCCTTCCCATCCCTCACGCCATAGAAGGGAAGAAATATGTAGAGAAAACATAAGCCCCTTCTCCCCTGGAGATTCCTCAAAAAGTCCGGCAATCTCTGTTTACACCGATTAGGAACCGATTGCACAGTTTAGAAATGCATTGTTAAATAAATAAAACCTAAATTGAGCGATTTTCTTGAATTTCATCGTAGGGCAACCCTTTAGGGTTGCTTCCAAAGCAAGGCTAAAGCCTTGCCCTACAAATCACCCTTTGGGCGATTTTGAAACGCAGGCTGAAGCCTGCGGCCACAGGATATTCTCAAAAGAATCGCTCAATTTAGGTAAAAATCTGTGGGATCATTTTTAAAAATCCCTGCCTACCGGCAGGCAGGTGTGTAATCAGAGAGCGAAAATCAGTTTTTCAAAGTTTTCCTCTCTTAAAAATTGACAAGGCGCCGGAAGTCTGTTAACTTTTTATTACTAAGGAGTCCATAATTGAATGGGCACTGCTTTTTATTAAGCCGTTCGTGCTGAGCCTGTCGAAGTATGAACGGCTTAGCTATGCACCTTTCGACAAGCCTGTCCTGAACAAACCGTTCACCCTTCGAGAGCCTCAGGGTGAACGGTATAGGTAATAGGTTCACTGGAAGTTTTAGAGAAGAATATGTCTAATCTATTATGGGCTCCTTATTAATTGACGACTTGATTCGATACGGGGTGAAGCATGGACTTTTTTTTGACAAGCCACGTCCTTTTTAATATCTCGATGGGAATTTATCTTCTCAGCTTCCTGGGCTATCTCCTTTTTACAGCCTCACGGAGCAATCGACTGGGAACGGCTTCTACCTCTCTGCTGGTCATAGGGCTGGTCATTCACTCGGTTGGCCTGGTATTGCGCTGGCTGGAAACCCATCAGACTGGATATGGTTATGTTCCCCTTTCGAACATGTATGAATCTCTTGTCTTTTTCTCCTGGACGATTGTCCTGATCTACCTCATCCTTGAATTCAAATACAAGCAAAAGATCATTGGCGTCTTTGTCACCCCCCTGGCCTTTTTGACAATCGCCATCATCTCCATCATCCCAAGCGCCAGTCCCAAGATCACCCCGCTGATGCCAGCCCTCCAAAGCAACTGGTTGACCATTCATGTGACGACCTGTTTCTTCGGGTATGCCGCTTTTGCCGTCTCCTTCGGGATCAGCATCCTTTACCTGATTCAAGATCGTAAAGGTGGACCGCAGGAGGGAATGGCAAAATGGCTGCCTGCTCTCCCCATTCTTGATGAGATTAACTACAAATCGATTGTGATCGGATTTCCGATGCTGAGCCTGGGCATCATCACCGGTGCGGCATGGGCGAATTATGCATGGGGAAGTTACTGGAGCTGGGATCCGAAAGAGACGTGGTCTTTGATCACCTGGTTTGTTTATGCGGCCTTCTTACATGCCCGTATCACACGGGACTGGAGGGGGAGAAAAGCAGCCATTCTATCCATCGTCGGGTTTGTGGCTGTCCTGTTTACCTACTTTGGCGTCAACTACCTCCTTTCCGGACTGCACAGCTACGCATAATCTTTGAAGCTCTTGTCTAAAGGTCAAGGTAACGATGCCCGTTTCGTTATACGGTTACGTCTTTCGTCTTTAAATTCTTTACACACGTAACCTCTCGACGTCTCACGATACGGGCTTCGTCACCGTAACCCATTTACCAACCTACTTTTATAGTTTATAGAGTTCCTCGTCGTACATGTGGACCCAGTTCTTTTTCAGAACCTGAATCGCCTCCTCCATCTGATCGACGCCCACGATCAACACCGTCTTTTCACCCCTGCCCAAACAGGTGTAGAGGTAATTGACATTGATTGAAACCTCTTTGAGCGGCTTTAAAACCGCATTGAGACCACCCGGATGGTTGGGGGCTTCCACTGCGAGCACCTCGGTGATCTTAATCGAATAACCATGCGTCCTTAAGACATTGGCCGCCTTTTCAGGGTCGCTGGCGACAAACCGGATGGCGCTGACATCTGAGGCGTCAACCACGCTCACCGCTATGATATTGATCCCATTCTCTCCCAAATAATCGCTCATTTCAGAGAGCTTTCCGGGAACATTCTCAAGGCTTACGGAAATCTGTTTGACAGGCATAGCTTACTCCTTCACTTCAAATATTCGTATCCAAGCATTAAAGCTGATTTGTTCAGCTTGAAGACCGCAGGATTCTTGCCGCCGAAAGTATCTTTCAGAACCCGAATCATTGTTTCCGGAGACACCAGCCCGGATTTTTTGATGAAGGCTCCTACCATGATCACATTGGCGCCCCTATTTTCGGGAAGTTGTTTGGTCAAGTCATTGAGCGGGATCTCGTAGATCTCCAGATCTCCCCGGATGGGCCTGTCTTCGATCAGGCTTGAATTCAAAAAGATGGTCCCTCCTGATTGAACCTGATTCTGAAATCGGATTAGGGAGGGGTTATTCATCAACACCGCATATTCGGGTTCCGAGGCGACCGGAGAGGCAATCTCCTCTGAGGAGACCACCACCGTGCAGTTGGCTGTTCCTCCCCTGACCTCTGCTCCGTAAGAGGGCAAACAGGTCACATTCTTACCTTCGACCATCCCTGCGGTGGCAAGGAGGTATCCCATCATAATGACCCCCTGGCCGCCGAATCCTGAAAAAATAGTCTTAATGAGCATCTTTCTTGTCTCCGGGGGTATCCTTCAGCACTCCGAGCGGGAAATGGCTCGCCATCACTTCATCGATCCATTTCGAGGCTTTTAAAGGATCCATTTTCCAGTTTGTCGGACAGGCGGACAGGACTTCGACAAGCGTGAACCCATATCCCTGTATCTGAAGACGAAATGCCTTTGCAATCGCCTTCTTTGTTTTCAAAATATTGGCAGGGGTATTGACGGCCGTTCTCTCGATATAAGAACTGCCAGGGGCAATGGCAAGCATCTCGCTCAGATTGATAGGAAAACCTTCTACCTTTTCTTTTCTTCCGCGTGGCGAGGTGGTGGTGTTCTGTCCTAAGATCGTGGTAGGCGCCATCTGGCCCCCGGTCATCCCGTAGACTCCGTTATTGACGAAGATGGTGGTAATGTTCTCTCCTCTGGCCGCCGCATGAATCGATTCCGCTGTTCCGATGGCGGCCATATCTCCATCTCCCTGGTAGGTGAAGACCACCCTGTCCGGAACGGCCCGTTTCAGTCCGGTCGCCACCGCAGCCGCCCTGCCATGGGACGCCTCGCCCATATCGATATCAAAATAGTTGTATGCGAGGACCGCGCACCCAGCCGGAGGGACGCCGATGATCTTCTCCTGAAGGTTCATCTCATCGATCACCTCTCCGATGAGCCGGTGGATGATGCTATGGCCACATCCGGGGCAGTAATGGAAAGGGGTTGCTTTCAGGGACTTCGGTCTGCTGAATATTTTTTTCATCGTAATATCTCAAGCCAAGTGTTTTTTCGGTTGATTAGGTCGTCATAAGCTTTTTTTTAAAAGGTAACGGTAAGAAACTAGCGTTTGTCGTTGTCGAGGCTCGTATCCCTGTCTGCCGACAGGCAGGGAGTCTCGTATATGGATGCTTGATGCTCGATCTTCGTTTTCCGAGCATCTTGCTTCGATACCAGCATCGTCACCGTAACCCCATTTTCTTTTTTTGCTACCCTAACCGATAACCGAAACGCCTGCCTGCCGGTAGGCAGGGGCTTCATAGCCGTAACCTTGACCGATTGACTTTAAGTTTATCCCAGCCTCTTTTGGTAATACTGACTGGAGATGACCCGTGCAATTTCAAGAGGGGTGAGGATCACTCCTCCCGGCCTGCCATAGAAATGGACTTCTGCGTTTCCCTCGATGCCAAGTTTCACATCTTCCACCATCTGGCCCATATTCATCTCAAAGACAAAAAAATGTTTCACCTTTTTTGAAAAATCCTTGATCGCTTTAAAGGGAAAGGGCCAGAGAGTGATGGGTCGTAGAAGTCCGACCTTGACCCCTTCTTCCCGCAACCGTTTGATCGCCCCCTTGGCAATCCTTGCGGCAATGCCAAAAGCGATGACCATCATTTTTGCGTCGTCAGCAAAGTAGGTCTCCCATTTCACTTCTTCCCGGATGATTTTTTCATATTTCCTCATCAATTTCCAGTTATGCTCTTCCTCTTTGATCGGGTCCAAAATGAGGGAACGGATGAACCGGCTTGGCCTTCCCTTGGCGCCAGTAAGCGCCCAGTCCTTAGCAGGCAATTTCTTCAAAGGAATTTCCTGTGGCAGTTCAACCGGCTCCATCATCTGGCCGAGCATGCCATCTCCCAGGATGAGGACAGGGGTGCGGTATTTATCTGCAAGATTAAACCCTTCATAAGTGAGGTCTGCCAGCTCCTGACAGGAGTTGGGGCCGAAGACGATGGTGCGGTAATCGCCATGCCCCCCTCCACGGGTGGCCTGAAAATAGTCGGACTGTGACGGAGCAATATTGCCGAGGCCCGGTCCTCCTCTCGACATATTGACAATCACAGCAGGCAATTCCAGAGCGCAAAGAAAGGAGATCCCTTCCTGTTTCAGGCTGATGCCCGGTCCCGAAGAAGAGGTCATCACCCTGCCCCCGGCCATGCTGGCTCCGATGACCATGTGGATCGATGCGATCTCGCTTTCGGCCTGAATAAAAACCCCTCCTTCCGCTTCCGGAAGTTTTTCCGACATATATTCGGGGATCTCATTCTGGGGCGTGATGGGATATCCGAAATAATAGCGGCACCCCGCACGAATAGCCGCCTCTCCCACCACATGATTTCCACGCATCAATACCTTAGGCACGTTGCACCTCGATGGCGATTTCAGGGCACATCATAGCGCAAAGAGCGCATCCTGTGCATTTTCTGCCTTCTTTCTTGTGCTGGCTTTCCGCAAAAATGACGGGGGTATATCCCTTCTGGTTCAACCGATTGAAAGGTTCAATTAAATGATGAGGGCAGACAGAGATGCATAACCTGCAGTCTTTGCACAATTCAGAGTCAATTTCGATCATTCCTGACGGCAAACTTTCCTCCTGATCATAAGGGATCCAGGAACTCAGGAAAAATTATAAATTTTTAATTAAAGGGAACCTCAAATAATTCCAAATTCGTCGCTCCCGTCCCGTATCAAGTACGGGATAAACTCCGGCGGGAGTCCAGTTATTTCAATCCCGCTAAAGGCGGGACTGGATTCCGGCTGGAGTTTATCCCGATGAAGATCGGGGCCGGAATGACATTTTTAGAGGTAGCCTAAATTATTTCCTGTCTTCATGGCTTCCTAATGATCTAAGTGAAGTTGAAATTTCTTGACCTATTAGATTGAATATTATAAAATCTAAAACCTATAAAATCAACCCATTCGACTCCCCGGTCTGATCCTTCGACATCGCTCAGGACAGGCGCCCGGGGTATGCCTTTTCGACAGGCTCAAGGCCCCGAGTACAGCCGAGGGGCTCAGGGTTGATACTGAGCGGCGCTTTTCCCTCGACTCTGCTCGGGATGGTGAGCCCCTTCGATAAACTCAGGGCCTTGAGCCTGTCGAGAGGCTTGTCGAACCATTACCCCGATTTAAAAATCGGGGTTTGGCGCCGTCGAACGTATCAAACTCTTCCGGAGATAAAAGATGGATTCATCGTTAAGCCGGCTCGATCAGGAGCCAAAAAGACTGATTATGATCGGAGGGAAAGGCGGCGTAGGCAAGTCAACCTGCGCCTCATCGATTGCCCTCCACTTCTCGCTTCAGGGCAAGAAAACGCTGATTATTTCAAGCGATCCCACCCCTTCTCTTTCCGACATCTTTGAAACAGAGATCGGCGATCAGGAGACGCCCATTAAGGGAGCCAAAGACCTTTATGGCATTGAGATTAGCTCCGATGTCGTTTTAAAGAAATGGAAAGAGCGGTTTGGCCCTGAAATCTATGAGGTGGTTTCCTCCTTTGCCTCAATCGATTACGACTTTGTAGAGTATATCGGGGGAGCGCCCGGCATCGAAGAAGAGTATATGCTCAATTATATTCTCGAACTGGTTGAGAGTGAACAGTATGATCTGGTAGTCTGGGATACGGCTCCGGCTGGACATACGTTGAGGCTGTTGCATCTTCCGCAGATCTTCCTGAGGCATCTTGAAGCTGCAACGAAATTCTATATGAATTTATATAGTTACTTTGAAAAGTTCAAGGAAAGTGTGAAGTTAAAAAAGGGGAAAAAGACCTTGCTGGAGATCATCAGTGGATGGGAGAATCTGGCTGAGAAAGTGGTCAGTTTCATTCGGGATACCCAGAAGACAGACTTTATCATCGTCACCATTCCAGAGGCGCTGGGCGTCAGGCAGACCGAGAGGATCATTCGGGACTTTGACGAATACCAGCTCAGGGTGAATCATTTGATTGTTAATTATGTGATTCAGGAAGCCGATTGTGAATTCCATAAGGCGAGAAAGGAGATGCAGCAAAATTACATCAAGATCCTGAAGGATCAATATGCTTCGCGGATTCGGTTGATTGAGCTTCCCCTCCTTCCCCATGAGGTTAAAGGGGTGGAAAGAATTGGTAAGATATCGGAGATTCTGTTTAAGCAGGAATAATGGAATGGTGGAACAGTGGAATAATGGGTTGAACATTTTGAGGTTGAGGTTAAGGTTTAGGTTAAGGTCGAGATTTGCTTAACCTTATCCTTAGCCTTAACCTTCTATTTTTCCAATATTCCGGTTAAAAGGAGAAAACCATGTCCGTACTATCGAATCGAGCAAGAAGTTTAAAACCTTCCCCTACCCTTGCCATCAATGCTAAGGCAAAGTCGATGCAGGCCCAGGGCATCCAGGTCATCAGCTTTGGCGCTGGCGAACCAGACTTTGACACTCCTCAGAACATCAGGGCCGCAGCCATTAGGGCGATTGAAGAGGGTTTTACAAAATATACCCCTGTCGGCGGGACGGATGAGTTGAAGGATGCTGTTATCAAAAAATTTCAAAGAGACAACGGGCTAACCTACAAACGATCCGAAATCATTGCCTCCTGCGGCGGCAAGCATTCCTTCTACAACCTGGCGCAGGCTATTTTTGATGCGGGGGATGAGGTGATCGTGCCCGCCCCTTACTGGGTCTCCTACCCTCCGATGGTCGCTCTGGCCGGAGCCACTCCTGTCATCGTTGAAACAAAGGAAGAGAATGGGTTCAAATTATCGATGGAGGACCTGAAAAAGGCGGTCACGCCAAAAACGAAAGCCTTGATCATCAATAGTCCCTCCAATCCGACTGGAAGCGCTTATACGAAAGAAGACCTGGAACGGATTGCGGGGATGGCTCTTTCGCAACACTTTTTTGTCATCTCGGACGAAATTTATGAGAAGATCGTCTATGATGGCTTCAAGTTTATAAGCATGGCTTCTTTAAGTGAGGAAATCAGGAAGAGGACGATCATCGTTCACGGGGTGGCCAAGACCTATGCGATGACAGGATGGAGGATTGGTTATACGGCAGGGCCAGAAGAGATCATCTCTGCCATGAGCAATATTCAGAGCCAGAGCACCTCAAACCCTACCTCGATTGCCCAGAAGGCATCCGTAGAGGCGCTCGCAGGGCCCCAGGAAGAAGTTTTCAAAATGGTTTCGGCCTTTGAAGAGAGGCGTAACTATATCGTTGATCGCCTCAATAAGATGCCAGGAGTCTCCTGTTTTAAACCCATTGGCTCCTTCTATGTTTTCCCCAATTTCTCTTCTTATTACGGGAGATCCTACCAGGGAAAGAAAATTTCCAACTCGACCGAGCTGGCTGATTACCTGCTGGATGTAGCCCGGGTAGCGGCTGTCCCCGGTGTTGAATTCGGAGCGGACCCCTTTGTGCGGCTATCTTATGCGACTTCTATGGAAGATATTAAGGAAGGGTTAAATCGGATCGAGGAAGCGCTCAAAAAGCTCGTTTAAAGTAGTCCTCGAGGATCGAGCGGTGGTCGAAGGCGATCTTCTCAGGAAGATTCAATTCATTAAAGATTCCGATTTCCAAGGCATCGTCCATGGCCTTAGGCTTGCCCTTAGCTTTTGCTATGTAAACCGTTGAAATGCTATGGTGTCTTGGGTCTCTCTTGGGATCCGAATACGTATGAAGTTGTTTCTCAAGTTTTACATCTAAGTTTGTCTCCTCTTTCGCTTCCCTGATAGCGGCCCCTTCCAGAGATTCTCCATAGTCTACGAACCCTCCTGGGAGGGCCCATCCCTCAGGAGGATTTTTTCTTTTGATGAGAACAATGCCTTTCGCTTCGATTTCAATGATGATATCGACCGTAGGCAAAGGGTTCTGGTAGAGTTCAATCTCATTCTTACAAACCGGGCATTTAATGGTTCGGCGGGCCATAGACTTCAACCTTTCGAGCAAAAAAAGTTTTTCGTTGTCGAATCTCGTATCCCTGCCCGCCGGTAGGCAGGGATGCTCGATTATAGAAACTCGATACTCGTCGAGCTTCGCTTACCGAGCCTCTTGCTTCAATACGAGCATCGTCACCGATAGCCCTTTTTCTCTTTCTAACCTCTACCTTCTGACAAACCACCAAACGGGCTTCGTAACCCTCACCGTCACCTATTTGATCAGATATTTTCTCAGCATGTCGAGAGCGATGATGGATGCTCTTTCGCGCACCATCCAGAGCTCGCCGCCCAAAGAATATTGCTGTCTCTCTATTTCCTCATTTGTAGAAATGGAATAGAAGGTTTCTAAAAGGTATTCCTCCCTGCCCTGCTCCTCAACGGTTTTCGCAACCATGGCAAGCCCAAGGGTCGCCTCAAACTCACCCTTTGCCCTTAAGGCAAGTTGGTCGCAAAGTGTCTGGGGATCTTTTTGAAGGGAGAGAATCTCAACTTCTGAAATCTTTAAAAAACCGGATTGGGACCTGTTGCTTGGAAGAATCAATCCCTGGATGAAGGAAGACCTTCCCGTGCCGGTTAGCTTATTGGAGAGGATGCCCCCCGTAAATGTTTCAATTACCGATAAGGTGAGGTTGCGACTTTCCATCTCCTTCATAACATTTCCATGAAGGGTCTCCTCATCCACACCGTAGATCAGAGATCCGAGTCGTCCCCTGATCTCTCCTTCCATTTTCTCAATGAGCGATGTTGCCGCAACAGGACTATCTGCTTTTGCCGTAATGCGGATCTTGATATCTCCGATGGAGGCAAGGGTTCCCACGGAAGGATTCTGGTTTTGCTTCATCAGGTCTTTGATCTGAAGACCGATGGCGCTCTCTCCGAGGCCGCAGGCACGGAGGACCTTATATTGAATGATCTCGCTTTGCAATTTGAATCGTCTTCTCAAATACGGAATCACCGTGGTTTCCATCAAATATTCCATCTCCAAGGGGACACCCGGGACGGAGATGATGGCTCCATTGGGATATTCTACGATAAATCCGGGAGCAGTCCCTTTCGGGTTTTCAATAGGGATTCCTCCTTCCGGTATGAAAGCCTGTTTCCGGTTGTTTTCTGCCATCCGGAAGCCCCGCCTTTTGAATAAGGCCTCGATCTGTTCCATGAGATGGGGTTGGAATTGAAGGGGACGGTTAAAGACTTCTGCAACAGCCTCACGGGTCAGGTCATCCTCGGTCGGACCGATGCCTCCTGTCGTGATGACGATGTTCGATCTGGCGATGGCTTCTCTGAGGACTTCCTTAATCCGCCGAAGATCATCTCCGACCGTTGCGGTCCGAATCAACTCCACGCCCGAGGCGGCCAATTTTTTCGCAATTGAAGAGGTGTTTGTATCTAAGATTTGACCTAAGAGGAGTTCTGATCCGATGGAGATGATTTCAGCATTCATAGATGTGGGTTATGATTAAGTCAAATGCCATCATAACACCATCGAACGGACTTATCAAAAATTAATTTTTGCCGATAAATGATAGTCTCGTAAAAAGTCTCTTTAGGCCTGGTTTTGTCATTCTGGCCCCGATTTTCATCGGGATAAACTCCAGCCGGAATCCAGTGTTTTCAATTAGTTAAGAATTGCCTGGACTCCGGTTTTCACCGGAGTGACGACTTTTTACGAGTCCATCATAAATGGGAATTTAAAGGAGGCGTGATGGAAAGATAGAAGTGTGCAAAGTTTGCATAATATGACAATTTATACGCCATTTTTTAAAAGGTTAAAACATCCCTAAAAAATCTTCAAGGAACCTCTTTCCTTTATGGTCAAGTTCGTCAAACTTAATACCTGCCTCATTTTCTTTCTGAGACGCCCAGATAACCTCTCCCTTTCCTTTCAGTCTAAAAAAATCCTCATACGTCTCAAAAAATATTTGTTTTCCTGAACGAAAAATATCCTTAGTTATTAAAGGGTTATCCGCCTTTAATTTAAATCCGCCACGGGATATATTCTGAACCCATCCAAGCATTACGGGTTCCATATCAGATGTTCGAATGGATACCTTTGTTTCCAGATTGATTCTCGGATATCCCCGTCTCTCAGACTGGCCATTCTGGGCAATTTCCATTTTTTATCCCTTCGTAAAAAAGAGATTTTGTAAATTTTAATTAATCGATATTTATTAAGCAATTAATATGCCAAATAATTTCAGAGCTTTCAATAAAGACTGTAAGAGAATTCGATAAAACCTTGAATCCAAAAAAGCGCCCCTGGCCCGACTCGAACGGGCGGCACACGGATTAGGAAT
>VGRU01000045.1 GCA_016875255.1 Deltaproteobacteria bacterium
AAAAAATGCGGGAAGTGCATCCCGAGATGTCCTGCCGGAGCCATCACGGAAGAAGGTCATGATAAGGATAGATGCAGTGAATACATCAATTCCGAGCCATTAAAAGCAAAACGCCAGGGCTATGGTTTACAGAACCCTCCTCCTGCCTGCGGCCTCTGCCAGACCGGAGTACCCTGCGAATTCGAAATTCCCAGGCCCGACCTGATCGCCTGATAAAGGGGACAGGCTACTTTTTCTCCTCTGCTGGCAAAACTCACAACCCTAAAAAGTAACCTGTCCCCTTTTTAACATTGGGTCATCATTCTGAGAATTCCCCGCCAGTGATCGACCTGCGCAAATCCACCTGTTTATCTATTCCGTATTAGGTTCGGATGCCGCTGTGTTCCGTAACTCCCCACTTCCACTAAAAATGCCGCACTTGACAAATTATGAGCATATGCTTATAATTGTTTTATGGCGAGACCGAGAAAATGCCGGTTTGTGGGATGCAAGCCCAATGCTTATTATTTCAAGCCAAGGGGGATCCCCTTGTTTAAGCTTGAAGAAGTCTCTCTTCACATGGACGAAGTGGAGGCCTTGAGGCTTGCCGATTACGAGGGGCTTTACCATGAGGATGCGGCGCAGAGGATGAAAATATCTCGGGCGACATTCGGGCGGATTATTGACCAGGCCAGGCGCAAAGTGGCAGAGGCCCTTCTCAAAGGGAAGGCGCTGAGAATCGAGACCAATATCAAAGAGAAAGGAGAAAGTCATGAAAGTAGGATTTGCTGTTCAAAAGGATGAAGGTATTGAGAGCCAGGTTTACAATCATTTTGGTTCGGCACCGGCGTTTATCCTTGTCGATGCGGAGACAAGAGAGACGGTGACGGTGCAAAATAGCGATCTTCAGCACGTCCATGGCATGTGCAATCCTGTTTCAGCCCTGGGCGGGAAAGAAGTTGGCGCTGTGGTCGTCGGAGGAATTGGACCAGGAGCACTGATGAAGCTAAATGCAATGGGAGTAAGGGTCTATGAGTCAGGGGCTCAAACGGTAAAAGAGAATCTAAAATTGCTCAGCGAGAACAGGCTTCAGGAACTTTCTATGAATGGTTGCTGCAAAGGTCACCAAGGGGGATGTAGCCATTAAGAGAAGGCAGGAGTAATGGGGAAGAAAACAACCATCCTCTGGGCAGGAGAGGATCTTTATGAATGACTCGGAGTGTCAACAGACTGAGCACCATCCTTCCTTGATCCATCTGTCCCTGTCTTTTTTAAGGCTTGGGGCTACTGCATTTGGCGGCCCGGCAATGATTGCCTACATTCGTAAAATGGCTGTGGATCAAAAGCATTGGCTGGACGAGAAGACCGCTCGTGATGGTATTGCCTTATGTCAGACCATACCGGGTGCAACGGCTATGCAGATGTCTGCCTATGTGGGCTTGAGAGCGAAAGGGGTGGCAGGAGCCGCCGCAAGTTTCATTGGATTTGGACTTCCTGCATTTCTTTTTATGATAATCTTATCGGGGAATGATAACTTCTACTGGTTTCGGTGGTAGAAGTTTTTTGTTTATGGAAAGAGAGTTGAGTCGCCGGCTTGAGGTTGCAAGGGTTCTCCAATTTCTGAAGGACCGTGAAAGTAAAGAAGGGGGCTTGAGCTTAACTCCTGACCTTTACCCTGACATTGAGGACACCTATTTTTCTATTCGCATACTGCAATTGGTAAACCGTGAGGTAGATCGAGGCAAGACCGGAAGCTACCTCAAGAATATCGACTGGATTCATGGTTATCTGAGATACAGCGCTATAGGGAGGCTGGAGATTCTCTAACTACATCTCCTCAGGGTGTTCTTTAAGATATTGGTCAACCCTTATCGATGAATTGATGATATTTTCAATCCATTTTTCGACATTCCTTCTCTTTCCTCTGTCATCATTGTATTCCTTCCAGAATCGCCTAAAAAAGGGGACAGGCTACTTTAATCGGCCTATCCCCTTTTCGTCCCGGATATTTACAGAAACCGAGATCTATTGCCAGCTATACCTGACCATCGGCGCATTTGGATCTTTGCTCCATTCCTGCAAGGAGGCATCGTATGACTTGACGTTTTTATACCCCAAAACCTCTCTCAATACATACCACCATCCAGTGGAAAGCCTTCCCGTATCGCAGAAGAGAATAATCTCTTTTGAGAGATCCTTGCCTGCCGCCCCGAAGGCGATAGGTTCGAGTTCTTCTTTAAATTTATACATCCCGTCAGTGAAGATCCAGGCAGAAGGCAAAGGGAGCGCGCCGGGAAGACGGCCGAACTTTGCAACGTCGCCGGTTTTTGAGATGCCAAAGAAGAACTCCGGCAGTCTCGCATCAAGAAAAATTGACTTTCCAAGCTGGCTTGACACATATTCTTTTGTCGCAACGATATCCTTATTCAAATTTCCCTTATATGGAACCGCTTTGGGTTTCATCATCTCCGTAGAGAGGGGCTTCTTATCTGCCGCCCATTTGTTCTGTCCTCCGCTCAGAACGGCGACATTGGAGATTCCGGCGTAAATAAGCGTTTTGGCAACCCGCGTGGCGTTCACGAGGTCAGTCGTGGAATCTGTCTTTCCAGCGACGACCACAATGGAATCGCTCTTGATGCCTGAAGAGCCGATCAGTGCATAGAGGTCGTTTTCTTCGGGAAACTCATTCTTAAGATCATTTTTCGTTATTGCCCATTTGTCATAAGGGACATGGACGGCATTGGGGATGTGCCCCCCTTTGTAATCTGCCTCGCTCCTTATGTCCACAATAACAACCTTTGGATTGGCAAGGTTCTTTTCCAGCCAGAGGTGAGATACGATGGGGGTGACTTCCCTGGCTACAACGGATAAGGGCAAGACAAACAACACGGCTGACACCAAAACAAACCACTTCATCTTCTTCATAACATCCTCCTTTTTGAGTTTTGTTTTCATAACCTCCCCTAAGAGGTTACGATTTGAGCCATTTGTCCGGCATAAATCACAATATAACGCATCATAAAACCGCCGATGAGGACAGATGTCGTAATGATTCCGGAGACCCAGGGATGATGATCTCTTAATTCAACATGCTCGATATAGTGCGGAATCAATTCATAGACCTCGAGGGCCAGGGGAATGAGGACCCCCAGTCCCACCACGCCTCCCCAGAAGAGGAGGGTGAACTCATCCCCCATGATCAACTGGAGGGCAGCCGCTGAGCTTCTCGGCGAAACAGCAAGGCCAAGAATGAAGAGAAAGATAGAGATGATGGAGAAAACCATGAGGGTGAAATCGATCGAATGGATCATGAACTTATTGGTTTTGATATTCTCACGACTCATCCCCCGGAATCCCTTGATAAAACAGCCCACGAAACAGATCGCCGCGGAGCCTGTCATCATGGCCGAAATGAGAAACAGCATGGGCAGCATTGGGTTGTTCCAGAAGGGTCTTGCCGTGAGCGCGCCAAGAAGAACCCCTGTATAAATTCCCACACCGATGGAGACGGGGATCCCAAATCCGGCTACCAGTCCCCTGATCTTTGTCAGATTGTCACCTTCAAACCGGCTCAAAATCCGGCTCGATCTGATGACCCGTTTGACTCTCAGATAGTCATACTTTTCCGGCAGCCAGAGGTAAAGGTGCGCGAGACTGAAGAGCATGAAGAGGAGAAGAAACCACGATCCAAAAGACATCACGGAATTGGGTTGAAAGACGAGAAAGAGTTTCCAGAAGAGAAGAGGCCTTTCAAGATCAACGATCAGGCAGAGAATTCCAATCAGGGCTGGAAACGGCGCAATATAGGCCCCTATCCTCGTGATGGGTTCATATCTCTCTTTGCCGAGGAAGTAGGCCGTAGCAGATATTATAAATGCGCCCGCGCTCAGCCCCGCCCCAAAGAGATCGACCGCTACAATCCAATTCCAGTAAATATGAATTTGACCTTCCATAGTTAACCTCTTGCGCTTTCAGATATGGTTCGTCTCCGACGAACCCTTTTTCTCATCACCCGCCTCCGCCAATGTTGATCAGCGCGGCGCCCTCTACGGCCATGGAGGCATCACGGAAAAGTCCGGGCGTCTCCTTTGCATAGGCCAGGGTTAGAGGCTCATCCGGTTTCCCCTGACCGGCGGCCAGTTGCCAGAGTCTTTCCTGATTTCCAAACCCTCTGGGTCGCTCCTTCTTGTCACAGCCAATCGCAAAGAGGATTCCTCCCAGCGCTAATACAGAGAACCATTTCCCGATGAATGCTCTTCTTTCCATCCTCTCTCCTCTTCTCTCCTCTTCCGGGATCGTCTTTCTCACGCCTTTTTATAGTAGATCCTCGGCATGGTATTGATCTCAGCCTTATACTGTTTGGGTTTATGCTTGACAAGGTATCGAGAGATTTCGCTATGGGGATTGTCAAGGTCGCCGAACATCCGTACGCCTGCCATACAGGTGGTGACGCAGGCCGGTTTTCCCTCTTTTTCAACAAACTCAATACAGAACCGGCATTTCTCGATGTAACCGGCCCTCTTGATGATCCTCACATTGTAAGGACAGGCCGCAATACAATACTTGCAGCCGATACAATCATTCTTGTCCACCAGAACCACACCGTCCTTCCTTTTTCGGGAAGCTCCGGTAGGACAGACTTTGACGCAGGGAGGATTATCGCAGTGCTGACATTGAACAGGCAAAAATTCGCGGCTGTAGTTCGGAAATCTTCCAAACTCCCGTTCCTCGAGATGATTATAGGCTTCCCGTTCGGAAAGGTTGTTCTGGTTCTGGCATGCAATCCGGCAGGAATGGCATCCCACACATTTTGTTTCATCAATGACCATACCGTATTTTGCCATTGCTCTTACCTCACTTTAGGCTTTTGTGACGCGCACAATCACTTCGGACGCCATCGCATGGCCCACGGTGGGATCAAACAGCGTCGGAAGAAAATCATTGTAAGAGAGCCCCACATCAAATGCGGTCTTAAGATGCTTGGAGAAGATTCCATACCCGCTGGGGAGCCAGACACAGGAAGGATGGAGGCCCTCTGTTAATCGGACTTGAATCTTTCCCTCTCCCACGACCGATTGTACCTGAACCCAATCCCCATCCTTCAGCCCAAGCTGCTCTCCTCTTCCCCTGTTCATCCATATCCGGATGAGATCATATCGCCGGCTGACCGCCATCAGATAAGGCTGGTTGGCTGTCATCGAATGGGTTTGCACGGACTGCTTTCCATGAAGGAGCCGAAAAGAGTGCGGATCCTTAGTGTCGGGAGAAACCAGAGGTTCCTCCCATCGAGGAATGGGAGAAAACCCGAGTCCTTCCAGGAGCCTTGAATAGATCTCCACCTTTCCCGAGGCAGTTTTCAGCTCGTCAAAACCTTCCTTCCATTTTTCCCCCACCGCAAGCACGCCTTGTTTCATAAGGTCTTCCAGCTTCACCCCCAAAGGCTCCAATCGCAGGCGGTTTGCCTCTCCGACCGAGAAATTAAAATACTTTCCAACTCCCAGATGTTTGGCTAACTCGATAATGATCTGGGTCCCTGGACGGGTATTGTACATGGGCTTGACCACCTGTTGTTGGATGCTGATCTGGGCTCTTTTCCCGCTATGTTTGTTGTCAATGGCCTCGTCACGTTCCAGAAAGAAGGATTCGGGCAGGACATAGTGAGCAATCGATGCTGTTTCCGAAAGGAAGGTGTCGATCACAACCAGCAGTTCCAGATTCTTATAGCCGGCGATCACCCGTTTGGGATTCGGATTGGTTCGAAGGGGGTTGTTGTGATAGACAAAGCCCGCCTTCAATTCCCCGCGGAGCGCCAGTTCGGGGATGGCATGGGCAATGCCGTCTCCCTGACTCCCGAGAGGGTATCGTCCCGGCATTCCTGTCCCATCCGCCTTGGGAATTTTAATGGGGTCAGGGGTCGGATGTTTTGGATCGAGTTGTCCCAACTTGGCGGAGCAGGGAAAGTAGATCCCGCCCTCACGGTTGATATTCCCCAACAGACTGTTGGCGATCGCCAATGCCCTGACCGTTTGAAAACTGTTGAGATATTGAGATCCAAAAGCAGCGTGATATCCTACGTGCAACAGGGCTCTCGGTCTGACCTGTGCCATCTCCCGGGCAATTCGAATGATCGTCTTTGCCGGTATTTCACATATCTTCTCCGCCCAAGCCGGTGTATAGCCGCCGATCTCCTCTTCCAGTTGTTGGAAACCAATCGTTTTTTCCGAAACAAATTTCTTATCGTAAAGCCCCTGGCTCACCATGACATGGATGAGGGATAGAAGAAACGCCAGGTCCGTGCCGGGTTTGATGGGAAGCCACTCGTCTGCCACGATAGCGGTTTCGCTGTGCCTTGGGTCAATGACAACCACTTTTGCCCCTTTCCCTTTGGCCTCCAGAATCCTTTTTACCTGTCCAAGATCGATCCCTCCAGCCGGGTTGCGGCCAATGATCAGGATATACCTGGAATTGGAGAGGTCATTGGAAGGAAGTTCGCCAACCGTTACAGCCCAGCCTGCGTTCCTCGCCGTGTAACATGTGGACCCATGGGTGAAATAGTGCGGGCTTCCAATAGCATTCATGAACCTCTGAGCAAACATGCTATTGGATTGTGGAAAGTTGATCCAGAAGACCTTCTGCGGTCCATCCTTTTTCAGAATGGCCTTTGTCTTTTCGGCTATTTCCTTGTAGGCCTGTTCCCAGGAAATGGGTTCGAATCGGTCTCCTACTCTTTTTAGAGGTTCTTTTAATCGGTCAGGACTATAGAGATCATGAACATATCCGTGCCCCCTCGGGCAGACCGTTCCCAAATTTCCATTTGCTTCAGGATTTCCCTCAATCTTCAGCAACTTTCCGTTTTTCACAAACGCCAAGAGGGCGCAACGGTTGCCACATCCGCCGCAGAAGGTCGGGATACGCATCAAAGGCAGGTCCGCATTTGCATGGCTCCATTTGTTAAAATCGAGAAGGCCGCTGCCCAGAGTAAGGGCCCCTGTGCCAGCCGCCACCTTAAGAAACCCGCGCCTCGACATCTTCAAATATTTCATTTCCATCTTTGCCTTCCTGCTTCGCTTTTGACCTTAATCACTTCAGTTCTTCAGGAACACCAAGGTAATCCTTCTCCAGATTGATGAATCTTCCCGTTAAAAGGCTAAGAGATAGATAAAAGCCAGAACGGCTGTTCTCAGCAACCCTTTTACAGAATTCTGAAACCCATGGCAGAAGATATCGGGAAAAAAAGTTCATCTGCATCTCCTCCAGCCCGATCTTTGTCCTCCCTGAGGCCTGCCCTTCCTGACCTGCAAGAATTCCCATGTACTCCAGCTCATGGACGATATGATCAGGAAAGTCTTTCATATCCTTCTTCAAAGTGAAACGGGCCTCGTGGTAGAGTCGACAGAGTTCGGAGGTTCTGTTTGCTGGGACCAGTCCATCCTTTCCGAAATATGCGGAACCATAAGGGGGAGCAACCGCATTAAATAGCCTCGCATATTCTGAACCTAATCCAGGGAGGGTTTTTTCAGCGAGGAGTCCTTCAAAAGGCGGGAAAAGACCTTCGGGTTTCTCTGTTAATATGATGAGCGCTGTATGAATCTCTTCCATCCATCTCCCGTTCATCAACCAGGAACAGACTTCCTCGTTCGGATAGGTATAACAATACGAAAGGTTGTTATAGATGGCTCCCCGTGCGAAGGAACGATTCATCTCAATTCCCTGAGCTTTAGGATTTCTCTAAACTTGCAAGAAGAAATGCAAGACCTATTCCAAAAAGCTATCCGAAAATGTTTTGGAATATTAAGGTGTTAGAAAAACATGGTGGTAATAGGGGAAAGAGGAATTGTTACGTGAAAGTAACAACACTACTGGGAGGATACCAAGCACTTAGTAATTAAATAGGAAATAATGATATTACGTTTTAGTAACATTGGTTACGCAGATTAAACGTTTTTCCCTTCTTCGCAAACCTTTTTGAATCATCTCCATGGATGGAATGTTGATAAAGCGCTCGATCTTCGTCATATCTCAATCTCCAGTTCTTTTATTTTTTCCCATAGAGTCTTTCTGGAGATTCCTAAAATTTCAGCGGCCTGACCTTTTTTACCTTTTGTCTTTTCCAGGACGCTCTGGATATACTCTTTTTCAAAGAGATTGACCGCAGGGGAAAGAGGTTTTGTTCCTCGTATCTTATCACAGATCGTCTGGGCCACACTGGCCTGACCACAGATCTCTTCCGGGAGATCTTCGGCTTGAATCATCTTCCCTTTGATGAGGGCGATGGCGCGTTCGAGCATATTTTCAAGCTCCCGGATATTTCCTGGAAAGTGATATTTTAAAAGAAGCGTCTTGGCATCTTGGGAAAGGCCTGTAATCTCCTTGCCCATCTTTTTGGAGAACCTGCTTATAAAATGATCGGCCAGGAGGAGAATATCCTCGCGCCTTTCTCTTAACGCAGGGAGAAGGACGGGAACAACATTCAACCGATAGTAGAGGTCCTCCCGAAAGGCGCCTTTGCGAATCTCCTCTTTTAGGTCTCTCTGGGTTGCGCAAATCAAGCGGACGTTGACAGACAACGTCTCGTTTCCGCCCACCCTCTCAAACTGTCTTTCCTGAAGAACGCGGAGAAGTTTGACCTGCACCGCAAGGGAGATTTCGCCCACCTCGTCAAGGAAGAGGGTTCCGCCGTTGGCCAGTTCAAACCTTCCTTTCCGCTGTCGGATGGCCCCGGTAAAGGCTCCCTTTTCATGGCCGAAGAGTTCTGTCTCTAATAAGGTTTCGGGAAGAGCTGAGCAATTAACCTTGATGAAAGGGCCGTTCTTTCTCGGACTCTGAAGATGAATCGCATTGGCCGCCATCTCTTTCCCTGTTCCGCTCTCCCCATAGATGAGGACGGTGGCGTCGGTTGGGGCAACCGTCTCAATCAGATCGTACACTTTCAGCATTTGAGGGCTCTTTCCCACAAGCCCTTCGAGGCCATACCGCTCCTCCACCCTCTTGCGGAGCGAGATATTCTCTTCCTCAAGCTGTTTCAACCGGAGGAGCCGCTTGATGATGAGAAGAAGTTCGTCGATGGAGAAGGGTTTGGTAAGATAATCGCTTGCCCCTTCCTTCATGGCGGATACAGCGGAGTCTATTGATCCATAGGCTGTGATCAGGACGACCTGGGTTGATGGGTTTAATGATTTAACTTCTTTGAGAATCTCAATGCCATCCATATCGGGAAGTCTGAGATCTGTGATGAGAATGTCCACAGGGCTTTCTCTGAAGAGAGACAACCCCTTTTCTCCTGTTTCAGCAGCGGTGACCTTGTAACCATCGGCCACCAGGGCGTCCTGAACAGTGATTTTCATCAAAGGTTCGTCGTCAATAACCATGATTCTTGTTTCGTCAACCATCATGTTCACATTCTCCTATTTCGAATAAAGCGGAAGCTGAATTTCGACAGTCGTCCCTCTTCTCTCTTCACTCGTTAATCGAATCGTCCCTCCATGCCGCTCGACAATTCCTTGGCTGATCCAGAGCCCGAGGCCGGTGCCCTTTTCATTCCCTTTCGTTGTAAAGAAGGGATCAAATACTTTGGGCAGGATATCTTCGGCGATCCCTTCCCCGGAATCCGAAACGGTAATCATGAGCTGATGGTCTGCGATCTTTGTATCCACCTGTAAGATCCCTCCCTTTTCCATGGCCTGAATAGCGTTCAGGAAGATATTGACGAGGACCTGTCCCATTTGATTTGCATCCACAAAAACCGGAGGAAGATTCGGGGAGAACCCTTTTTTGACTTCGATCCGGTTCTTTCGAATCTGATAGTCGAGAAGGGAGAGAGCCTTTTCAACCAGGGAGTTATAATCGGCAGGAGACCATTCGAGATGAGGATTACGGGCATATTCGAGAAGATTGGTCACGCTTTTCTGAACCCGTTTGATCCCATCCTCCATCAAATCGAGGTACTCCCGCTGCTTCTCGATCCCAACCCCTCCCTTCTTGAAATGGTAGATGCCATTGAGGATGCCCCCCAGGGGATTATTGATTTCGTGGGCAACTCCGGAAGTCAACTTTCCAATGGCAACCATTTTTTCGGTGAGGAGAAGATTTCTTTGAGTCCTTTCTTTTTCCTTCTCATCCTCCTTAATTCTATTAAGCAACCGATAAAAACTTTTCTGGAGTGTCCCAATTTCATCCTCCCGGAACCGTAAATTCTGTGGAGGATCGTCCCCCGGTCTTCTCTCATCCATCTCTTTTGATAGGAGTTTTAAAGGTTTGGTGACGACCCCGGCAAGGGAGATGACGCTGATAATGGCGATAAAAATCAATCCGAGCGTATAAAAAAAATACTTCCATATCAATCCCGAAATCTCTCTATTCAAATTCTCCAGAGAGATGCCGATTCTCAGGGTTCCCCATCGTTTTGTCGAAATCGATAAAGGGGTGGAAATATCAAGAATATCGGCGGAAGGATATTGGAGAATCGTCTTCCATGAGGAAAGTCCCTCTTGAGTGATTTGATCCCGGTAAACCTTTCCCGTTTCGGTAATCGAACTGTGAGCCACAATTTTGCCGCCGGGATCGAGGACCATCGCATAGATGACCTGAAGTTCTTTTTTATTCATGAGGTCGGAGATATAATGGTCAAGCAACCCTCTTTCCTCGGCCAATCCGATCTCCTCATAGAGCATCGTATTGGTGCAGGGGATAGCGAAGGACTCCGCGAGAGCTATTCCTGCCCGGACAATAATCTCCTTCATGAGCATTTCTTCTCTCAAAATATTCCAGTAGGCAAGCGCCGACATCATCCCGATGATCAGAACAGAAAGGTAGAGAGTGAATTTCCCCTGCAGGGTGCGGAATTGATTGATTCGCATCAGTCCTGATTACAACCTTCCCCTTCCTGATCTTTCGTGATCATCTGGTATATTTTTCGGATGGGATGGTAATCCGAATCGAAGGCTTCCGTAAATCCATACTTAAACTCTTCATCCCAATGAACCATCTTTTTCTGATGAGCCGGGTTTTTGGGATTGAGTTTAAGCAGGGCTGCCTTGACCGATTCGACCATCTCTTTTGGGCCGTCCGCGCGAACCACAATCGGAACCGTTGGGATGGGGTCGGTGATGAAAATAAATCGAAGCCCATTTCCCTGATATTTGTAGGCAATGACATCTTTCACCGCCCCGGCATCAACATCTCCCTTTAGAACGGCCTGGACAACAGAGTCGTGATGCTTGAGAAAAGAGTAAGACTTTAAATCCTTCAGGCGAACATTCGCTCTGGCCAGGTAATGTTCCGGAAGAATATGGCCTGCCGTTGACCAGGCTTGGCCAAAGGCAAAACTCTTACCTTTCAAGTCACGAAGGTCTCGAATGGGGCTGTCCTGCCTGACGACGATCATTCCCCAGTAAAAGGGTTTCCCGTCTTTGTTCAGCGTGCGAAGTATGGGTCTGACCGGATACTTCTCTCTTGCTATGACATACGAAACAGGGCCGCACGATGCGATGGTAATCTCCTTGCGGCCCAGACGATGAATGGTTTCCTGATAGACCCGTGACAGTTTGATCTCAAACCGGTAAGGAGTGGATTCATTCAGATAATCAACGAAAGGTTGGTAGAGCTGATACATGATGCGGGGATTATATTTCGGACAAAAGCCGAATTGTACAACCTCTTTGGAAAAGGCCAATTTGGACGAAAAAATGAAGAAACAGATTGATAGGAATGCAAATAATATTCTTCTGTGGCCCATAACCTCTCCAATCCTAAATGATTTCTTTGAGAAGATCTTTCACCCTGTCTTCAATCAAATCTCTGACCTCCCGGAATATCTCAACCGATTTTCCTTTGGGGTCTGGAATTTGCCATTCGATGATTTTCTTCGCAAGGACAGCAGGACAGGTTTCCTCGCAGCCCATTGTGACCAGATAATCCATCTCGATTGGAGGGAGATCATTCAAACTCTTGGGCCGTTTGGAAGAGAGGTCAATGCCCTTTTCCCTCATCACCTCAATGACCAAAGGATCAATAGTCCAAAAAGGGCGTGAACCTGCGCTGTAAACTTTCAATATTCCTTGACCAAAGGCTTCAGCAAAACCTTCTGCCATCTGGCTTCGTCGGGCGTTCTCAACACAGATAAAAACAATCCTTATTTTTGATTTATTCATAAAAATAGACGTTTAGCCTTATTGTTACTCGAAGCCCTCGGTCTCAAGAAATGAAAGATGCTTGATCAGCCTAAATCGAATCTCTTTTTTCAAGGCTATTTCTCTCTCTATAATCGTTGATGATGAAATTCATAAAATCTTCGGACTCTTCTGTCACGACGTCCATGAAATCAAGATAGAGCCCCCAGTCATTGATAGCAAGTGGCATTCCTCTAATTGCATTTGCCGCAACGGTTGAAGGGACCCTATTTAAAACAAGGAGTTCTACTTCCTTCTTGATGAACCGTTCTATGTCAGACCATAACTCATCTTCACCTTTGTAAAAAACTTCTTCCTCAAACTCAACAGGATGTCTTTTCTCAGGGGAAAAATAGACGGCGATATCCACATCTGATAAGGCCGTTGCATTCCCCCTTTGCCTGTGAGCCGTATAAAAAGGCGAAGGCGACATCATTCCTGTTTCTAAAATAATTTTTTAAAGCCTCTATATCCATTGAATAAAAACCTAATCCATGGTGGGAAAATTGTCAATTATTTTTGCCAATGACCCATCATCCTAAACATCATCTCTTTCATGGGGAAATCCATTCCCTTCATCATCTCCATACACCGAGGCATCATCTCCTGCATAAAAGATGGATCCCCCATGCCGGTCTGGCAAAATTCAGGGATTAACTCCTTCATCACTTCCTTTTGCTCCTCCTTGGATAAATTCTTAAAACGGTTTATAAAATCATTTACTTTGTTTCACTGTTCCATCTTAACCTCTTCCTCTCTATTTAGGGTCTGTTTATAAACTAACAGTTTCAAAAAAGGTTGTCATTCCGGCGAAAGCCGGAATCCAGTCTTTTCAAGACCTTCTGGATGCCCCCGTATCAAGCACGGGGCAAGCTCCTCAAGTCCGGCATGACGGAAAAGGTGCATTTATGGACAGACTCTATCTAATTTTATCTTTTTGTCTTTAACAAACTCCCTGTACTCCTTCAGGAGGACGCTTTTGTACTCCCGGCGGGCGGAGGACGGGATGTAGTTATTATTTTTTCCCAGCCGATCGAGGAGCTCTTCGGCCGTCTCCTGATTCGGCTGTCTGCCTTCGGAGCAGAGCTCTTCCATAATCTCGTCCAGGCCAAGGATCTGGATCTTTGTCCCATCCGGAAATCTCAATGTGCGCCGACTACCTGTCGGTGTTTCAGGCTCTCAGCCCACTCATCCATCGCCTTCCACCTGTGAGATCCGATATTCTGTCATAAGTTAGCTCCTCAACTGAACATCACCCTGCCGTGATTTTCTTCGCGCTCAAGGCTTACATGTGAGATGGCAAACGCCGGTGGGTGTCTCCACGGCATAGGGGAAATACTTTCTCTTGAGCCAGAGGGCAAGATGAACCAGGTTGATCAGGACCGGAACCTCTACCAGAGGGCCAATGACCGCTGCAAAGGCCTGGCCCGAGTTAATCCCGAAGACAGCCACAGCCACAGCAATGGCCAGCTCGAAATTATTTGACGCCGCCGTAAAACTGAGTGTGGTGGACTGTTCGTAGGTCGCCCCCACCTTGGCCGAAAGGTAAAACGAAACAATGAACATCAACACAAAGTAAATGAGCAAAGGAATGGCCACTCGAACAACATCGAGGGGAAGCCGCACAATGTATTCTCCCTTTAGGGAAAACATCACCAGGATGGTAAAAAGAAGGGCGATCAACGTGATCGGGCTGATCTTCGGAACAAACTTTGTCTCATACCACTGCCGCCCCTTCGTCTTGAGCCCTATGACCCGCGAAAGAACCCCCGCAATAAAGGGAATCCCGAGATAGATAAAGACGCTCTCGGCAATCTGGCCAATCGTGATATTTACCACCACCCCCTTCATCCCGAGCAACGAAGGCAGGAGCGTGATGAAAACGTAGGCATAAATGGAGAAGAACAGAACCTGGAAAACCGAATTGAAAGCCACCAGCCCAGCGCAGTATTCCCTATCGCCCGAAGCCAGATCATTCCATACAATGACCATGGCAATACAGCGAGCCAGACCGATCATGATGAGCCCCACCATGTATTCCGGATAACCGGCAAGAAACGTAATGGCTAACAGAAACATGAGAATCGGGCCGATCACCCAGTTCTGAACCAGGGAAAGAGCGAGGACTTTATAATTCCGGAAGACTTCCCCCATCTCTTCATATCTCACCTTGGCCAGGGGGGGATACATCATGAGGATCAGCCCGATGGCGATCGGGATGTTGGTCGTTCCCACCTGAAATTGATCCCAGAAGTGGACGATCCCCGGAAACACGTATCCCCAGCCCACGCCGACAAACATCGCCAGGAAGATCCACAACGTCAAGTACCGATCCAGGAAAGAAAGTTTTTTAGTGATCTGTTCTCCAGCCATCTTGTTTATCCTCCGTCTTTGAGATTCTTACGCATCATCCTGATTGTAATATTAATCCAGCGATAAAAATGTCATGCTGAATTTATTTCAGCATCTCATGAGACCCTGAAACAAGTTCAGGGTGACAACTTTATTAATTTCCCTATTACGACATAGTTTCTAAATGGGGAGGATTCGATTTATCAGGTTTTGAATTTTACCAGATCATTCAACCGGCAACCTGCCGGTTTTTAGACTCCTCAGGATCCTCCAAAACCGATGGTGACCTTGTTTTCCTCGACAATGACCGGTATCTGTCTGCTTCCTTTTGAATATTTTAACATCTCTTCAAGTGTTGCTTTGTCTCCGACATCCAGGAAGATTGCCTTGTCGCCATAGGCTTCCCGAGCCTTAAGGGTATAAGGTCAGGTTTGGGTGCCGAATATCTTTGTTTTCGCGATCATGATCTTCCTCCTTCTCAAATCATCGTTTTCGGTCTCTTGGCGAATCGATCATCTTTTGGATTACCGGATCGGGCTTCATTCCAGGATGCATCAGGGTTAAATAATTTTCGTAAGTGTTTTTACCATCGGAGCTCGGAATCTTTTTCTTCTGCTCGATCAATATGGACTGAAGCTCTTTAAGACCTTGGAGGTCTTTCGCATGCTTCGGATCTTTGATCTTTTCCTGGATCTCTTCGATCTTCTTCTGGATCAGCCTTCCCGATAGAATATCCGCAAATTCATAAGATCCCTTGAAAAGATTTAAATTCAGTCTCCCGACGTGAGCGCCGAAGCCGTCGGTTTGGACATAGACCGATCGGCCGATCTGTCTGGAAAAGACGAAGGAACGGTCGTTTCCGCCGATGATGATCGATACGCGTGGGAGTTTTTTGGTAAGGGATTCTATCTCAGATGGGGCGAGATGAGCAGGGGCGATGATATAGTCACAGGAGGCCATGAAGCGATGGATGGTTTCTGCGGCCGTTTTAATCGGATCTTCAATGGAGTAGTTTTTTAATTCTTTTTGAATGTCAGGAGAAATGTCAGCCGTGACCAGGCCCAGGATTCCGATCTTAATACCTCCCACTTCTTTGATGATGTATGGCTTAAAAACGTGTTTTCCTGTCTTTTTCTCTTTGAGATTTGCCGAGAGGAATGGAATTGTTGTTTTTTTTTGAAGATCCTTCAGATATCCGACACCCAATCCCAGGTCGGTGTCGCCAAGATTAAGGGCATGGTAACCCAATGTCTCATAAAGCGTTAAGACAAACTCCGCCCTTCGCCGGGCTTGTTCGCGTCCCCGGGGGTCGCTGAAATAACTGACGACCAACGCGTCGCCCGCATCGAGGATGAGGAGATTTTTTGTCTCCTCCCTGACGGTCTTGAGATAGTGGGCTCTTCTCGCCAGTCCTCCAGCATTCCCCGACTCAGGGCAGGTGCCACAGGGCTCCACTGCTCCCAGGGTGTTCGAAGTATAGATCAGTGTGAGGGAGGTTTCGTTTCCGATGCTGGGATCAATATGGATGAACAAAAAGGCTAAGACAATAAAAAAACAGGCAAGAGATATTTTGACTTTCATGTTGTTCCCTATTCTTTTTTTGATTCAACAAATTCCGCATGGACTTTAAGGCCGGCGTTGCGTAGCGTCTCAAGGAGGAGCGTTCGTTTCTCCCTGAACTCATCGGAGAACAGGGGAGAACATTTCTCAATCCCCATCTGTCCCCGTAACAATTTAAAGGCAAAGGCTTGGCAGGTCAGAAGGCCGCATCCTTTACAGTTCGTTCCAGGAAGCAGTTTGACGATATCGGTCGGTTTCAACTCCTGTCTCATGGTGTAATCAGGCTGGATCTGGTCCCGATTCTGATACGTCTCGTTTACCAGGTCCTGAATCCACTGTAAGAGCGCTTCGGCTTCCTGCTCATCGTCAATTTTGGTCAACGTGATGTGGTTGGCATGAAGGGTGATGAGCTTCTCGCCTTTCTTGATCGTTAACGTCAACGCCGGATGATTGAAGAGACAATCTTTCAACGTGGCGTTCAGGTAGGGGAAAGCTTCATAGACTTCCCCGGACACCTCCGCAATGACACGAATCTTCTCGGGGTCTGCCAGACAGGGAAGGGTGCGAGTGATTTTATAGGATTGGAGCAACATGGTGTCCTCACAGGAGAGTGATCAGCAGTATCCCCGCCAATATGAAGAAGAACAGGGCGGTGAAGAGTTTGATGGTTGAGGTTCTTCTCTGAAGAAAGAATCCCAACTGTTGAGAAGTGGTCCCCCAATAGACAATCGCAAAAATGACAACCAGAGGCAGGATATAAATGATATTGTATAAAACGAGGTATAAGATAGCGCTTCCCCGAAGTGTCGGGATATTCGTGACGAACAGGATGGTCGGGAGATAGACCTGGCTGGTGCAGGTGGATTGCAACAGAGTGACAATAAAACCGATGACGACCGCGGCAAGCAAAAACCGCCTTGTCTTAATTTCTTTGCCCGCCTCGAGGTCTCCCTCTCTTGCCCGGATGATCCGGTGAATCCTTCTCTTTAATGAATCCGGCACCTGGAGGGTCATCTTGGCGGGTCGGCCTCTCTTGACCTGGACATAATCGTAAAGGCTAAAGACCCCGAGGAAGAGGGAGAGAGCAAACGTGGCCAGAAAGATGATTCGGGAAAAGAGGGGGAAAAACGAAAACTGCTGAACGAAGCTGAGAATCCCAAATCCAAGCAATAGATGGGTGATAAAACCTGCGCCGGTAAAACCCATTCCGACCCATAAGATTTCTCTTCGTGTCCGTCCCATCATGGTGAGGTAGGAGATAAAAAAGACGAGCGTGGCTAAAGCACAGGGGTTGAGCCCTTCGACTAACCCGGCGACGAGGATGGCCAGAACCCCGAACGATTTAAACCGCTCAATCAAGGAGGTTTCCGCCTGTCGCATCTCTCTGTCTTCGACTTTGAGAGCGGAGGTCATCTCTAATTTTTCATAAGCAGCGATGAGGGTCTCTACCTTCGCTTCGGTTATCTCCTCCGGGGAAAGATAATCTTGGCCGATAAAGATGCTTGGTGCAATCAGGCGTTTCTCCGGTGAAAGGCCGAGTCGGTTCGATAAGGTTTCGTTCAGACGTTTGCCGTCGTCTGTGTTCAGGTCAATGGGTTTGACATGAAGGTGGGGATACTTGCCGCCGATATATTTAAGCAGGTAACTTGCCCGGTCGCATTTGGGACACCCCTTCTGATAAAAATAGGCCAGTTCCACTGAAAACTTCTTCCCAGAAGTCACGACCTTCGACGGGATTTCGAGAGGAGGCAGCGTCGGAGCAAGCGAACCCTTCATCTGATATTCGATGATCAGGGGGTCCAACTTCTCCATCACCTCCCGCTCCCCGAAGAGCATCTGATCTCCGATGAAGACAACCGGCAGCTCATCCGCCTTCCTCTGAAATCTTTTCTCAAGCTTGGCCAAGGCCTCGTAAAAAGTCGGGCTGGCCATGTCAAAAGTTTTTATATCCAGAAAAGGATACATCGTTTTAAGTGTGGGCACATAACTTTGAAGAATGGCTTGGCATGAAGGACAATCCTCCGCATAGAAGAGGTAGATTGGAATCGTTGAGGATGACTGAGCTTTTATAATAAGAGGTGTTGAGATAAGAAGAAAAAAAACTAAGGAAAGGCCCGCCCATCGTTTCATCAGTTTCACCTCATGATCAACTTATTAATCAGTCCATAATTGTATAGACACGAAAAAACAAGCCGTTCGTGCTGAGCCTGTCGAAGCATGAGCGGCAGGACACAACACCCTTCGACAAGCTCAGGGTGAACGGTGAGGGATATGTCTTTCCAATTATGGACTCCTTAATAAATGGTTATTCCCAGATAAAACAAGTAAATACCCACCAAGACGACAATCGACCCTCCGATCCTTTTTCCCCAGGTGGTGATATTCAATATCCCTCTCGATTTGATAAAATTTTCTGCAAAGCCCGTGGCCGTTCCCGCCAAAAAGATCAGGGCGCAATGGCCAAGGGCATAGATAAATAACAAGGAGGTTCCGTAAACGACATCTCCTTTTGAGGCAACAAAAGTCAAAATGAGGGCTAACACAGGAGTCGCACAGGGGGAAGAAATAATCCCAAAGAAGAAGCCGAGGAGTAGTGCTCCTAATATCCCTCTTCTCTTTGGCTGAAGATGAACCGGCACGGGAAGGTTCCACTCGAAAA
>VGRU01000046.1 GCA_016875255.1 Deltaproteobacteria bacterium
ATCATTTACGGCATCCATCCTGTCAGGGAAGCTTTAACATCATCCTCCTTTCGCTTTCAGAGGATTTTGGTTTCTTCCCGGAACCCCTCCCCTTCCCTCCAGACGATTCTCGATCTTGCTCAAAAAAGGAATGTTCCCCTTGCCTTTTCGGATAGAGAAACTCTTGATCAAATGGTGAAGGGAGGCCTCCATCAGAACATCATCGGTATCGTTGAAGAAACTTCCTATGCGGACCTGGAAGAGGTTCTTGCCTGGCCGAAACAGCAAGGGACAAAAACCCTTTTTCTCATCCTTGACGGAATTCAGGATCCGCAAAATTTGGGATCCCTCATCCGCACCGCCCTGGGATGCGGAGCTCATGCAATGATCATCCCGAAAGACAGGGCGGTCGGAATCACTCCTGTTGTTATCAAAGCCTCTGCAGGAGCCAGCGCCCATCTGCCCGTTGTGCGAGTCGTCAATATTGCAACGACGATCGACCGTTTAAAGAAAGAAGGGATCTGGGTCTACGGCGCCTCAGGAGAAGCAAAGGATAGGCTTTATGATCTCGACCTTAATATAGATCTTGCCATCGTCATCGGCGCCGAGGGAAAAGGGATCAGACCCCTGGTCAGGAAGAAGTGTGATCGCCTCTTCTCGATCCCGATGAAGGGCCCTGTCTCTTCCTTCAATGCCTCCGTCTCAGGAGGAATGATTCTTTATGAAGTAATGCGGCAACGTGCTCTTTATAATCCCCAGGGGAGTTGGGTAAGGGTTACGAAGCCCGTTTCGGTTATCGGTTAAGGTAACGTGCAAGGAAATAAGAGACGACAAACGTAGCCTTTTATGAACGATACGGGCCTCGTTGCCCTTCGACAATGCTCAGGGCCTTGAGTTTATCGAAAGGCCATTGCCGTTGAACGTACTCCTTATTTTCTAATAGGTTAAAGAACGATGATCCTCATTCAAAGACCCGGACAACCACCCATAGATATTGAACACCTTCTGATCGATTACGAAGGAACCCTTGCCTCTGACGGAAGAGTCCATCCGAAGGCAAAGGATAAGATCAACCTTCTTGCCAAACGAATATCTGTCTATATCCTAACAAAAGGTGAAAGAGAAAAAATAGAAGAGCACTTGAGGAAGTTGAAGGCCGAAATACTCTTCTTTATGGAAGGAGAAGCATCGGGAGAAAAATTAGACTTATTAAGAAGATTAGGCCCGGAGAAAACAGTTGCCATTGGAAATGGGGTTGACGACGCTCCGATGTTAGAGGAAGCTGGGTTCAGTATCTGTGTCATCGGCAGAGAAGGAGCCTCCGGAGAAACACTCAAAAGAGCCGATATGGTTGTAACCGATATCCTGAGTGGCCTTGACTTCTTATTAAAACCTCTACGCCAGAAAGCCACCCTGGGGAAGTAATCAATGCAAAATGCAAAATTAACATTGAAAAATTAGCACTTTGGGGAGTATTAGTTTTGTTATTGCTAATTGATAATTTTACATTGATCATTTTGCATTGAGTTTTAAAAATGTTTCCTTACTATTTCATCCGCTTTAGCGGCCCATTGCTCCTTATCCTGGTAGGATTAAAAATCCTCTCCGGTTATGCCTTGGTGGGAAAGATCGATAGTGCCTCATGGCTATCGCGTCTCCACCAAAATCAAACCTTTGACCTCATCCTTCTCTCTGTCTTCATCTTCCATGCCTGCTATGGCCTTCGGCTCTTCCTCATCGATTTGGGAATGATGAAACAGGAAAAACTCCTCTTCTGGGTCTTTACCATTATAAGTTTTGCATTATTTGGGGTATCTTATCTGTATTTGATCCGCTGACACTTCACCGGTAATTGAAAGGCTACATAAATTCATAGCTAAATCCGTAACTCAGGGCTTTAGCCCTGATTCCTCAACTTCTTATGGAACTTTTTGCACATGACATCCTCGTTATTGGTGGGGGACTGGCGGGTTTAAGGGCTGCCCTGGAAGCTAAGAAAGCAGGTATGGATGTGGCAGTCCTCTCTAAAGTTCACCCTCTTCGGTCCCATTCGGTGGCCGCCCAAGGCGGAGTGAATGCTGCTTTAGGAAATATCCCCGCCCCTATCGAAGACACCTGGGAAAATCACGCGTTTGATACCATTAAAGGAAGCGACTATCTTGCGGACCAGGACGCTGTTGAGGTCATGTGTCGAGAGGGAATTGAGCGGGTTATTGAAATGGAACACTGGGGCACCCTGTTCTCCCGGACAGAGGATGGAAAGATTGCTCAGAGGCCCTTTGGCGGCGCCGGTTTTCCACGGACTTGCTATGCCGCCGATCGCACCGGTCATAATCTCCTTCATGTCCTTTATGAACAGGTCACAGGCCTTCGAATCCCTGTTTATGAAGAATGGCATGCCCTCTCTTTGGTTGTAGATGAAGGTCACTGTATTTTGAGTTCTTGCTTTTCCTCTCTTTGAGGAAAGGACCGTTCCCATTCGGGCGGAGGCGACGATTCTTGCAACCGGGGGATATGGCCGGATCTATCTCAGGTCAACCAATGCAATCATCAATACGGGGAGGGGCTGCTATCTAGCTTACCAGGTAGGCGTCCCTCTTGAAGACATGGAATTTGTCCAATTCCATCCCACCAGTCTCTTTGGAACGAATATTCTGATTACAGAGGGAGCCAGGGGGGAGGGAGGATATCTGGTCAATGTGAAGGGTGAACGTTATATGGAACGCCATGCCCCTCATCTGATGGAGCTCGGTCCGAGAGATATTGTCGCCCGGGCAACCCAAAGGGAGATTGACGAAGGCCGGGGTTTCGAAGGTCAATATATCCATCTCGACCTCAGACACTTAGGAAGAGAAAAAATAATGGATCACCTTCCTGGAATTCGCCAGATCGCTATGGATTTCGCAGGAATTGATCCAATCCTGAACCCTATTCCGATCCAGCCCGCACAGCACTACTCCATGGGAGGAATTCCAACAAATGTTGATGGAGAAACCCCTCTCTCGGGTCTCTATGCAGCCGGGGAATGCGCCTGCGTCAGTGTTCATGGGGCTAATCGCCTGGGTGGAAATTCTCTTCTGGAAACCCTGGTTTTAGGGGCGAGGGCAGGAAGAAAGGCCGCTTCAAATGTAAAAGGGGAAAAAGAAGGTTTCAATCCATTGGCCTTTCAAAAACAGTCCGAAACATTTCAATCCAGTCTTCGTGAACGCTCTTCGGGAAAAGGAGAGGAGTCCTGTTTTCGACTGAGAGGCGAACTGAAAACCGTGATGACCAATCAGGTTGGAATCTTCCGGAGGGAATCGGATCTCCTCTCAGCAAACGAAAAGATCAAAGAGTTGAAGGAACGGTTTGGACGGATCGGTATCAAACAGAAAAAACTCGCCTTTAATAATGAATGGATCCAGTATCTTGAACTGGAAGGGATGCTTCATGTGGCAGAGGTCATTACGGAGGGAGCGTTGGCCCGAAAAGAGAGCCGGGGTTCCCATTTTCGAACCGATTATCCGGAACGGGATGACGAGCATTGGCTTCGACACACCCTTGCCCACAAGACACCCGAGGGAGCCAGGCTCGAATACAAAGAGGTGACAATTACGAATTATCCTCCGAAGGAAAGGACATACTAAGGAGAAAGGTTGAGGTTGAGGTTGAGGTTGAGGTTAAAGGCTGAAGCTCAAAATGATAAAAACACCCACCTTCTTTTTGAAAATCAAACGTTACCATCCTGAGAAGGACCCACCCTGTTGGATGGAAGCCTTCAAGGTTGAGACCCGAAAAGGAATGAACCTCCTGGAAGCGTTGTTGCGGATTCAGGATGAACAGGATGGGACGCTCTCTTTCCGTTATTCCTGTCGCGGCGCTGTCTGTGGCTCCTGTGCGATGATGGTCAATGGAGAACTGGTGTTGGCCTGCCGAACTCCAGTGGGGGGAATGTTAGAAGAAACAACTCTGATTGAACCCCTTCCCTTCTTCCCTGTGATCCGGGATCTCATTGTGGATATGTCTCCCCTCTTTGAGCACTTCAGGAAGATTGAGCCCTATCTTCATGGAAAGCCTGTGATGCCTGAGCGCGAACATATCATGACCGAGGAAGAACGGAAAGCGATTGATCCCTATATTCAGTGCATCCTCTGCGGAATCTGTTTTGGGGTTTGCCCTGCCTTCAATAGGGAGGCCCCATTTTTTGGGCCGGCCATCTTGGCGAAGGCTTTCCGTTTCTTACTTGATCCAAGGGACAGGAGGGATAAGGAAATCCTTGAATCAGTCAATCACCATCAGGGGGTGTGGGGCTGCAATACGGTTTTCCAATGTGTGAAGGTCTGTCCGAAAGAAGTTCCCCCAACTCATGCCATCGTGAAAATGAGAAGAAAAATTTTGAAATACCAGCTCGCTTCTCTCTTCTCACGATTTTCATCTTTATGCCGCATTTCATCGAAATAAGTTTTTTCTCCAGATCTCTTTATCACACTATCTCGCCATCTTGTCATCTTCACTTTTAATCGACTGGGCCAACTTTTTTAGGGATGCCACAAATCTCAATTTGTCAACCCCGTAGCCTTCACCCTTTCCTTACTTGACACCAAGCACGGATCGCTCATCGACGCTCGGAGACAAATAGCCGGCGAATCCCAAGAGCAGAATGCAGACAAGAGTGGAATCAATGGCTGTTAGTTCACGACGCTTGTTTGTAGGTGTTCCGCCGTGCCTGATGCCAGGATTGTCTTTTAAGACCGGTAGGAGGCGTTGATTTTGACGTAATCAATGGAGAGGTCAGTGGTGAAGACTGAGAACTGGCCCTTCCCTTGATGGAGATCTACGGTCACTTTAAAGGACTTCTTTTTGATGACCTCTGCGGCTTTCTCTTCTAATCGAGCCCCTGCCCCCATCCCGTTTTTCACGATCGGAGCCTGATCAAATGAAACATCGATTCGATTCGGATTGATTGGGATGCCGCAGTGCCCCAGGGCGCAGAGAATCCTTCCCCAGTTGGCATCTTCTCCGAAGAAAGCGGTTTTCACCAGAGGCGAGTGGGCAATCGCATAGGCAGCTTTCTTCGCATCTTCTCCATTCTTTGCCCCCCGGATGAGAATTTCAACAAACTTGGTCGCCCCCTCTCCATCTTTTACCACACTTTTCGCCAGATTACCGCATACCTTGTTTAGCATTGCCTGGAATGCTTCTCCGTCACGGTCCATATGAGTGAGCACAGGATGCCCTGACATCCCATTTGCTAAAATGAGGACCCCTGTCATTGGTGCTGGTATCTCCGTCAACCGTGATGCTATTGTAAGAAACCTCTGCGGCCTTCTTAAGCATCTTCTGAAGAAGGGAGGCTTTGATATCGGCATCGGTGACGAGAAAGGAAAGCATTGTCGCCATGTTTGGCCGGATCATCCCCGCCCCTTTCACCATTCCGCACAACTTCACGATCTTTCCTTTCAACCGGCAGGTCGCCGCTTCAACCTTCGGAAAAGCGTCCGTAGTCATGATGGCTTCAACGGTGTTCATCCATCCATCCGGAGAAAGGGATTGAATTAGTTTTGGAACTCGATCTTCAAATTTTCTTAGCGGAAGTGGAACTCCGATGACCCCCGTGGAAGAAGGAAAGACCAGTTTTTCATCGATCCCCAACCCTCTGGCCACCATTGAAGAAATTTTTCGCGCATCCTTAAGCCCCTGACTTCCCGTGCAGGCATTGGCATTGCCGCTGTTAATAATGATCGCCTGGCCGACCCCTTTTTTGATCCGTTCCATCCCCACCTGAACCGGAGCCGCTTTAACTGCATTGGTGGTAAAGATCCCGGCCACCCGGGCGGGAATCTCGGAGTAGATCAAACCCAGATCCTTTTTTCCATTCTTCTTAATCCCCGCCGAAATCCCAGAAAATTGAAAACCTGAAACTCTAAAATCGAGTGCGTTCATTCTCCCTCACCATTCCCCTCTCCCGCAAGGGACTGTGTCGCAATAGGGGAAATTGAAAAAATGTCATGCCGAACTAGTTTCGGCATCTAATCATTCCAACAACTTACGAGACCCTGAAACAAGTTCAGGGTGACAAATTAGTAATTACGACACAGTCTCCAAGGGAAGAGGAAATTTCAGTTCCGCAATCCGCATTCCGAAATCCGCAATATCTTACGCTCTTGCTTCTTCCTTCTCCAGACAGCATCGCTTATACTTCTTGCCGCTTCCGCAGGGACAGGGATCGTTTCGGCCCACCTTCTTTCCATCCCGGCGCACGGTCACCCCTTTCCCGTCCTCCGTTTCTCCTCCCCTCTGAGCAGCAACGCTTTCGCCCCGGCTCATGACAAAGGTCTGCTTCCGCTCTGCCTTCATCTCCCGCACTTCCTGCTCCCTGGCAATCTGTATGGCGAAGAGCTTCTCAACCGTGTCCCTCTTAATCCTCTCCAACATCTCAAGGAACATCTGGTAAGCCTCTCTCTGATACTCAATACGAGGGTCTTTCTGACCATATCCTCTTAACCCGATCCCTTCCTTTAACTGGTCGACCGCGAGGAGATGGTCTTTCCAGTGATGATCAATGGATCGGAGCATGATCTCTTTTTCAATATCGAATGGCAATATCGCAAATGCCTCCTCCTTCTTCTTCTGATAGATCTCCTTTGCCTTCTCGATGATCATTTCCGTCAAGCGCTCCCGATTCAAGCCGTCTTCTTCCTGCGGAGGAGCAACCCATCGAAAAGAGAATTGCTGATAGATGGCATCCTGGAGACCTTTCAGATCCCAATCCTCCGGATGAGCCTTCTCATCGACATAGACGTCCACAATTCCCTCGGCCTGCTCTTCGATCATTTCCATTAAGGACTCTTTGAGGTCGCCGCCGGTCAGCACTTCCCTCCTCTGGGAATAGATCACCTCCCTCTGCTTATTCATCACTGTGTCGTATTCGAGCAGGTGTTTCCGGATTTCAAAGTTATGGGCCTCGACCTTCTTTTGCGCATTCTCGATCGCCCGGGTGACCAGGTTATGCTCAATGGGCTGGTCCTCCTCAATCCCCAGCCGGTCCATGATGTTGGAAATTCTCTCTGAACCGAAGATCCTCATCAGATCGTCCTGCAAAGAGAGATAAAATCTTGAGGAGCCCGGATCCCCCTGCCTGCCCGACCTTCCCCTCAACTGGTTATCGATCCGCCTCGCCTCATGCCGCTCTGTGCCAAGGACATGGAGGCCTCCCGACTGAACAACTTTCTCCTTCTCCTTCTGGACGATGTTCAAGGCTTTCCGGTAAGCCTCTTCATAGGCCTTCCGCATGGCTTCGGGATCGTCTTTCTCTTCCACCATGGTTCTGGCCAGGAATTTGGGATTCCCTCCGAGGAGGATATCGGTTCCCCTTCCCGCCATATTCGTCGAGAGGGTGACCATTCCCACCCTTCCCGCCTGGGCAATGATCTCAGCCTCCTTCTCATGATGCTTCGCATTGAGGACATTATGCGGAATCCCGCGTTTTTTCAGCAGAAGGCTCAACCTTTCCGACTTCTCAATGGAGATGGTTCCCACCAGAACAGGACGGCCAAGTTGATGGAGTTCCTCTATCTCCCTGACAACTGCGCGGAATTTCTCCTCTTCGGTTTTGTAAATGACATCGGAATAATTGGTCCGGACCATAGGCATATTGGTGGGAATGACCACCACATCCAGATTGTAAATCTTCCGGAACTCAGCCGCTTCGGTGTCCGCCGTGCCGGTCATGCCGGCCAGTTTCTTATACATCCGGAAATAATTCTGGAAGGTGACGGTGGCCAGGGTCTGATTCTCATTTTCGATCCTCACATTCTCTTTTGCCTCGACCGCCTGATGGAGGCCGTCGCTCCATCTCCTTCCGGGCATCAACCTGCCGGTGAATTCATCCACGATGACCACCTGGCCATCCTTGACTACATAGTCCACATCCCTTTTAAAAAGGCTGTGGGCCTTCAATGCCTGGTTGACATGATGGAGGATTTCGATATTTCTCGGGTCGTAGAGGTTCTCCACATGGAGCAGTTTCTCCACGTGAGCCACTCCCTCCTCCATCAGAAAAGCGGCATGAGTCTTCTCCTCAATCTGGTAATCCTTCCCCTGTTTCAAACTTGGAATGATCCGGTTGATCTTATAGTATTTGTCGGTCGAATCCTCGGTAGGACCGGAGATGATGAGAGGCGTTCTCGCTTCATCGACCAGAATGCTGTCCACCTCGTCCACGATGGCATAATTCAGATCCCGCTGGACATAATCCTGAATATCGAACTTCATATTGTCCCGCAGGTAGTCAAACCCGAATTCATTATTCGTCCCGTAGGTGATATCGCACCCGTATGCCTTCTTCCTTTCCTGGTCGTTTAATTCATGGACGATCACCCCTACAGAGAGGCCCAGAAACCGGTAGATCGCCCCCATCCATTCGCTGTCTCTTTTTGCCAGGTAGTCGTTGACCGTGACGATATGGACTCCCTTTCCAGTCAGACTGTTCAGATAGGCTGGCAGGGTCGCCACAAGAGTCTTTCCCTCGCCGGTCGCCATTTCGGATATTTTCCCCTCATGAAGCACAATCCCGCCGATCAACTGGACATCATAGTGCCGCTCCCCAAGGGTCCTCCTTGCTGTCTCGCGAACCACGGCAAAGGCTTCGGGGAGGATCTCTTCCAGAAATTCTCCCCTGTCGATCCTCTCTTTGAACTCCCCTGTCTTTGCCCTGAGTTGATCGTCGTTCAGAGGCTGGATCGAGGATTCCATGTCGTTGACCCGTTGAACAAGAGGCCGGATTCTTTTTAACTCCCTTTCGTTCTTGCTCCCCACAATCTTCCTTATGATTGAACCAAGCATAGAACCCCTTCTTCCATCGTAACTTTCCTATTTAATTGCCTAGAAAATAATAGTGTATAGCCCAAAGGTAACGGTAAAGATGCCCGTATCGCTAAATCGAAAATGACGTTTGATGTTGTCGAAGCTCGTATCGAGACTCGTAAATTGAATCTGGATGCTCGAGCTTCGTGGGTTGAGTTTCTTGCTTCGATACCAGCATCGTCACCGTAAACCCTTTTTTGTAACCGCAACCAGTAACCGAAACGCCTGCCTGCCGGTAGGCAGGGGCTTTGTAACCATAACCGAAACCTAAGAACTTGATCAATTTTCATCAATCGAGGATGACGAACCCGTCATGAAGGATTTTGAAAAATTATATAACGGATAGAAACAGGTTTCAACAGGCAAATAAAAAGCCCGATAAAGGATTTCTTTATCGGGCTTTTCCTCCATCATTGGAGGTCGTTAATTCAAAATATATCTCATCGGATTAACCGGAATGCTATTCAGTTTCACTTCATAATGAAGATGGGGGCCTGTGGTCTTCCCGGTTGTTCCCACTTCGGCAATCTTATCGCCCCGTTTCACTTTCTGCCCCGCTTTCACCAGCGTCTTGTTAAGATGGCTGTACCGGGTTGTCATCCCGAATCCATGTGAAATGATAAGAAACTTTCCATGGGCGTAATCACTCCCGATATCAGAAACAAAACCATTGGCAGGAGCAACTACAATGGTTCCCGTCCTGTTGGAGATATCGATCCCCTCATGCATCTGGGTCAATCCCGTAAAGGGGTTGGCGCGGAATCCGAAGTCGGAGGTAACCCAACCCTGAACCGGCCATATGGAAGGGGTATGGACCAATATCTCCCGCTTGGTCTGCAGAACCCTCTCGAGTTCGGAAAGGCTTGTCTCCCGCGAAGTCGCCTCTGATTGGAGACGCTCGACATCGGCCTTCATCTGCTGAACCAGCCCCTTTTCATCCTTGTCCCCTTTCAACTTTTCCCGTAAATCCGATGGAGAAGGCCCACCCATGCCCATAAAAGGGGTGGGGTTCTGACCTCTTTCGAGATTGGCAATAATTCGTATCTTTTTGTCAAAATCTTTCAATCTGGAGACTTGTTTCTCAAGCTCTTCAATTTTTGAGGAGAAGAAATGGATTTCCGATCTCTGGGCCTCTGTCTGTTCACGCAACCGTGCGACTTCATAGGCCTTCTTTTTCACCTGAATATAGTCACAGAAGAAAAAGGTGACGGAGAGGAGGGCAAAGGCCGAGAGATAGAGGCCAATTTTAATGGTTTTTTTCCGTATCTTCAGGTGCCGCGTCTTAGAAGTCTTATGGCCGAAGATAAGAATGGTGATAGACTCTTTATCCAACCTTTTCCCCTTGTTTCACTTAAAAATCGGATTGAAGCTCCACCCCTTAGCGCCCGTCTTTAATACCAGATTTGGATTGCCCCTGTCAAGTCTTTTTAAGAGAGCATGCAATACTACCACACGCTCTCTTGATTACTTAGATTTTAAAAAAGATTACACAGATTTTTATGATTGAATATCTTTCCGTCTGTGTAATCTTTCCTAATCGGTGTAATCAGACATTTCCAGATTTTATCTGGAAATGTCTTTAATTTCCGCTAACTTCGAGGCCGTCGATCAAAAGGCTCGGAGACCCGATTTTTCCAAAAAACCTGAGGTCATCTCCGACCTCGGCCGCTTTCTGAAAGAGCTGGTAGAGGTTGCCGGCGATGGCGATTGACTTAACAGGATGGACCCTCTCACCCTTTTCAATCCATTGGCCTGAACATCCCAGGGAAAAATCGCCTGAGATAGGGTCTACGGTATGCAGGCCCATCACCTCCTGGATCATAACCCCCTGCTCAAGGTTATTGATCAATGATGCGAAGGAAACCTTACCCGGTTCAATAAAAAAATTTGAGGTCCCTAACCCCGGAGGGGATTTGATGCTATGCCGCCGGCTGTTGCCCGTTGACCCGACCCCTGAGGCCCCGGAACAGATATTTTCCCGGTTGGCCCAGAACCGGTCATACAGGTACCCTCTTACCACTCCTTTAACTACGAGAGGCGTCCGTTGGCTTGGCGTCCCCTCCCCATCGACAGGAGAAGCGGCCGCACCTTCTGTCATGAGACCATCATCAATAATAGAGAGATGGGGAGAGAAAAAATTGACGCCCTTTTTCCCATGAAGGACAGACTTGCCCTTTTGAACCTGTTCTGACAGGAATGAATGGGCCAGCAGGGACAAAAATTCCGAGGCAATATGGTTCTCCAGGAGAACCGGATAAACTCCAGAGGCAATTCTCTTCCCCCCAAGCCTCTCCAGCGCCCTTCTTCCCGCTTCCCTTCCCACTTTATTCGCATCGATCTTATCGATAAAATGGCTGAAATCGAAATCCCAGCCCATCTCCGACTCCCCTGACTCTTCGGCAATGGCCATCACGCTCACAGAGGCAAATGTCACATCGTAAGAAAAACGGAGCCCGTTAGAGTTGATCAGGGTCGCTCTGGAAATTGACTCCTGGTAGGATGCTTTCCTCACTTTCTTAATTCTTCCCGTATCCACAGACCTGGCCGCTTCTTCAAGAAGCCTTGCATTTTCGATCTTCCTTTTCTCGGAAACCCCTGCGAGGGTCTCGTCAACAATGGGAAGCACGGGTGGTAATTCTCGAAGGGCATGGGCAAAATCGAAACAGGGGTCCGGAGAAGTGACTTCGGCGCTCGCCATCGCATCTTCTACGATCCGTTCCAGCCCTTTCACGGCGCTTCCCGAAGAGAACACAGAAGAAGAGGTGGTGTAAGAGAAACCCGTCCTCCCCTGATGCAAAATGCGAAGGGCCATCCCCCAGGGCTGTGATGCCTGGAGGGTATCCACTTTCCCCTCTTTAGACTCCACCTCAAAATGGGAAGACTCTTCGAGGAAAATTTCATATCCATCGATAGTTTTTCTGCGAAGAAGGTCCGATGTTTGATCAATAATTTTCTCAGTTTCCTTCATATTCACCTTAACATTGCAAACCATTCAATCAAAACGGACATGGGTGAACCGTTCGTAAAGGCTTCGTGGCGAACCTTTTAGCGAATAAGCACACACATCCCAAGTCCTTGCCGGAGTTCACCTTAGGTGAGGTCTACCGTTTCCCTTAACATGTCAACTTAATCGCCGTCAGAAGCCTTGAAGAGCGGTTTACCCGTGGCTGTTTTTGCAACTGCAAGGTTCATTGACCCCTCAAATCCCAACAATCAAATTCCCTGCCTACCGGCAGGCAGGCAATATCCAAATAATCACCAATGAACGAATAACCAATCGTCAAACAACCATCTATATGATTTAAAAAAAGCTTGGTTATGGGTCATTGAAATTTTGGTTCTTATTTGGTTATTGATGTTTGAATCTTGGTTATGACATGATCCAATCACCCATCACCACTCACCAGTCACCATTTAATTAAACTGCTGGCCCAGGTGAGGCCTCCTCCAAAACCGGTGAGGATGACATAGTCTCCTTTCTGAATGGAACCATTTCGAACCGCCTCATCAAGGGCGATAGGAATGGTGGCTGAAGAGATGTTTCCGTATTTCTCAATGGTGAGATAGACCTTTTCAAGAGGAATGTTGAGCCGTTTGGCCATCTGCTGAAGGATACGGATATTGGCCTGATGGGGGATGATCCATTTCGCATCAGAGACCTTGATCCCGTTGGAAGAGGCGGCCTCCTCGGCCGCTTCCGAAAATCGTTTCACCGCCACACGGACCGATTCATTGGCCTTGATCATCTTCAGGGTATGGAGTTTTTTATCCACGCTCTCATAGGAAATCGGGGCGGTTTTGGATCCCCCGCCCGGCAGCAGAAGGTTCTCTCCATTTGCTCCGTCTGAATGAATGTGAAGGGAAAGGAGCTCACCCACTTCCCCCTTCTTGCCGGATGGAAGCGGATCCTTGGCAGGATGATCAAACGCCTGGAGCACAACCGCGCCTGCCCCATCCCCCCAGAGGATGCAATTTTCCCTGTCTGTCCAATCCTGATAGCGGCTCATCACCTCTGAGGCAGCGACCAATGCGTTCTTAAACGCGCCTGTTTTAAGATATTGCTCGGCTACAGAGAGAGCGAAGATAAACCCGCAGCAGGCCGCTGTAACATCGAAGGAGACTGCCCTCTGAGCGCCCAATTTCGCCTCCAACCAGTTGGCCCCCGAAGGGCAGCAAGTGTCAGGCGTAATGGTGGCCAGGATGATGAGGTCCAACTCTTTTGCGGATATCCCCGCCATTTCCATCGCCCGCAAGGAAGCTTCCCTTGCAAGGTCTGAGGCATTGATGTCAGGGTCTGCAATCCTTCGCTCCCTGACCCCTGTCCTCTGGTAGATCCACTCGTCGTTCGTGTTTAAGACCTTTTCAAGATCGAAATTGGTCAGAACCCTCTCCGGAAGATAGGAGCCTGTTCCTACGATTCCGATTCTCCTGCCACTCATCAATCCATTCCTCCCCGTTTGTCACAAAAAATTCTTTGGTCTTAGGGTCAGGGCTAAGACGCCCGTTTGGTAGATAGGTTATGTCGTTAGTCTAATAATTCTTCAGCCCTCACCCTTCCACTTTAAACCAAACAGGCCTCCTTATCTTAACCCGATGACCCCCTTCATGATTGATATGTGACATAGCGATATTGAGAATTATCCTATATACACTCTTGGCACCCTTTTTCCGATCAGGCATAGGACTTCGTAAGGGATCGAACCAATCTTTCTCGCAATCTCATCCGCTGTAATTCGTTCCCTACCCTGCCTTCCGATCAGGATCACCTCATCCCCTTTTGAGGCGCCGGGGATGTCAGTCACATCGGCCATGATCAGATCCATGCAAACCCTACCCACCACAGGAGCCCTCCTCCCCCGGATTAAAACCTCGCCCTGATTGGAGAGAAAGGTGCTGTATCCATCCGCATATCCAACCGGAAGAGTCGCAATCAGGCTCTCCCTCCGGGTGGAAAATGTGCCTCCGTAACTGATCCTTGTCCCCGCTGGAACCGATTTGAGAAAGTGGATCCGGGTCTTCAGCGTGAGAACCGGTTTGAGGTTGATTAACTTCTCGATTTTTGGCGAGGGATAAGAACCGTAAAGCATAATCCCCGACCGAACCATATTTCCTGAATACTGAGTGAAAAAGGTCAGGTTAGCGCTGTTTGCCATATGGAAATAACGGCTTTTTAGGCCTGCTTCACGGGCAATCGCCAGGGCTTCCTGAAATTTTTTCCATTGGGATGAAGAATAAGCTTCTTCCCTATCCGTCATCGAGAAATGAGACAGAATGCCTTCAATTTCGATATTTCGAACTTTTTTCAACTCTTTCAAAAAAACGGGGAATTGATCAAACGGTACTCCCAGTCTTCCCAACCCCGTATCGACCTTGAGGTGGACCTTTATCTTCTTTCTCTTTCTTCCTGCTATCTTTGAAAGCCTTACTAAAGAATCCATCTCAAAGATGACCGGCGTCAAATCATTTCGGATCACCTCTTCCTCTTCTTCCGGGAAAATTCCTCCCAAGATGAGAATAGGAGCCTTCACTCCCCCTCTTCTCAATTTCACTCCCTCTTGAGAGATCGCCACACCCAAATACTCCGCTCCCAATTCCTCTAATTTGTGTGAAATGGGAAGGGCCCCGTGACCATAGGCATCCGCCTTTACCACGGCCAGAATGCCTGTCCTTTTGGGAACTCTCTTTCGGATCTGCCGGTAATTGAAGGCAAGAGCCTCAAGATCGATCTCCGCAACCGTCGGCCTTCCTGAAAGAATCGGTCTATTTAACACATTCCGCAATCCGCATTCTCCGTTCCGAACTAAAGTTCTTTGACCACTGCCACTTCGTCGCAGTCGGGGAATTTAACGCATTGGAGGCAGTCCGCCCAGATTTTGTGCGGAAGAACGCTCTTATCCACCACTTTGAATTTTAATCTCTCAAAAAAATCAGGCCGGTAGGTGAGGGCAAAAACTCTCTTCATGCCCAAAGCTTTCGCCTCTTTCAAGCAGGCTTTTACCAGTTTCAAGCCAATACCTCTCTTTCGCGCTTCCTCCTGAACAGCCAGAGAGCGTATCTCTCCCAGGTCCTCCCAGCAGATATGGAGGGCGCAGATTCCAACAATTTTTCGGTTCTGGAGAAATACGTAGAAGTCTCTCAGATGGTCGTAGAGTTCCACCAGCGACCGGGGGAGAATATCCCCACGGGTGGAATACTGTTTAATTAACTGCTGGATCTCCTTCACATCCGCCAGCTTTGCTTTCCGTATCATGTAATAACTCCCTTATTAAATTCGAAATCCGAATATCACCGGTGGTTATCACGATATCAGGTGATCAGGGAGTGGATATCAGAACATCAGGGCATCGGGATTAATAATTCTTTGACTTCTGTTTCCCTGATCTCCTGCCCCCCTGGTATCCTACTCCCTGATTTCCTGGTAACCCGATGCCCTTACTGAGGAACTATTAAAATTTCATGCCTCGAAACTACACTTTCCGGGTATTTTCAATCATCTCTTTCGCATGGGCCCGCGTCTTTTCAGTCACCTTCACTCCTCCAAGCATTCTCGCAATCTCATCCACAATGGCTTCCTTCTCCAACCGGTCCACCACAGTAACCGTTCGCTTTCCTTTAACCTCTTTTCTTACGCTGTGGTGAGTGTCGGCAAAACACGCGATCTGCGGAAGATGAGTCACGCAGATGACCTGATGGTGCTTGGAAAGCTCCTTCAATGTTTTCCCCACCACCTCTGCGATGGCCCCGCCAATTCCGGAATCGACCTCATCGAAGATCAAAACCTGCCTCCCTCCGACTCTGGCTAAAATCTTCTTCATCGCTAACATCATTCTTGAGAGCTCCCCTCCGGAGGCGATTTTGGCAAGGGGCTTGACCCCCTCACCCACATTGGGAGAGATCAGAAACTCCACCTGATCTGTCCCTCTCGGAGAGAAAGCGCCGTCCTCCATTTGGATCTCAAACGTGGTCTTTTTCATCCCCAGGGCTCCCAGCTCCTTTTCCACAGATTTCTTCAATTCAGAAGCAAATTTCTTCCTCTCCCATGAAAGTTTTTTTACCAGGGCGATCATCTCCCCCTGGAGGGAGCCCAGAATACCTTCCAGATGAGAAAGCTTCTCTTCACTGGAGGCAAAGGAACTCAAAGCCTCTTCAGCCTTTCCCCTGAAACGGAGCACCTCCTCCACGGTTGGACCATATTTCCTCTTCAACCGGTCTATCTCTTCAAGCCTGTTCTCAACTTCCTCAAGCCTCATCGGGTTGACTTCGATCCTTCTCAAATAATCTCTTAGGCTGATGGCAACTTCCTCCAATTGGATCGACGTTGTTTCCAGACTACTAATCACCTCGGAAAGGGATGGGTCAATCGCCGCCATCTCACTTCCCTGGCGAAGGATGGTTTGAATCCGCTCAACGGTGGAACCTTCCCCTTCGTAGAGCAATTCATTGGACAGGTTAACAAAGTCCATCAACTTCCTGGCGTGACTCAGAATCCTTCGTTCCTCTCTGAGGGCCTCCTCCTCTCCGGCCTGAATGCCGGAGGTCTCAATTTCCTTCAGCTGGAAAGCCATCAGTTCCTTTTCCCTTATCCCTCTTTCTTTCTCTTCCCGGATCCTCTTGATCTCTCCGGAACAGGATACAAACCGGTTGAAATGTTCTTCATATTCTTTCCGAAGATTGACCAATCCACCGCACTCATCCAGGATGTCAAGATGGGTCTCGGCGCGCTGAAGGGACTGGTGTTCGTGCTGGCCATAAATGCTCAGCAGTTTTTCACCTATCTCCGAAAGGGTCCCGAGGGTCGCCAGATGCTCATTGATAAACGACTTTCCCCTTCCTGAACGGGAGATCACCCGTCTGACCAGATAAGTATTCTCTTCTTCTAAATGGTCGACTTGGGCGGATTTCTCCTTGACCTTCTCCATGACTTCCCGATTGCCGGAGATGTCGAAGAGCGCCTCGATACTCGCTTCTTCTTCAGAACTGCGGATCAGCTCTTCACCCCCTCTATCCCCCAAAAGGAGGTGAACCGCATTGAGAATGATCGATTTGCCTGCCCCCGTCTCTCCGGTGACGACATTAAAGCCCTTCGAGAAGGAGAGATTCACCTCGTCAATAATGGCAAAATTTCTAATGCGAAGTTCCAGAAGCATAACCGATGAGTAATGAGTTCGGAGTTCGTAGTTCGGAGTTAAAATGATTTAATCTCCGAACTCCCCGCCTGCCAAAGCCTTGTGCGGCGGGCAGGCGAACTCTCAACTCCGAACTGTTCTTACCGTTCACCCCATTTCAGTTTTTCTCTCAGGACCTCAAAATAGTGTCGGTAGGGCGATTTAATGAGAAGGATTTTCTTCTCTGCCTTTTGCACCTCGACCACATCCCCAAACTCCAATATAAACCCCTGCTGTCCATCCAGGGTCAGGTGGACTTCCTGTTGCCTGGATTTCAGAATCGCCCGGACCTCCACATCATCGGGGACCATGATCGGACGATTCGTCAGGGTATGAGGACAGATGGGAGTGATGATGATGCAGTGAAGGGATGGATGGACAATGGGCCCTCCGGCAGAAAGGTTATAGGCGGTTGAACCGGTTGGAGTCGAAATGATCAGGCCATCCGATTTAAACGTGGTTAAATACTCGCCATTGATCGTTGTCTCAAGGTCAATAATCCTGGCCAGAGCCCCCTTATTGATCACCGCATCGTTCAATACAATAAATTCCGCCAATCTTTCTTCATGGCGGATCACGGCGGCATTAAAAACCACCCTTTCATCGGTCACAAAATCCCCCTGGATCACCCGTTCGAGCACCCGATACAGCTCCTCGAGCGTGATCTCGGTTAAAAAGCCAAGCCCCCCTAAATTGACCCCGAGGATGGGAACCGAATGGCTTCCTACCAGACGGGCCACGCTCAGAAGCGTTCCATCGCCTCCGAGGACAATAATCATTTCGGCATGGGAAGGAATCTCCTCCTTTTTTACCGCGTTCAAGAAGGGACTCATCAGGTCTGAGCGGATAGCTCTTAGAATCCCTTCCTCAATATACACTTCGATCCCTCTGGGTTGTAACCACTCCACCAGACGACCGGTAATGGTCACGGCCTCTAACTTATTCTGTTTGGCAATAATACCGATTCGTTTCATCGTTTGCCTCATTGGACCCGTGTGTCGTGTCGGTCATCCGTCTCCGGGCAAAGTAAGTATCCCCCAGCAAAGCTGGGGGCTTTACGATTGCTGGCCCCTCAAAGGGGCCTGACCGCAATCGTAAAAGAATCTAATCCCCCTTCATCCCCCTTTGTCAAAAGGGGGAAATCTTTCCCCT
>VGRU01000047.1 GCA_016875255.1 Deltaproteobacteria bacterium
CAAATTTTTAACTAATTTTTACGGTTTCTCTTAAATGCGTTACCGTTAACACATTTGTTTCATCATGTCAAGAACACGATTATTTTTTTCCATAACATTATGATATTATTTGTTTTTTATTAGATCGACTCCCTAAACTTCCCTCCGGCCCTCAAGCGCTTTTGATAACGTCATTCCATCCGAATATTCGATCTCTCCTCCCATTGGGACACCATATGCAATTCGTGTCACTTTGATTCCTAAGGATCTAATCAAATCTGTGAGGTAGAGAGTGGTTGCGCCCCCTTCAACAGTCGGATTGGTAGCAAGGATCACCTCGATGATCTTTTCCCGTTTTAGACGCTCCATCAGTTCCTTTATTTTTAACTCATCCGGACCAATCCCCTCCAGAGGCGAGATGGCCCCATGGAGCACATGATACCTCCCGTGATAGGTCCCTGTATGTTCAATGGCGATGAGGTCATTGGGACCCTCCACCACACAGAGAACCTCTGGAGTCCGCCGACCATCCTGACAGATCCAGCAGTGATCCTCATCCGTTAAATTGAAGCAGATCGAGCAAAGGCGGATCTTTTCCTTCACATCTAAGACGGCCCTCGCCAATTCCTGGGCCTCCGAGAGGCTCGACCGTAAGATGTGGAAAGCCAGCCTGGAAGCTGTCTTTTTCCCGATCCCGGGAAGTTTTGACAGAGCCTCGATTAGATGATCAATCGGTTTGGCATGAAGCGCCATAGTTTTAAATTCAAAAATCCGAAATTCGAATATCGAAACTCGAAACAAATCCGAAAATTCCAAATACCAAATTCGGAACTATCTTGTTTTGGACATTTTAAAATTTTGTCATTTGATATTGTTTCGAATTTCGGATTTCGTGCTTCGGATTTAGAGCCTCCTTCATTATATGAAGATAGTTATGCACTCGGGTACCGCTTAATTTGCTAATGTCTAAAAGAGTCCCGGTATACTCATGCCCCCTGTGATCTTCTTCATCTCCTCGGTCATCATCTCCTGCGATTTACGGATGGCCTCATTCACAGCGGCGGCAATTAGATCCTGAAGCATCTCGATATCTTCTTTGTTGACGACCTCCGGATCAATCCGGAGGGAGAGGATTTCCTGCTTTCCGTTCATCATAATATTGACCATTCCTCCTCCGGAGCTGGCCTCCACAGTCTTCCCGGCCATTTCCTCCTGGAGTTGAGCAATCTTGGTGTGCATCTGTTGGGCCTGTTTTAAGATATTTCCGAACCCTTTTGACATCGATCCCTCCTCTTTTTTCGTTCACTTCTTCACAATTCTTCCGTCAAAGAGACGGAGCGCTTCCTGGACAAGAGAGTTCCCCTCCATCCCGTTTTTTATCTTTTCCTCCAAATGATCCTGTCCATTTCTCTCTGTATAGGCGGGGGCCCCGGGCGGCCTTGTCCCCCGTTTGATGGGCGATATGATCACTTTTGTGTTCTTCTTAAAGTACTCCTGGCAGATCAGCTCTAACTGGCTTTGATTCCCCTTCTCTAAGATTCGGTCATAGTGGAAAGAATCCTTCTCAAAACCGATTTCAACCTTCTCATCACTGAGACGGATGGGATTCCCAAAAACTAAAAAAGAACCTAAGATGGGATTCCTGGCCCGCGTAAAATCGACCAGCCCTCTCCATACTTCTTCTGAAACCTTACTTGACTCTTCTAAACTCCTCTCCTCCCGATAAACCTCTAAATCTTTTTCCTCTTGTCCCGAAGAGGGTATCCCCTTCTGATTTACTTTGCCTGAAGGTTTCTCTTTCTCTATAACCTTCTCCCCGACCTTTCCTTCAAGACTTTTCTTTGGCTGTTCCACTCTTCCCGGAGGCGGTGTTGGCCCGATACGACTCCCGGGTTGTGGAGCTCCTGCGGTTTTTGTTGCTCCCCCGATGGAAGGAGTTTTTTCCATCCCTTCCAATTTTTTCAGGATCTCATCGATGGGGAGGACGGGTCGAAGGGTAGCCATCCGGATCAGGGTGATCTCCAGCATTGTCCGCGGAAAGGTGGACTGGGCGACTTCCTCTTCTCCCCTCAGGAGGAGGGTGAAGAGATGATTCAACTGCTCGAACTGGAACCGTTCCGCCTGTTTTTTCAACCCTTCCAATTCCTCCGGAGGCAACTCCATTAACCCTTCGGGATGCTCGCTCACCTTAATCAGGATCAGGTTGCGGAGAGTATGGAGGAGTTCCTGGCAGAAATGTTGAATGTCATACCCGTATTGATAAATGTGCTCTACGATCTCAACACACCGTTTCGCATCCCTGTCGGCAATAGCCTCAATGGTATCGGAAAGAATCTTCTGGTCGATCAACCCGAGGACTTCGGTGATATCCTCATCCCGTATCTCCTTCCCTCCATAAGAGATCACCTGATCGAGAAGGCTCTGTGCATCCCTCATGCTGCCTTCCGACTCCCTCACAATCATTTGCAGGCCCCTCTGGCTGATCTGAATTCCCTCTCTCTCGACAATCTGCTTCAGGTTCCCGACCATCTCCTTTAACGGAATCCTCTTGAAGTCATACCGCTGGCACCGGGAGAGAATGGTGGCCGGAATTTTATGGGGTTCGGTTGTGGCAAAGACAAAAATGATATGGCTGGGAGGCTCTTCGAGGGTCTTCAGGAGGGCATTGAATGCCTCTCGTGTCAGCATGTGGACTTCGTCGATGATGTAAATTTTATGGCGGCTCTTGGCAGGCGTATAACGGACATTCTCTTTCAACTCCCGAATCTCTTCGATTCCCCGATTCGATGCACCATCGATCTCGATCACATCCATTGAGGTCCCATCCGTGATCTCCTTACAATTTGCGCAATCATTGCAGGGATTGATTTGAGGACCTTTCTGGCAGTTCAGGGCTTTCGCCAGGATTCGGGCGGTAGAGGTTTTGCCCACTCCCCTGGCTCCTGAAAACAAAAAGGCATGGGAAACCCGGTTTTGAGAAATGGCATTCTGCAGGGTCTGGGTGATGGGTCTCTGCCCGATCACATCTTCAAAGACCTGAGGTCTCCATTGCCTTGCCAATACCAGATAAGACATTGTTTCTCCAATGCGGATTGTGGAATGCGGATTTCGGAATTAAGAATCTGTTTGTTTATCTTCCCGTTTTTTTCTACGATCCACTTTCCACGTTCTACTTTCCAAAAAATAACTTGCTGATAGCCAGGCGCCCCTGCGGCACACAAGGTGAATTACTACCGTTGCTTCCTTCCGGACCTGGCGGGGTTTGTAATCTCTTGTTGCGCAGGACCCGGCTATCAACAAGATTTCACTACGTGAAATACTGTAAACAGTTAACTTTTAACTATTAACGGTTTTAAGTTAAATGTTACCAGCAAAAATTTCTGCAGCAAATCATCGGTCACCCCGATGCGCCAGGTAAGCCATTAGTCAAAGGTTAAAGGTAAAAGTTTTAAGCCTAAAGGCTAAAGGCCAAAAGCTAAAGGCTACAAGTAAAAATTTGCGCAACAAATCATCGGTTATCCCGATGTGTCTGATAAGCCATTAGTCAAAGGTTAAAGGTAAAAGTTTTAAGCCTAAAGGCTAAAGGCCAAAAGCTAAAGGCTACAAGTAAAAATTTGCGCAACAAATCATCGGTTATCCCGATGTGTCTGATAAGCCATTAGTCAAAGGTTAAAGGTAAAAGTTTTAAGCCTAAAGGCTAAAGGCCAAAAGCTAAAGGCTACAAGTAAAAATTTGCGCAACAAATTTTTCTGGCGGAGAGAGAGGGATTCGAACCCTCGATCCCGTTTTTCGCAGGATACTCGCTTAGCAGGCGAGCCCCTTCGGCCTCTCGGGCATCTCTCCTAGATTTTGCTTCGCAAAATACCTTTAAAACATGCTTGTAACTTGTAGCTCTTAGCCAAACAAAATACTAACCCAACCCAATTTTGCTTCGCAAAATACCTTTAACCAGTAGCTTTTTACTTGTAACTCTTAAAAAGACAAAAACCTAATCCGATCTCAATGTATTTCTAAATGCGCTTAGCTGTTTGACGAGTTCGTGTCCATCTGCTTCAATTTTCTCATTAATTTCCTCACTTATTAACTCATAAAGCAGGGCCAAATCAAACCCTGCAACCGATTCATAGGTTGAACGAATCGAAATCCCCAAAAACCTGGCAAATTCAATATCGGAATTATCGGCGGACCCTTCTGCAATATTAAGGACAAGTGAATGGAGCGCCCTTTTGATTTGTGAGGCTAAATCCTTGTCTTTGGGTTCAATATACTTTTTGACGATTCCCCGACAATATTTACAGAACTTCTTCGCATCCTGATAGACTTTAAAGTTTTTAAACCGAAATCTGATTTCTTTCATTTGGAAAATCTTTGAGTAAATGTTTAAAGGCCAAAAGTTAAAAGGTTTAAGGTTAATGGTTAAAGGCCAAAGGTTAAAGGTTAAAAGGTTTAAGGTTAATGGTTAACGGTTAAAAGCTAAAGGTAAAAATTTGTAAAACAAATTTTTCTGGCGGAGAGGGTGGGATTCGAACCCACGTCTCCTTTCGGGAGAACCGCTTTTCGAGAGCGGCGCCTTAAGCCACTCGGCAACCTCTCCTGGATCTTGCAACGCAAGATACTTTTAACTTTTAGCTTTTCACTTTTAGCTCTACCCCCTACCCCCTATACCCTATACCCTTTTACCTTTCATGCTCCCTACTCCGAACTTTCTTACCTATTTAATTCTCCGAACTCCTTGTCTGCCGAAGCCTTGGCGTAGGCAGGCGAACTCCGAACTTCTTTCAAATCCCCCCTCCGTTCTCTGAAAAAGTCCTTTAAAATCTCCGCACACTCCTTCTCAAGAACCCCTCGACTCACTTCTATCTTATGATTCAGACCCTCATCCTGCAGCAATTTAAATCTCGATTCCACCGCTCCGAATTTTGGCTCCACTGTTCCGAAAACCAGCCTTGAAATTCTGCTGTGAACCATCGCAGAGGCGCACATCGGGCAGGGTTCAGCCGTCACATACATCACCGTATCATTCAAACGGTAGTTTTTCAAAATCTCTCCTGCTTTTCTGAGGGCCAGAATTTCTGCATGGGCAGTGGGATCATTCAGTTCAATGCATCGGTTATGATCTCTTGAAAGGACCTCACCCCCTTTTACCAGAATAGCGCCCACCGGCACCTCACCTCTTTGGCCTGCCTCCTTCGCTTCATCAAGAGCCATCCTCATATATTTTGTATCAGACTTCCTATCCTCCACGGGTTTTCAATCCTTATCAAAAAAACAGAAAAGTTGCCTTGTTTCAATATATCACCGTTCGCCCTGAGCCTGTCGAAGGACAAACGGTTATTTTGGGCAACAGCCAAAATAACTTTTAACACAAATATATCACATTTTACCACAAGATTACCAAACTTAAAGGGCAAAAACTATCCCCTTACCCCTTTCAAAATACATAGGACACTCCCTGGGGGAGGTCTGGATTTATAATAAACTTTAAAAATCAAGGCATCTGACAGCGAATAACACAAATAGGGTTAATTCGTGAAATTCGTTCTTATTAGTTATTTTCATCATTCGTGGATGATCTTCGGGCATGATAAATTGCTATAAAATTAATTTTTTGGTATAAATAGGTCAACTTCCGGGTGGAATCAGGGATCTGACACTAATTTGGGCTTATTAATACGGAGCCTAAATCGGCTGCAAGGAAGAGAGTAATTTGAAAGTTATCTGAAATTGGCTTACTTAGCGGGGTTTTATCCTCGCAAATCATTTGTTATGCCAACACCTTAGGGTCAAATACATGGCAAAAACCATCCCCACATCAGGGATTCGAGACAACCACACACGTGGTATTGTCGCAGATTTCTTGAAATCTCACATCAAAGAGGGGTCACACCTTTCCATCGTTTCTGCTTTTTTCACCATCTACGCATACGAGGCTCTCAAAGACCATCTCAACCGAATCGGGCATATGGATTTCCTCTTCGGGGAGCCAAGGTTTGTACGCTCACTTGATCCCGACAAAACAGAAAAGAAAGCGTTCATTATCGACTCGACTGGGCTAAGGTTAGCTAACTGCCTCCAGCAAAAACGTATTGCAAAAGAATGCGCCGACTGGATTCGTAACAAGGTCTTAATCAAATCGGTCAAACAGACCAACTTCCTCCACGGTAAGATGTATCATATCTCCACAAATGGCGTGGAGGAGGCGATCCTTGGAAGTTCTAATTTCACTACCCACGGACTTGGGCTCTCCGTAAGCAATAGCAACATCGAGCTTAACCTGGTGGTTGACAGCAACCGGGACAGGGCTGATCTGAAGGCCTGGTTTGATGATCTCTGGAATGATGCGGACCTTGTTGAAGATGTTAGAGACGATGTCCTCCAGTACCTGGAGCAGCTTTACCAGAACCACAGTCCCGAATTTATTTATTACAAGACCCTCTTCCACATCTTTGATAAATACCTTGGTGATGCAGGAAGAACCGATGCCGACATCGGCAGGACGACTCTTTTTGAGACCGGGATCTGGAAAACGCTCTTCGAGTTCCAGAAGGATGGTGTAAAAGGCGCCATCAATAAGATCCTATCCCATAATGGGTGTATCCTTGCTGACAGCGTGGGATTGGGCAAAACATACTCTGCTCTTGCAGTCATGAAGTACTTTGAGCTGAGAAACGAACGTGTACTCGTCCTCTGCCCCAAAAAGCTCCGGGAAAACTGGACAGTCTACAAGCTCAATGACCAGCTCAATCCCTTTCTCAACGACCGATTTCGTTACGACGTTCTCAGCCATACGGACCTCAGCCGAGACCGGGGCTCCTCCGGCGACATCAATCTTGAGACGATTAATTGGGGCAACTATGATCTGGTTGTCATCGACGAATCCCATAACTTCAGAAACAATGTGCCTGGGAAAAAGGATGAGAACGGGAACCTCGTCCGGAGAAGCCGCTATGAACGATTGATGCAGGAAATCATTCGGTCCGGCATCCGGACCAAGGTCCTCCTGCTTTCGGCCACCCCTGTTAACAACGACCTGAAGGACCTCCGAAACCAGATCTACTTTATGACTGCCGGCAGTGATGAAGCATTCACTGAATCGATTGGCATCCAGAACATCAAAGAAACCCTCCGTCAAGCTCAAGGGCATTTCTCCAACTGGGCCAAACAGACCCCGGCAAAGAGAAAGACGAGTGACCTCCTTGCCAGATTGGGCGCTGATTTTTTCAAACTTCTGGATGAACTCACCATTGCCCGCGCTCGCAAGCACCTTCAGAAATACTATCGCCATGAAATGGACCGGCTCGGTCAATTTCCGGAACGCCTTAAACCAATAACACTGTCGCCAGAAATCGATTCTGCCGGACGTTTTATGTCCTATGACAAGCTGAGCCATGAGATCGACGGTTACAGGCTCTCGCTCTTTAACCCATCCCAGTTTGTGCTTTCGGAATTCAAGTCCGAATATGAGAAAAAAATAGGGAACTTTACACAGTCCCAACGCGAGGATTTTCTGATCGGCATGATGAAGGTCAACTTTCTCAAGCGGCTGGAAAGCTCTGTCCACTCCTTTGCGCTTACGATGAAGCGAACTATGGACAAGATCGAATCACTGGAGAACCGTCTTAAGACCTTTAACGAGTACCGGGAGAAGTATCCTGACCTTGACCTGGAATCCCTTTCCCCGGAGGAACTGGAGGACGAGGAACTGAGAGATGCCATGGAGGTTGGCAAAAAGCTGACCTATAAGACCGCCCATCTTGATGTGGATGGATGGCTCGAAGCTCTCCACAAGGACAAACAGCAACTGAATGGGCTATACCTTCAGTCTCACGATGTATCCCCGGAGCGGGATTCTAAACTGGCGGAATTGAAGAAAATCATCGCCGCCAAGGTCCGAAAGCCCACGGTTAATAAGCAGGGTAAACCGAACCGTAAAGTCCTTGTTTTTACCGCTTTTGCCGATACTGCAAAATACCTTTACGAGCAGCTTTATGGATGGGCGCAAAAGGACCTCGACATTCACGTAGCCCTGGTCACTGGAGGAGGGGAGAACCGGACGACCTTTCAAACAAAGGGGTACAGGCAGCATACCGAATTTAACCACATTCTGACGAATTTTTCGCCGATATCCAAACGCCGCTCGAAAATCCAATCCATGCCCCAGGAGGGAGAAATCGATCTTCTCATCGCTTCGGACTGTATCTCCGAGGGGCAGAACCTTCAGGACTGCGATTTCCTGGTAAACTACGACATCCACTGGAACCCTGTCCGGATCATCCAGCGGTTTGGCCGTATTGACCGGATAGGAAGTCTGAACCAATCCATACAGCTTGTTAATTTCTGGCCGACTCCGAACCTGGACCAATACATCACGTTGAAACACCGGGTCGAGGCCCGCATGGCCCTGGTGGACATTGCCGCCACCCTGGAGGAGAACCTTCTTAAACCGGAGGAGTTGGAAGACCTTATCAAGGACGACCTTCGATACAGAGACCGTCAACTCCTTCGCCTCAAAGATGAAGTGCTTGATCTCGAAGACCTCGATGACACACTCTCTTTAACCGAGTTCACCTTGGATGACTTCCGGATCGAACTCCTCAAGTATCTTGAGGCCAACCGCTCCCTGCTCGAAGGCGCTCCGTTTGGGCTTTATACCTGTGTCCCGGCACATCCCGAGATCAAAGCGATAGCGCCAGGTGTGATCTTCTGCCTTCGCCAGAAGACCGGAGGAGAGACAAAGACATCAAGCGAAGCCACGGATCAGATCAATCCCCTTAAACCCTATTTTCTCGTTTACGTCCTTGCCGATGGAAACGTCCGTTTCGGATTTAGTCATCCAAAGCAGATTTTGACCATGTACCGTGAACTCTGCACCGGGAAAGAGTCGCCCATCGAAGCCCTGTGCAATCTGTTTGATCGCCAAACGCAAAACGGGACCGACATGTCCCATTATGATGCTTTGCTTGGGAAAGTCGTCGAATCCATCGCAGTGACATTTCGAAAACGTGTGGCATCGACACTGCTCACGAATCGAAACGCTGTGATCCCAGATAGACATGACCAGGCTGATGAGGCGACTGATTTTGAGCTGATCACCTGGCTGGTGATTGAAACCCCATGAACCGTCTCGCGCAAAAAGAAGCCATTGAAGAGAGCCTCAAAGGGTTCATCTCTTTGTCTCTGGAGCAGGCAAGCCTGAAGCTTTTCGAAGTTCTTGGATACAGAAGCGAGAAGCGTCTTGTTCTCCGTCCAAATAACACCGCTACTTTTCTTGACACTTTTGTTCAGGAAAAGCCGTTCAATAAAGACCAATCGTTGCTGGATGACTGGGAGACTGTCGATTTTCTTTTCCAGCTTACCGATGCCGAAATCCAATCCCAAAGTCACGGTTCACTGGAATTCAGCAGCAAAGGCAAGTTCGAAGGGGCAAACATTGAATCGTATCTTTTCTTTGCGATAAAGCTTAAGAAGTCCCGCTATACCCGGACCCAGCTTTCCGCTATCACCCGCGCCATCAACCGCTTATTCGGCATGCCCGTATTGCTCCTGTTTTACCACGGTGATACGATCACGTTTTCCATCATACGCCGGCGTATCCATAAACGGGATGAATCAAAGGACGTCCTGGAGAAGGTTACGCTGATTAAGGACATCCGTTTTACTGATCCGCTCCGTGCTCACATCGATATCCTGAACGACTTCTCCCTTCAAGCCCTTTATGATGAGTTTTACTTTCACAATTTTGTTGGACTTCAGCAGGCATGGGAAAAACGGCTTGATACCTATGCTCTGAACGAACGTTTCTATCGGGAGATTGCAGACTGGTACTTTTGGGCAAGCCAGCATTCCGATGTTGTTTATCCCAGAGATGTTAAAACAGAAGACGGACGGTCAATCTTCCTTATCCGTTTGCTTACGCGCCTGATTTTTTGCTGGTTTCTTCAGGAGAAAGGTCTCATCCCCCGAGACCTTTTCCGAAAGCGTGTTGGTGAAGCCACGCTCCATGATTTTTCGCTGAAGGCGGGGACTTATTATCGGGCCTTCCTTCAAAATCTTTTTTTTGCCACTCTCAATCAGGAGCCTGAAAAACGTGGCTTCCGGCTGAAGGCCAAGAAATTCCCTGATCCCAATAGGGGTGTTACGAATCTTTACCGCTATGCCAACCTCTTGAATCAGCCTGAAAGTCTCCTTGAGATGTTTAAATCGGTTCCATTCGTAAATGGTGGCCTTTTCGACTGTCTTGATGAAGTGTATCAAAACAAAGAAGGATCGCCCAACGTCAGGCTCGATGATTTTTCTGAGGAGAAAAAGAACCTTCTTTGCATTCCCAATGAGCTTTTCTTCGGTGAAGAGCGTGAATTAGATCTCAGCGACGTGTATGGTGACAAACGCCGGAAGAAGGAAAAAGTATCAGGACTGATTGAGATTCTGAACCGGTATAAATTCACAGTCGAGGAGAATACGCCCCTTGAACAGGAAATCGCTCTTGACCCGGAGCTCCTGGGAAAAGTCTTCGAGAACCTCCTTGCCTCTTACAACGAAGACACCCGAACCACTGCGCGGAAAGCCACCGGTTCCTTCTATACACCCCGGGAAATCGTCAGCTACATGGTGGATGAAACGCTGATCGCCTACCTAAGTAGGGCGATCAATAGTTCACATCCCGTCATTCCGGCGGAAGCCGGAATCCAGAATCATACCAGTGACCTTGGATCAGAATCCCGTCTACGGCAGGTTTTTTCCGCCGCCCCTGAGCATTTTCAGAATCCCTTTTCACACAAAGAGACAGAATCGATCATCCATGCGATTGACAGGGTTAAGATACTTGACCCTGCCTGCGGGTCTGGGGCGTTTCCGATGGGCGCCCTGCACCGGCTCGTAGACCTGCTCCAGAAACTCGACCCTCAGAACGAACAATGGCGTGAGATCCAGAAACAAAAGGCCATCCAGGAGACTGAGGAAGCTTATAAGATCGGCGACAAGGAGGAACGTCAGACCAGACTGATAGAGATCGATGAGGTCTTTGAACAGAACGCCAGTGACTATGGCCGCAAACTCTACCTGATTGAGAATTGCATTTATGGAGTTGATATCCAGCCCATCGCCTGCCAGATTGCCAAGCTCCGGTTTTTTATCGCCCTGATCGTAGACCAGAATATGAACCCGAAAGCACCAAACTTCGGTGTTCGACCCCTGCCGAACCTTGAGACAAAAATTGTAGCGGCAAACACCCTTATTCCTTCTGAAAGGGCGGAATGGCACCAGCAGCAATTATTTCAGTATCGGGTTCGGGAAGTTCGGGAAGAATTGGAGCGCGTCCGACATGAGTATTTTAACGCCCGCAGTCCATCAACTAAAGCAAAGTGTCGACAGAAGGACGCCCAATTGCGTAAGACACTTGCCGATATGTTGCAAGAGGGCGGCATGCCCCATGAAACGGCTGGGATGCTGGCCGCCTGGGACCCCTATGATCAGAATGCTCATGCCACATTTTTCGACCTTGAATGGATGTTTGGATTATCACGGATGAAAGTGCATAAGGAAGAAGCGGAAGGGAATCCTACTGGAATGGACAGCGGGTTCGATATTATTCTTGGCAATCCACCCTATATCCGTATCCAAACTCTTAAACAGAAAGACCCTAGACAAGCAATATTTCTTAAGGAACGTTACCAATCGGCAGAAAAAGGGAATTATGATATATATGTTGTGTTCATTGAACGCAGCCTTGAATTGCTAAAAAGAGGTGGTAATTTGGCCTTTATTGTTTCCCACAAATTCTTTAACTCTCAATATGGCGAACCTATTCGAAGGCTTATTTCAAAGGGCAGATATCTTTCACACGTTGTTCACTTCGGTGATCAACAGGTTTTTCCTGGCAGCACCAATTACGTCTGCCTTCTTTTTCTCAGCAAAACCGGCGCGGAGAGCGTTCGTTTTGTCAAAGTGGATAACCTATCGGACTGGTTTCAAACTACAAAAGGTATCGAAGAATGCATCCCCGCTCAAAAAGTTACAGGAGCGGAATGGAACTTTGTTGTAGGTAAAGGTGTGGCATTGTTTGATAAACTTAATCGAATGCCCATCAAACTTGGCGATGTGGCGGATATTTTTGTTGGCCTACAAACTAGTGCCGATGACGTATTCATAATGGATTTTGTTTCAGAAACGAGAAACAGTCGGATGTTGAAGTCGAAGGCTATTGGGCAGGATTGGACGTTTGAGAAAGACTTATTTCATCCCCTAGTCAGTGGAACGGATGTGCGTAGTTATGAACCATTACCAAGTCGGCAGTTTATTTTATTCCCATATGAAGTGGATCATGATACGGTAAAGCTGCTCCGGATGAATGAGCTAATCAAAAGGTTTCCTAAGACCGCTGAATATTTGAAAAAGAATAAAAAAAGGCTGGAGGAGAGGGAGGAAGGGCGATTTAAAGGGAATGATTGGCACAGGTTTGGAAGAAACCAAAATCTCGGGATACAAGGTCGGAAGAAAATTTGTGTTCCACGCCTTGTCGAAAGCCTCCATGCGGCATACGACAGAGAAGGGACTCACTTCTTGGACAATGTGGATGTTGGAGGCATTACATGGAACCAAAACAACAAAAAGAATTCGTTAGAATATCTTTTAGCCCTTCTCAATTCCTCTGTTCTACGATGGTATTTCCCACACGTTAGCGCACCATTCCGGGGTGGATGGAGATCAGCAAACCGACAATTTCTTTCTCAACTCCCAATCCCCTCAGCCATCCAGGCCCAGCAGATGGTTATTAGCAATTTGGTGGATTACCTTCTTTGGCTCAATAATCGCTTGCAGGAACTTCAGAATCAAACAGTGTCCCAACAACACAGGCCAATAGCGGACTATTTAGAATGGGTCATCAATGGGTTGATCTATGAATTGTTTTTCCCTGATGAGCTCCATTCCAAGAAAATCAACCCATTTAAACACATTGAGGAGGCCCGGCTTCCTGTATTGGGAGACATACCCGAGAAACAACGCTTCTCCCGTCTTGAAGAAATCTATGAACAGATATCCAACGACCGCCACCCAATCCGCGGCTGCCTCGAATCCCTGAAGTCACTGGAGGTCGTCCGCATCATCGAAGGTGAGAAATGAGTTTTGACCCATCGTCCTTTAAATCGGCAAATGGGAACTGAACACATACTTGAATAGAGACATCGATTCGTGATAAGAAAAGAATAGGGGGTTCAAAGAGATGAGCCAGTTGGATTTTTTCATCCAAAATATTCAGGGTGTTTTGTTTATCGAGAATTTTGCCTTCCGAAACAAGCTCGGGATCGCTTCCAAGATTAATGAAGCAGTTAATAACCTTTTCGACGGTGATCCGACCATGCTAGACCTCCCTCCCGAGGCACCTCTTGAAATTCCCCGGATTCAACTGAAAGATAGCAAACCGATTTACAGCTTGAATTTTTGCGCTAATCGTATTGACTTCTTCTACAATAACCCTGGCAAACCGGAGAAGAAACTCTCCGACCTGAAGGATGAGTACCTAAACTATTTTTTTAAAATTGTCGCTTTGGTGAAACAGGAGTACCATCTGAGCACACCCCGTGTAGCTGTCGTGCTCAAAGCACTTTCCAACATCGAGATGGGGGCGAATCTGTTTCTGCAAGAGAAATTTTTGGGGAATGCGCAATTTTTTAAAGAGACCCATGCTTTGGAGATTCATGCACTGGAAAAGAAAAGGATGAGGGAGTTCGATATTAATCAATGGTTTAGGATAAAAACTGCAAGGTCTCCGATGGGGGGGGATGATATCCTTTTTGTTGAGACTGACATAAACACACAACCAGAGACCCCAAGGGATTTCGGGAAAGAAGAAATTCTGGAATTTTGTGTCAGTTCAATCGAATTTGCGAAGGAGAGCTTTCTTAATTGTTTCGGAGTGCCTCTATGAAAGAAATATATGAGTCTGCCAATGGCTATGTGGCTGAGGGCAGGGTAGAGTATAGCTCGAAGGCACTGCAACTTGATAAGGCTATACTGGCAGTCTTGGAGCGCCTTCATTCGTCAAAAGAACTTTCGATAACACGGACAAGCCCGGTCGTGAACAGGCTGATCCAAGTCTGGGTGAGTGCCGTATCAGGATCTGAGTTTGTCGATATCAATCGGGTTCATCGAAGCCGGTATCTCGACATAACCAGTTCGGACCCTGTTGAAGATTATCTTCAATTTGAGGTTGTCGAGAAGCAGAAAGAGTTTTCTCGCACACATATTCCTGAGATTCCACCCGAAGTGTTCCAGTTTTGTAACCAAGAGCGAATAGTAAAGTATGTTCCAGTTGCGGTCGATATCATTGAGCGAAGTTTCCGTAACCTTGCCGAGTCCGAGATGAGAGTTGAAGAGGATCCGGAGACAGGGGAAAAGTGGTTGATGATTGCCATAGCAGTGCAAGGAACGGTAGAAGACGTGTTGCAGGATTATGATCGGTACACTGAATCCTGGCTAGCGGCTGTCCCCTGGCCGGAATGCCATAAGATTAGACTCTCATTTGACATCCTTTAAGTCATGGACCCACGAGAATTTTACACACTTGCCTCTAAGTTGGTCACGGGGAGTCGTGCTTCGGAAATACGGACCGCGATTAGCCGTGCTTACTATGCTACTCACAATGTTGGTGCTGAAATATTATCAGAAATGGGTTTCAGGATAAGCAAAGGTTCGGCCTGCCATGCTGATGTCTGGAATCGTCTACGAAATAGTAGCGACCTTGATGTTAGCAAAGTTGGAATACAGCTTGCCGAGCTTCATTCCAAGAGAATACTTGCGGACTATCGCCTGAACCAAAGAGAAGTAGAAAGCCGGGTGACGGCACAGGCACTTGTTGAAACCGCAAGAAGAATGATTAAGACGTTGGATGAATGCAGGTCTGAGCCCAAACGCCTCCAAATCACCAAAGCAGTCCAAGAATGGGAATCCAAAACAGGCCAGCGCTCTTAAGACTCACAAGGGACGTTGGCGGGTACGTTCTTAAGTTATTTAAAAGAACTTTGTCTCTGAATGGACCCTCCCCAAGTTTCACAATTGAAAAGCAGGACGAATGTGGTTGGATGGTATCGATTCGGAGCTTTTTTGCTTTTTTTGACGGAGAAATCAGGAACAAGGCTTACAGATGTGCTACGATAATATAGAGATAGTATGGTAAAGGATGAGGGTAGGGTATTTCATACGAGTTGATCCGGGCAAGCTGATCCAATTTGTCGTCTGCCAGGCAACGGAATTTGGGGCTTCTTTAACTCCAATCAGGGTCGTCAAATTCCTGTATCTTGTCGACCTCTATCACGCGCGGGAAAACAGAGGGGAAACCCTAACCGGGTGGCCATGGAAATTTGTTTATGCCTTGCGGGAGCAATACCGAGCAAGTTCATATCAGCTTGCAGAAGAAAAAATCCAAATGGTTCGCAACGGAGCCTTTAGAAAATCCTTGCCACTCGTCGATGATGAAGACCATGAGGAAGGATTGAGTGGGGTTGCAAAGATAGGAAACTTGGAATCTGACTGATCGAGGGATATAAAGGATGATGGTATTTCCCAATTTGGCGGAAGCGGGACGTAATTAAGTTAATCCCAAAATTCTGGAGGTAAAACCGATGAAAACCCCAAGTCCTGATCTGATTGAGGAGATCGTTAGACGAGTTGCGAGCGCTGTTCATCCACTTCGTGTGATTCTCTTTGGCTCCGCTGCCCGTGGAGAGATGGGTCCGGAAAGTGATATAGATTTATTGATTGTCATGCCAGACGGAACCAGGCGCAGGGAAGCATCGCGCAGGGCTTATCGTGCCCTCTCGGGACTGGGTATTTCAAAAGACGTGATCGTTGTGACTGAAAGCGACGTCAAGGAATTCGGAGAAAATCCTTCCCTTGTAATCAAACCGGCCCTTGAAGAAGGACGGGAGGTGTACCATGCAGCAGGATAGGCCAGTGCCCGGTTCGGCGGAGGATTGGCTGGCGAGAGCCGAAGGCGACCTGGCTCTTGCTCGTGCCCCTTTACCTGAAGGGGCTTTTTACGAAGATCTATGTTTTCATGCACAGCAAGCTGCTGAAAAGGCGCTAAAGGCGGTTTACCAGCACTCTAGCAAACCTTTCCGTTATACTCATGATCTGGATGAATTGATTACAGGGTTGCAGGATGTAAATATGCCCGTACCACCTGGAGTTGCAAATGCCGCCATGCTCACCTCTTATGCATGGGAAACCAGATATCCCGGTTTGAGTGAGCCGGTAACGATTGAAGAATACCAAGAGGCGCTACGTCAAGCAGAACTCGTAGTGCGTTGGGCAACGGAAGTGATAAAAGAACCAAAAGAATGAATAGATATTGAACATTTGTATGTCAAGAAAGGCAAGAGGGTCAGAAAGGCAAGAGGGTCAGGTCCCAACAATCAACAAAAAATGCGAATCTCGGCGCCGTTCGCAGGAATCCCTGGACGGGACGTTGATGAAAATCGTCACTTTTTATCTTTAGAACCTCAAGTCAGATGAGGTGGTTAACTTCCTATATTTCGTGGCAAGTTGGGGAATTTATTTCTACGTAATTCTAAAATCCGAAACCGAGACCCCGAACCAAGTTCGGGCGGGCTTTTGATTCCAAGATTGAAGGTCGAGATCAAGGCCGACGGCTGCTCTCTTTCCTTCTGTCTAATCGGAATTCCTCAGAGAAAAACCTCTTCCCAGTCCCTTTCCTTTCGGACCCCCAAACCTCATCCAGAAAATCAAGATAGCTCCCTAAATCCCTCGGGTCATGAGGCTGTGAGGTTTCAATCGCTGCGAGGTCTTCCTTGGTGAGCACCAGATCTTTATCAAGATTGAGGCTTCTCTTTCTCTCTTTTGGTAAGCTCATCGTACTTCTCCATTTGTCCGTATTTTTCAAAGTACCCTCGAATCTCTTCAATATCCAGCCCCGGCAGCCTCAAGAGATATTGAAGATCCGCCATTTCCCTGAAGGATCTTTCCGGGTCGTTTTTCATGGCAAAGACCTTAAGGGCAATCAGGTACTCAGTTCTGACAACAGGTACCGATATGTCATCGAGAACGAGTAACGGCCTGGCTTCCGAAAGGATGATATCAGCAGTTTCTCCTTCCACGTAAATGAAATCGATCCTCCCGAGATTTGCGAGAGGATGTACATGATTGGAATAACCTGCTGAACGATAGATCGTCTCGTAACCAAGGGATTCCAGATATGCGATAATCCTGCTTTGATGAGCGCCTCGAACCAAGAAATCCACATCTTCGGTAGCCCGTAAATACCCGTACGCCTTCAAAGCAAAAGCGCCAACGAGAGCGTAGTCGATTTTCGCTTGTTGGAAGAAACCCATCAGACTTTGGAATATTGTCTTAATATTCAAGGGTATATCGAATATACGAATAAAAAAGTTATGTGTCCACCTATATTTTGTTGGCGCGCCCAGGGTGATTCGAACACCCGACCTGCGGATTCGTAGTCCGACGCTCTATCCATCTGAGCTATGGGCGCATCGTTTGATTGTTGATGCCTACTTTCCGGAAAGAACTTCAACTTGAGAGGCTACATTATGGCCCCTACGGAGATAATAGGTAACTTTAACCCTCTCGCCAACGCCCGGCAATCGAGAGGGAATATAGACCGTCCGTCTTCCGATGGCAAAATACATGGTTTCGCCCTTATTACTTTTTACTGTCAATTGTTCCCTATAAAGGCTTTCCACCTTCCCCTGAAAAAAGAAATATTGCTGGGCAGACGCCTCATCCAACCCAATGGCGATTAATATTCCGGCAACGACTATCAAAACGAGCCATCTTTTAGAAATTGTTTTCATCCTCCATCCTCCTTTCCGCCTCCCCCCGGTCAGTTCATCCTTCAATCCACTTATTTTTAATAACATTTAACGGTTTAAGCAAAGGTTAGATGATAACGTTCAAGACATCGTTCATTAAATTAACATTCAGGACATCGTTCACATTCAAACGGTTAAAGCTGTTAAACGTTTTGATATACCTGAGGTATAAGTTTTATTCGGTTTGTCATTCCGGACTTGAT
>VGRU01000048.1 GCA_016875255.1 Deltaproteobacteria bacterium
TCAACATTGTCTATCGTCCGGCCACAGGGGATGTCAAAGAGGATGTGGAGCTTCCTCTCAAGATGCTGGTCATGGGCGACTTTACCGGCAAACCGGATGACCGGGCGCTCGAGAAAAGAGACCCCATCAACATTGACAAAGACAATTTTAACGAGGTCCTGAAAGCCCACGGTCTCGGTCTGAATATCACGGTGCCCAACCGGCTCTCCGGAAAGCCCGATGAGGAGACCACGGTGAAGCTCCAGATGAAATCGATCAAAGACTTTGACCCCGAGTCGATTGTGAACCAGGTTCCTGAATTGAAACGTCTTCTCGAACTGAGGGAGGCCATGCGGTCTTTGAGGGGCCCTCTGGCCAATGTGCCCGAGTTCCGGAAGAAGGTCCAGGAACTGGTTAAGGATGAAACCACTCGAAAACAGCTCCTCAAGGAGATGGGGATCGGAGAATAAGAGAACTCAGAAAAACTACTTTTCGTTCTCTGATTACGCACCTGCCTGCCGGTAGGCAGGGATTTTAAAATATGATTCCAGAGATTTCTGCACTTTTCAGAAATCTCATAAGGAGGGAGATGTATGGCTGAAGAAAGAGAAAAGGCAGCCGTGTCTGCCGAAGCGCAGGTCCTGGAAAAACCCTCTCTGTTGGAAGAGATCATTCAGGCCACGAATCTCAAACCCACAGACGAAAACTATTCGGTGATGAAGAAAGGTTTGGAGGCCTTTCTCGCCGGGCTTCTCGAACCCGGCAAGGAAGCCGTCAAGGTCTCCAAAGCCGTTGTCGATGACATGATCGCCGAGATCGACAAGAAGATGAGCCAGCAGCTCGATGCCATTCTTCACCATCAGGAATTTCAGAAGCTTGAATCGGCCTGGCGCTCGATGAAATTCCTGATTGATAAGACCGATTTCAGGGAGAACGTCAAGGTGGAGATACTCAATGTGAGCAAAGAGGACCTTCTCGACGACTTTGGCGATTCTCCGGAGATCGTCAAATCAGGCCTTTATAAGACCGTCTATACGGCGGAGTATGGCCAGTTCGGCGGCAAGCCGTACGGAGCCATGGTCGGCAATTATGAGTTCGGAGCGGGTCCTCAGGATATGAGGTTACTGCAGTATATCGCCAGTGTCGCCACGATGGCCCACGCCCCCTTTATCACAGCGGCCAGTCCCAATTTCTTCGGCATTGTCGATTTCACCACGCTTCCCCATCTGAAGGATATCAAGTCGATCCTTGAAGCGCCCCAGTATATCAAATGGCAATCCTTCAGGGAGAGCGAAGATGCCCGATATGTGGGTCTCACCCTTCCGCGATTTTTGCTCCGCCTGCCCTATGGTCCGGATACCCAGCCGGTGAAAAGCTTCAACTATCAGGAGGAGGTCTCAGCCAGCCATGACGATTATCTATGGGGAAACTCCGCCTTTGCCTTTACCTCCAGGCTCACCGACAGTTTTGCGAAATACAGGTGGTGCGCCAATATCATTGGCCCCTCCTCCGGTGGAGCCGTAGAAGACCTGCCTCTCCATCAGTTCGAAGCCATGGGAGAGATTCAGACGAAGATTCCCACGGAGGTGTTGATCTCTGAGAGAAGGGAATTCGAACTGGCTGAAGAGGGATTCATTGCCCTGACCATGCGAAAGGGAAGTGACAATGCGGCCTTTTTCTCGGCCAACTCATGCCAGAAGCCGAAGGTCTTTCCAAAAACAAAAGAAGGCCGGGAGGCGGAAACCAATTACAAGCTGGGTTTGCAGCTGCCCTATATGTTTGTCATCAACCGCCTGGCTCACTATTTAAAGGTGATTCAGAGGGAGAACATCGGTTCCTGGAAGGAACGGGTGGACCTCGAAAGAGAGCTCAATGACTGGATTCGTCAGTATATTGCCGATCAGGAAAGCCCCTCTCCTGCCGTGAGAAGCCGGAGGCCCCTGCGTCAGGCGCGGGTCATGGTCGAGGATGTGGAGGGAGATCCCGGCTGGTACAGGGTGAGACTGGAAGTGAGACCCCATTTCAAATATATGGGCTCCTTCTTCACTCTTTCGTTAGTTGGAAAACTGGACAAAAAATAGTTTTACGAATAATTCGATTATAAAAACCCAAAAAAGGAGGACACTACTATGCCAATGCCATTTCACATGTCGTTAACAGGAAAAAATCAAGGGAACATTTCTCAGGGATGCTGTGACATGCAGGGTCGTGAGGATACTATTCTCTGCCAGGCCCTCAATCACGAAGTCTATATCCCCCGTGATCCCCAGACCGGTCTTCCCACCGGCAAACGGGTCCATAACCCTTTCACCGTGACCAAAGTCTTTGACAAATCATCTCCGAAGTTCTATCAAGCCCTTTCGACCGGGGAAAGGATGAGTGATGTAACGTTGAAGTATTACCGGATCAACCCCTCCGGCAGCGAGGAGCATTATTTTACGATCAAATTGGAAGACGCCATCGTCGTCTCTGTAAAACCATGGATACCGAATACCCTGGATCCAGCCAGGGAAAGTTTTACTCACATGGAGGATGTCTCCTACACCTATTCGAAAATTATCTGGACCTGGGTGATTGATGGGGTTGAAGCGCAGGATGAATGGAAAAGCCCTAAATAACCTGAGTCGACTCCTCTTCAGAAGAGAAGGGTGATCTCCTGATATTGAATGAGAATGTTGTTCGGCTGGTTTGAAGAAAGGGAAGGAGGACCGGACAATGGCACAGAATGTTTACGTATGGATAAGAGGACAAAATGCTGGGGAGGTCCGTGGAGACAGCACGGTATCCAGTATGAACCGCGAGGGATCGATCGAGGCTTTTAAATTCGAATCTCAGGTTCAGATCCCCCGTGGCGGCTCTGGGACGGCAGTCGGAGAACGGTCCTACGGTCCTATCACCATTACGAAGAGGATCGATCGTTCTTCTCCTATCCTCCATCAGATCCTCTGTAACAATGAGTCAATAGAGGTCACCCTAAAATTTTACAGGCCGAACCCTTCAGGCGATGGCACGGAAGAGCAATTTTACACCATCCGTCTGAGGGAGGGCCGCATCTCATCGATTAAGACCACCTCTCCAAACACCGTTGATTCAAATACAGCAAGCCTTCCAGCGATGGAAGAGGTCTCCATTGTATTCGGAGCGATCACCTACATCTTTGAGAGCGCCGGTATAGAGTATGAGGATCAATGGAATGTAGCATAATTAGTCTCTTATCAATGAAATGATGCGTAAAATGGCAACAAAATTTTTTAGATCGAATCGAGTGGATGTTAAATCCGAAGCATGAAATCCCTGCCTTCGCCGAAGCGGCTTCGAGCAGGCAGGCGAATTTCGAAATTATTCAACTCCCAATCCCTGTTTGGTTCCGGCTACGCCGGGTTAGGAACTTCTGATGAGGGAGGAAAGGCTTTTAGAGCGACTTCAAATCTGGGAGAAGAACCCGACGAGGCGGGCAAAGGAAGATCCTCGGAGAATCGTGGATTCGGTCGTCAGGCATTTGCGGCGAATCCTCAACACCAAACAGGGAAATGTTCCCATTGCGGACGATTACGGGACCCCTGATTTTACCGACTTCTTCCTCACCCTGCCTAAAACGGAATCGGACCCGAAGAGGGAGATCGAGAAGGCGATCCGGCTGGCCATCCAGAAATATGAACCCCGGTTAAAGGGGGTGAGGGTCAGTCTGATCGATCAGGAGGAAGCTGGGGCGGATTTGCATACCGATCCCCTGACGATCCGGTTTCAAATTACCGGGAGGCTTGCTTCGGAATCGAAGACCCAGGTCTTTCTGGAGACCACGGTCGACAACGAAGGAAAAATAAATATTGTGGGCTGAAGCGGCCATAAATTTTAATTAATGAGAGGTAAGAACATTTCAGTGATTGAGTGGGTTTAAATCCGAAGCACGATCTCATGGTCATCAGAAGATCAGGAGATCAGATTGTGGGTATCAGGATATCAAGACATCAGGTTTAATGACTCTTTTTCTTTCGATTCTTCCTGGTTATCTGATGATCTGATAATCTGCATCCTGATATTCTGGTCTCCTGATTTCCTTTCGTGGATCTGGCGTGGCCAGGATAAGCTATCCGCCATCAGCAGAATATGTTCAATCGCTACTTTCAGGAAGAACTGTCCCATCTGAGAGACCTGGGCAAAGAGTTTTCAAGGGCTCACCCTGCCCTTGCACCGATGCTGGCCGGCGCCACTCCGGATCCGGATGTGGAGCGCTTGCTCGAAGGCGTGGCCTTTCTCACCGCCCTTCTCAGACAGAAACTGGATGATGAATTTCCGGAGATCATCAATGAGCTGATGCAATTGATATGGCCCCATTATCTCCGGCCGATCCCTTCGACCACACTGATTGCCTTCACTCCGAAGCCCACCCTCAGGCAATCGACAGCCATCCCTCCGGGAATACAGGTGGCTTCGATTCCCGTAGAGGGAACCTCCTGCCTCTTCAGAACCTGCTATGAGGTGGAGGTTCACCCTCTCGTGCTGGTGGACGCTTCTTTTACTCAGCCCTCCGGCCAGCCGCCTCTGATTAAGCTTCTTTTTGAGACAAAAGGGATGAAGCTCTCCGATTGGCAGCCAAAAACCCTGAGGCTCTTTCTTGCAGGAGATTATCCGGACGCCTCTGATCTCTATTTTCTCCTGAACCGCCATCTTCGGCGGATCCATATCAAACCCCTTGAAAAAGGGAAGTCCTGTTTCCTCGGTCCGGAGGATTTAAAACCCGTCGGTTTTTCCGATCAGGAACCCCTCATCTCTTATCCCTCACATGCCTTTCCCGGCTACCGGATCCTTCAGGAATATTTCATCTCCCCGCAGAAATTTCTCTTCCTCGATCTGACCGGATGGGAGCGCTGGGAGGAGCGCGGGGGGGGATCGAAATTTGAGATCCATTTTGAACTCCACGATCTTCCTTTCTCCGCTCTCCGGATCAAGAAAGATCACTTTGTCCTCTCTGTCACGCCTGCGATCAACCTCTTTCCTTATGAGGCTGACCCTATCCAGATCGACCACCGAATGACAAAATATCTCGTCCGGCCTGCCGGTTCCAATCCTGAACATTATCAGGTCTACTCTGTTGAAAGTGTGGTCGGATATATCCAGGGAACCGCCCAGGAGAGACAGTATGTGCCTTTTGAGGTCTTCAATCCTGACCCCCAGGCTCACCCGGTCTATCGGTTGACCATCCGGCAATCTCCCCTCCGGGAGATGTTCGATCTCTTTCTCTCTGTCGTCTATCCGCTGGGAATCGACTCTCCTCCCTCCGAAACCCTCTCCATTCAACTTCTCTGTTCGAACGGAGCTCTTCCTGAAAATCTTCGGCTGGGGGATATCTCTCTTCCGACGAGCAGTTCTCCTGAATCGGTGGAATTTAAAAATATCCAACCCCCGACGATCAGCCTCCTGCCTCCGCTGGAGGGAAAAAGGGAGGGCGAGAAGGGAGGAGAAAACCTGAGGTGGCGCCTTCTTGCCCACCTCTTTCTCAATTACCTCTCCCTGTCCCGCACGGAAAATTTAAAAGCCCTTCTCGAACAGTATATCTTTCCGGGAAGCCGCAACCGGACTCATACCCTGGCCAATCGAAAGCGAATCGAGGGAATCGAAGGCCTTGAGGCCAGACTTTCCGACCGGTTGGTCTCGGGTATCCTGATGCGGGGTCAGGAGATCGAGATGAAACTTCGTCAGGAGAAATTTGCGAGCCAGGGAGATATGTATCTTTTCGGATGTATCTTGGATCACTTTCTGGGCAACTACGCCTCTCTCAACCATTTCACCCGGTTGACTGTCCAGGAAGTGGCAAAAGGAGAGAGCTATCAATGGCCGGCCAGGATCGGGGCTCACCCTCTCATCTGAAATCAGACCTCCTCGGGAAGTCCCACGAATTCTCCTTCTTCCAGGTGATGAGGCTTCTGCGACTTTTTCTCCACCACCTGGAAAAGCCCGAAGAGAAGAAAGCCGCCGAAGAGGACTACATCCGCATTCGACCCGAGCTCTCCCTCTCTTTTCCTCCGGCGGATGTGGCAAAGATCGAAGAGATCGATCATGAGAAACCCCTTTACCGGATCACCGCCACACTCCTCGGACTTTACGGCTCTTCCTCTCCGCTTCCCACCTTCTATACGGAAGACCTCCTTGATGAAGCCGGCGAAGATAGGTCCGTTACCCGGGACTTCATCGATATTTTCAACCACCGCCTCTACCTTCTTCTCTTCCGCTGCTGGACCAAGTATCGTCTTTTTTTCCAGGTGATCGAAGAGAATAACCCGGAGGTTCTTGGAAAGCTCTTCTGCCTGATTGGCCTGGGAGAAAAGGAGTTCAGAAAGGATCTTCCGGAATCGTACTCCCTGATCCGCTACATAGGCCTCTTCACCCAATTCCCCAAATCGGCATCCGGACTCCAGGCTCTTCTTCACGATGGACTCGGGAAGATACCCATAGAGGTCATCCCCTGTGTGAAGAGAGTCGTCAAAATCCCTCTGGATCAGAGGCTTCACCTTGGGAAGCCCGGAAGCGGTCTCGGAGAGGAGAGCTTCCTGGGAGAGGAGATCGACGACCGGATGGGAAAATTCCGTCTCCGGATCGGCCCGTTGAAAAGCGAGCCTTTCCACGGCCTCCTTCCGGGAAGTTCTGATCACCAGAGGCTTGCCTTTCTGACAAAGTTCTATCTTCTTGATGTGTTTGAGTTTGATATTGAACTGATCCTTGCAGGGAAAGAGGCGAAGACCGTCTCTCTTGGAGAACCGGAGTGGTCAAGGCTGGGCCTGGACACCTGGGTCTTCTCTCTTGACCATCTCAATGAAGTAAAAGCAACTTTTCCTCCACAAGGAGCGCCTTGAAAATTGGAATAATGGAATGATGGAAGAATGAGGTAGAAGGGAATGCGAATCAGTTATTAACGGTCTCAAAATAGAAAAGACATCGATTTGTAAAATCCCTCCTGACCTCCCTTTGCTAAAGGGAGGGATTACCCCTCTTTGGCAAAGAGGGGAAGGGGAGATTTTCCAACGATAATGTCAATTCAATTATGAGACTGTTAATAAGATATATCCAATCACCCATCGAGGGGCTTAGGGTGAACGGAATTAATATTTACATCGTCTATTTTTTCCCGTTCGTGCTGAGCATGTCGAAGCTTGAATGGAATACGATTTGTCAATATTCTAAGATTCCATCATAGGAGAAAACAGTTATGATCACGGTCGACATCAAAACACTCTTAACCCGACTAAACCAATACTGCACGCGAGCCCTCGAAGGAGCGGCGGGTCTCTGCGTCTCACGAACCCACTACGAGGTGACCGTGGAACACTTTCTGGCCAAGCTCCTTGAAGAACCCCAATCAGACCTTCCCCTCATCTTTCGCCAATTTGACCTCGATGTCGGAAGGGTGAAAAAGACTCTTGATCAGACCATTGAGGAGTTCCGAACAGGCAATGCCTCAAAACCGGTTTTCTCTCCGCTTCTTCTGGAATGGTTTCAGGAAGCCTGGCTGATTTCATCCGTTGACCTCGAAGAGAACCGAATCCGCTCCGGCGCTCTTCTTCTCGCCTTCCTGGCCAAACCTACCCAGTTTGCCACAGGCCGTTACGTGGATCTTCTGCGGCCCATTGGCCGCGAAGCGCTTCTCTCACAGTTCGGAAATATTTTAAAAGGTTCGATCGAGCATCCCTCTCCTTCTGAAAAGGCGGCCCGGGAGCCGGGGGCTCCGGGAGAAGGAACTGCGCTGGCCCGTTTCTGTACCGATTTTACGAAGAAGGCAGCAACCGGAGAGATCGATCCGGTCTTCGGTCGCGATCGGGAGATTCACCAGATGATCGACATCCTCGCCCGCAGAAGGAAGAACAATCCCATTGCCGTGGGCGAGGCCGGAGTGGGAAAGACGGCTGTGGTGGAGGGATTGGCTCTGAGGGTCGTGGAAGGAGATGTCCCGGACATCCTGAAGGGAGTCACCATCCTTGGGCTCGATATGGGGCTTCTCCAGGCCGGAGCAGGAGTCAAGGGTGAATTCGAAAACAGGCTCAAGTCCGTGATCAATGAGATCAAGGCCTCTCCGAAGCCGATCATCCTCTTCATCGACGAGGCCCACACACTGATTGGCGCAGGAGGTCCCACGGGCGGAAGCGATGCCGCCAATCTTTTAAAGCCAGCCCTGGCACGAGGGGAGCTCCGGACGGTTGCGGCCACAACCTGGTCGGAATATAAGAAATATTTTGAGAAGGACGCAGCCCTGGCCCGCAGATTCCAGTTAGTGAAGCTTGAGGAACCCTCGGTCGAGACAGCGGTTCTCATTTTAAGAGGATTGAAGAGCAAATATGAGGAGGCCCATGGCGTCATCGTGCGGGACGACGCCATCCTGGCCGCAGCCGAACTCTCCAGCCGTTATATCTCCGGCAGGCAGTTGCCGGATAAGGCTGTCGATCTTCTTGATACGAGCGCGGCCCGTGTCAAGATTCATCTCACGGCCAAACCCGATCTCATTGAAGACCGGGAGCGAACGATTCAGGCGCTCCAGCGGGAGAAGAAAGCTCTCGAACGCGATCAGCTCCATGGCCTCGAAATCGACCCGGCCAGGCCGCAGGAACTGGAAGAAAAAATCAAAGCATTAAATGGGGAGGTGGCCGAGCTTCAGGAACGCTGGCTTAAGGAGAAGGGGTTAGCCCATCGCCTCATCGATCTGAGAAAGCAGTTTTATGAACTGAAGAACCAGGCCGCCCCGGAGGAGAAGCTGTCTGAACTGAAGAGAGAAATCGATGAGGTCTCTCTCGAACTGTCCGGCTTACAGAAAGAGTCGTCTCTTATCAAGACAGAGGTCGATCCGGATGTGGTGGCCAAAGTCGTCTCGGACTGGACCGGAATTCCCCTCGGAAAGGTATTGCGGGACGAGGCAAAAAATATCCTCAACCTCGAAGAAAATCTCAAACAAAGGATCAAAGGCCAGGACGAGGCCCTGTCCATCATTACACAGGTGATCAAATCAGCCAAAGCAGGGTTGAAAGATCCCCAGCAGCCCCTTGGTGTTTTTCTCCTGGTCGGACCGAGCGGTGTGGGAAAGACCGAGACCGGCCTGGCCATTGCCGATCTTCTCTTCGGAGGCGATCAATACCTGGTCACGATCAACATGAGCGAGTTTCAGGAGTCCCATACCGTCAGCCGTCTGATCGGATCTCCCCCGGGCTATGTCGGTTTCGGAGAAGGCGGCGTGCTGACCGAGGCTGTGCGTCAGCGGCCTTACTCGGTTGTCCTGATCGATGAGTGCGAAAAGGCCCATATCGATGTGATGAACCTCTTCTATCAGGTCTTTGACAAGGGCATGCTCTCCGATGGCGAGGGCCGGGTCATCGATTTTAAGAATTCGGTCCTCTTTCTCACAAGCAACCTGGCCTCCGATGTGATCACCCAGCTCTGCGCCCCTGAGACGAGACCTTCTCTCGAAACCGTGACCACCACGATCCGGCCCATTCTGAGCCACCATTTCAAGCCCGCGCTTCTGGCCCGGATGACCGTCGCTCCCTTTTACACCCTCGACTCCAAATTCATCCGGGAGATTGTGGCGCTCAAGCTTGATAAACTGGCAAAGCGAATGGCTGAAAGTCATAAGATCAAGTTGATTTTTTCCCCTGAGGTGGTCGATCAGATTGCCAAACGCTGCACCGAGGTTGAGACCGGCGCAAGAAACATCGACCATATGATGAACGGAACCATCCTGCCCCAGATGTCCCGGGAAATCCTGGGACGCCTGAGCGAAGGGGCCATGCCCTCGGAGGTCCATCTGAACATGGCTGAAGACGGCTCCTTCAAAATCAGTTTCGGAGGTTAACGATGGCGCCGATACAGACCGCACATGAAGCGAAATTTCTCTTCGAGGTGTTGGGGACCTCCTATGTCACACCGGTGAAGGCATTGAAGCTGGTGGAACGCATCTCCTCGCCTTTTGAACTTCATGTCTCCCTCGTCTCCGAAGATGAAATTAACTTCGACGATGTGGTGGGAAAAGAGGTCCTGCTCACCCTGCTCGGGGAGGAAAACGATCGCTACCTTCACGGCATCCTCCGCCAATTTATCCAGAATGGAAGCAAGGGCCGGTTTTTTCTCTATGAGGCAGAGGTGGTTCCCTCCCTCTGGCTCCTCTCCCTGGAGCAGGACTGCCGGATCTTCCAGAACAAGAAGGTCGAGGACATCATCAAGCAGGTCCTTCAGGATGGCGGCATCACCGGTGACCGTTTCAATTTCCGATTGCAAGGAAAATATCAGGAAAGAGAATACTGCGTCCAGTATCGTGAGACCGACCTCGACTTTGTCTCCCGTCTCTGCGAGGAGGAAGGCATCTTCTATTTCTTCGAGCATGCAAAGGATAAACATGTGCTCGTCTTCGGCGACAGCACGAACGCCTATCAGACGATCGAGGGCGAGGAAGAGATCACTTACAATCCCGCCCCCGGAATGGTCCCGGGCAAGGAGTTTGTCTATCAGTTCGCCTTCTCCCAAAAGGTCTTCTCGGGAAAGATGACCCGAAAGGATTTCAATTTTGAGAAACCCACCCTCGATTTGACGACCAAAGAGCAGGACAAATCCTATCAGAAACTGGAAGTCTATGACTATCCTGGCAGATATGTGGAGGACGGCCGGGGAAAGAGTCTCACCAAGGTCCGGCTCGAAGAGTCGATGACCTTTAAGGAAAGGGCAGAGGCAAAGAGCAGCTGTCTCCGTTTGATCCCGGGCTTCAAATTCAAATTGATTGACCATGAGCGCCAGAATCTCAATCAGGAATATCTTCTCACGGAGATTCATCACGAAGGCGAACAACCACAGGCGCTCCAGGAATTAGCTGATCCCAAAGAGAAGTTCAGCTATACGAATCAATTCATCTCCATCCCTTCCTCCGTTGTCTTCCGACCGGAAAGAAAAACGCCCAAGCCTGTCGTAAAAGGAATACAAACTGCGGTGGTCGTAGGACCGAGTGGTGAGGAGATTTATACAGACAAATACGGCCGCATCAAAGTCCAGTTTCACTGGGACAGAGAAGGAAAGAAGGACGACAAATCCTCCTGCTGGATACGCGTGGCAAGTATTTTTGCTGGCGGCCAGTATGGTGCCATCTTCACTCCGAGAATCGGTCAGGAGGTGATCGTCGACTTCCTCGAAGGCGATCCGGATCAGCCTCTGATTACAGGCAGGGTTTACAATGCAGATCTGATGCCTCCCTACACCCTCCCCGACGAAAAGACAAAGTCCACGATCAAGACGAACAGCTCCATCGGATCAGAAGGTTTTAATGAGATCCGCTTCGAGGACAAAAAAGGAGAAGAACAGATCTTCGTCCATGCCGAAAAAGATCTCGATATCCGTGTGAAGAATGATCGCAGGGAGCTCGTTGGCAATGACCGGCATCTCATTGTCAAGCGGGATTTGAAGGAGAAGATCGAATTCGATAAGCATGTGACAGTGGAAAAGAGCGAGTTTCGTGAGGTGAAGAGCGACTACAACCTGAAAGTCGGCGGAAAGAAGGCTGTTGAGGTGACAGGATCATCCTCTCTCAAAGTCACGGGCAATGTGATCGAGAGTTTCAATGCAAATCACAGCGAAAATGTGACAGCGACCTATCATTTGAAAGGAATGAATGTAAAGATCGAGGGAATGACCGGCATGGAGCTCAAGGTGGGGGGAAGTTCTATTGTGCTCACCCCAGCAGCCATTTTTATTCAGGCTCCCATAGTCAACATCAATAGTGGCAGCGGCCCGCCGGTTGCGCCCGCCACTTCTGCCCTTGTGCCTCCGGGGGCCCCTTCCCTTCCGAATGCCGCTGCAGACGCAGTGCCAGGACAAGATGTAAGCAGTCAGGAAAAGCGCCACAGAGAACCTACCGAAGAAGAGGAAGACGAGAAGAAAAGCTGGATTGAAATCGAACTCGTTGATGAAGAGGGCAACCCTGTTGCGGGTGAACGGTACAAGGTGACCCTGCCCGACGGAAAGACTGTAGCTGAGGGCACCCTCGATGAAAAGGGTTTTGCTCGGGTGAGCGGAATCGATTTTGGTACCTGTGAAATTACCTTCCCCAGACTAGATAAGGATGCCTGGGAATAGAAATCCAGCGAGGAGTTATAATTGAGAGGAGGTTTGACTTCATGGTTGATGATATGGTCCGGTATCAGAGTGTACGCGCAAACGATGGGGATTGCCTGTGCGGTATTGCCGCGCGCTTTGGCTTTGTGAACTGTCAGCGAGTGCGGCAAGTGCCAGCCAACCAGCCGCTCCTCAACCGTCCTCTGCGTAACGGTGATGTGGTTCAGGTTCCAACCTTGGAGCGGCGAACTGAAGGGGGCAGGCAGGTGGAAGAACGTCATGTGTTCCGACGCCGTGGCATTCCAGCACCGATGATTCGCTTTGTTCATGGCTCAAGGTTAACCCCCTGTCGGCTCGACCACACTCTAACTTTTCTGAACATCAGCAATTATGTCAGTAATCTAGGCGGGCGTAATGGTACAAACCCCTTTCCGCCAGCTTTTGGGTTTAATGTGGACGGAGATGAAGATCCCGATGCTTTCAAAATAGAAGTTGTGGACCCGAAAGCGGGCAGTGATTCGGTCAACACTACGCTGGAAGCTCTCAAACCGCGATATAGACCTGACGGCAGCATTGACAGAGACGCTGACGGCAGAGAGGTTTATGAGCAGTTTGCCGCTGGTGATTCTGATTCGAATAAACGAAGTATCAGGGTTACTTGCCAGAAGATCAGTAACAGAAACCGTACTCGCTTGCGTTCCCGTTACCTTCGCTTGGTTGTTGACGACAAGGACTTCGAGGCATTGTCCGGCAATCCTGTGAGGACTGACGGCACTGCTCAAGGATTGCTGGTCACGGATATGGCTGATGGCAACAATGGCCCCAATGACCGGATTGAAATTCTCGACCAGAGGGTTCGTGCAACATACGAATTGCGTAACTGTCCAGCCGGGGCAGGACAGCAGAAATGTAGAGTAGTGGCCGAATTGCCGTTTGAAAATATTCGCAGGCGTATCAAGTTATGTGTACATGTATTTAAGGAATCGGTGGGAGGAGCCAACGCAGCCAATATTACTGAACAAAATGTGCGTTTGCGTACGATGAAGTGGTTCCGACGGTCGTACGCTCAGATCAGCATGGCTCCTAAATTAGTTCCCTGCCGGGAAGGCATCCCTGAAATCGAATTCATCGATCCGCCGGCGGATAACATGATCACCATCAGTCAGGAGCATGGCAATCCTGTCTCGGCAGCTGGCGGGCCTTATCAACTTACTTTCAGGTTGGGTTTGCCGCCTGGTGAAGTAGCAGACGCCGAAGCTGCTGCCACCGGCGCAGGTCTGACTGCGGCCGATGCCCGGCCTAATGTTACGGTGACTCTGACAAACGGGTGGACGCCTGAACAAGTTTCAGGCGCTATTGTAACCGCAGTCGGCGCGCTCGCCGGGGGCATTTTTAGAGCGCAGTCCTTTCGGAACGCCCGGGCATTCACGGCCGTAAATCGTTCGTATGACGTGCTTATTACGCGAACAGATAACCGTCGTGTCATGATTGAAAATGAGAATCTTACTGCTGGAGCCGGAATAACCATAGATGTCGCGCGGGTCAACACGGCCAACGTCAATGGCAATCTTCCCGCGAACTGGGTAGGTCTAAATCCCGAATTGCGACGGTTGGTCCGTGAAGCCCCAGGGACTGACGACCGCCTCGATTTCTATATCTGCCGCGAGTTTAATGGATTCGGCGGACTTGGGCTCATCCCTCACACTGACCTTGGTGCCGACTACCGGCCGGACTCTCCAATGCGATATGCATGCTTCGTTATGGCCGCTTTCAATGTCATGGATGGAAGCGATAACTACCCATGGATCTACCCTCACGAGGCTGGGCATGTTCTCCCCGATGCATTCCATATTGACAACGCAAGCGTTCACGCTTCAACATGCCTTATGTGGTCTCAGGTGCTGTCGCAGCAACATCCAGTCGACGCTTCCAAACGTATCTTTGACCCTCCTGTGAATGTACGCTACGAGTGCTGGGATCCGGCTCAGCCGGCGGTTGGGGCCAGTACATGGGTGACAGGTAGCCTGGCTCAGCGTTTCCGCAATCGAAGCGGATCGGTTACAGATAATTGGTGAGACGGAGTGGTATTTGTTTGTGTTAAGATCTCAGAAAATGTTAATTAAGGACAAGGGGTTGGGGGGGAGAAGGTTATTTGCTGTCAGATTATGGACGATTTCTACTGTTCTGTTAGCACTTATTTTTTTGAGTGGCAGTCTGGCCGCTGAAAGGGTAAGAAAAATGAGTCAAGAAACTATGAATAAAAATAGACCTCAGATTAGAATTACGACCGTTCGATACGATGAAAGAACCGGCTGTGAGCTCTTGGAAAATTACATCTTCGGCGGTATTCGCACCACCCCCAGAGTCCCGCGGGGAATAGATCCGGAATTGGTTTCACGTTTCATTGAAGAAAACCTCAAGCCCGATTCTCCTTCTGGCGCCTATGCCAAGACAGTCCAGGTCTTGAGATTTTATGAAAGGGGGGATTGTCTATCCCACCTCCGTCGTGTACTAAGTGGACAAGAGCGTTCCCTTGATGACATCTACCGCTCCGCTTATGCAATTCAGGCAGTCGCGGACATCGGCAATCAAAAGGAGGCCGATGAGGTTGCCCAGTATTTTGATGCTTATCTGGTCAACCATCCCAAGGCTTTCGAAGCCGTGGATGTGTTGCTTGAGACATTGGTGGTACTCAGTCCATCTGGTAGTGCCCAGCAGTTATCGAAACGCATTGCCGATGAGGTAAACACTCGAAAGACAGCCGAGAACCAAAGTGAAGAAGGTATGCGTGCTTATCAGAAGGTCGCTGCTATCCAGCGCCTGAAACTACCCCGGGCGTTGGCAGCAGCTGGGGTGAAAAAGAAACTGCTGGCGATGGATCCTGCTCAGCGACTGCCTGAGCTCATTGGTATTTATATGGGCACCTCCAGCGTAAGTGATGATTTGATGATGACCTGGGCTGCAAGGATCCTGAGACGCATGGCTATGGAAAGTGACCCCAACCCCATATATGAGGGGCTGGGGAAGGAGATTTCAAAAGTTGATCTGGGAAAAGTGGGGAAAGAGAGTATGACGGATACCATAGTAAGCCGTGCCGCTCAGGCAACACTCTACCTGCAAGGGAAGCTCACCAAGACACAGCGTGAGCTTTATGAGAAGGCGAAACTCGGTGCCATGAATTTCCTTTGGGATGATTTGGGACAATAGAAGTGGAAAGGTAGAATGATTTTCGATGGCGGCAGGGTGTGCTTAACTGTTTCATCTCTATTTTCTGATATGAGATGGGGTTAGATGTCTCAACCCATCTCCTTGAGCAGAATAATCGAGCGAGGTTAGAATTATGCCTTTTTTGGTGTGTATGGGGGCAACCCTGAAATGTAGTTTTGGCTTGACGCCGAGTGTTCTTACGGTTCTTCCACAGAACCGGCTGATGGTGCCAACACCTGCCGCCAACATCATGGACCATGTGCCCATGGTCAATATTATCCCCTTCGGGATGTGCAGTTCAATGGCTAATCCCCAAGTTGCCTCGGCGACATCAGCCGCTTTAGGTGTTTTAACACCACAGCCCTGTGTTCCTGTGACGCTCGCTCCCTGGGCGCCTGGGTCCCCTCTCTTCCTCATCGGGGGAATGCCGGCTTTAAATAATACTTCCAAGCTGATGTGCACCTGGCTTGGTGTCATCCAGGTTATCAATCCCGGACAGATGACTATTCAGATACCGTAAGCCGGTCATGGCAAAAAGATCATCGCGTGCATCCTGGCGAACAAGTGAATAAATGGGGTAATATTTTTTATTAAAGGAGGTAACGAAAATGGCGCACTGTGTCTGTTGCCGGAATAGAGTCGATATTGTCGCTCGTCTCACCACTCATGCTGGTTTACCACCCAATGTGAACGCCATTGACCTACAGTATCTTGTCAGCCAATATGCTTTCCAAAGATATCGGTTATTTCTTGAAACGTGGGACATAGATGTTGACTGGGATGTCTGCTTTCGGTGTTATGTATTTTCCGGAGCGGAACGATATTATCCCTTTTCGATGTGTCCTCAGTTCAGGTATTGAGGACATGGTGGATACCCTTCTTGTCACAGATTGGTCTAAGCATGAAATCAATCGGGCAACACCCCAGTGTACTGTGCCAAACACTACTTTCCCCATATTAGGCAGACTCCAAACCCCTAAGGCGGCCCTTTCGGTAGCAAACTGTTCCGAGAATTTCAATGCTTGACTTTTAAAATTATCGGGCTAAAATGCTTATATGATTCAAAGGGTGATATTTCAAGAACTCCTTGGAGACTTGTCGAATAAAGAGATCAGTCTTATTGTTGGGCCGCGCCAGGCCGGGAAAACAACGGCCATGCGCTGGGTAGAGGACCGCTTAAGGCAGCCCCGGACCAGAAGCGTTTTTTTAAACTTCGATGTCGAGGCAGACCAGCCTTTTTTGGACTCTCAGCAGTCTCTGGTCAACAAACTCCGCCTAGAGTTCGGAGATGAATTCGGAGTTGCCTTCATTGATGAGATCCAGCGCAAGGAAAACGCCGGGTTGTTCCTCAAAGGCCTCTTTGACCAGGGGCTTCCCTACAAGCTCGTGGTTTCCGGTTCGGGGAGTTTAGAGCTAAAGGAAAAGATCCACGAATCCCTGGTTGGGAGAAAACGCCTCTTCGAGCTGCCGACCCTGACCTTTGCCGAGTTTGTAAATTATCGCACAGACTACCGGTATCAGGATCGATTGCAGCAATTCTTCCAGGTGGAGAAAAGTCGTTCACAAGATCTTTTCATCGAATACATCAGCTTCGGAGGCTATCCGCGGGTTGTCACTCAAGCGCGCCTGGAGGATAAGAGAAGAACTCTCGATGAGATCTACCGCAGCTATCTGGAAAGGGACATCATAGCGCTTCTTCGAGTTGAAAAATCGGAAGCCTTCAGTCGGATGATCAGGCTACTGACACATCAGATTGGTAAGATTGCCAACTACTCTGAACTGGCAACCCTGCTCCATATCTCCATGCCTACTCTTAAATCTTATCTGTGGAATGCTGAGAAAACGTTTGTTCTGAAAGCGTTGAGTCCCTTTTTCACAAACCTGCGTAAGGAACTTACCAAGTCGCCTGTTTTCTATTTTCATGACTTGGGTTTACGCAATTACATCGGTGGAGTGCATGGCATTTTAAACGGTGATGCAAACCTGGGATCACTCTTCCAAAACTTCGTATGGCGGCTGCTGTGGGAGGAAACACGGTTTCAGCCCATCGCTCTTCACTTTTGGAGAACGAAGGACAAAGCCGAAGTCGATTTTGTACTGGAAACCAGCAGCGCTCTCATACCAGTAGAAGTGAAGTATCGACATATGCGACAGCCTCAGATCGGCAGGGCCTTGAGGAGTTTCATCTCAGCTTATAAACCTCATCAGGCATGGGTGGTGAATTTGGATCTCTCCAGCCAGATGCAGATCAATAGCACGCAAGTCCGCATCCTGCCTTACTACCAGTTAATTGATGATTGGGGAAAACTGGCGATCACTCCATCTCCAGCGCAGTCTGTGAAGAGTGATTGAGTCAAAAATGGGGGAATGAAAGTCGGGGTTGACACGAATACTCCCTGTGATAACATCCATCGGGGTGGCTATGAAAGCCTATTCCGAAAAGAGGGTTTATAAACTCCATGTTTTACCCGAGCCCCAAAAGCCCTAAGGAAAGGAGGTTGAGGATGAAAAAAATCTTTCCCATCTTTATTGTCGTTCTGTTATTTCTGAACGGTTGTGCCAGTAGGCAACCCCCCCCTCCTCCCAAAGATAAGGTCAAAACGGAGTTCCTTCTGGTTGGTCACAGATCT
>VGRU01000049.1 GCA_016875255.1 Deltaproteobacteria bacterium
AGTATCGCTCCCTCAAAAACCTTCTGCCCTTTCGTGGCTCCCACGGAGATGAAGAAGCCCTTTCTCTTCCTCCCCTCTTTCCCAAGAGAAGGATCTTTCAGAAGATACTTCTTGGCCCAGAGGGCCTGGGAACGATCGATCAGCGCCTTTGCCCAGGCAGTGACACCGTAAAAGAAGATGGGCGACCCAAGAAAGATGATATCCGATTCCAAAAGTTTCGGATAGATTTTTTCCATATCATCAAGGATGACACATTGACCGGTTTGATCACACCCGTGGCATTCTTTGCAGGGTGTGATGGCATAATCGGTCAGGTAGATGCGATCCGTCTTCGCCCCTTCCCTTTCTGCGCCTTTAAGAACCTCTTCGAGAAGGACCTCCGTATTTCCACCCCTTCTCGGGCTTCCGAAGATTCCCAAAACCTTCATCGATGTCCCCTCCTGTCCACATCGTCTCCTTTCTGACCGGAAGGGAAATGGAGGCAAGGAGAAGGAGTTGGCCAGGGAATGGAATTGAGATCCCTCAACCCCTCCAGCAGGGGTCCGTCTATCCCTTTGCGCTGAATCAATACCTTGAACATCTCACCCATTCCAGCCTCCGGTTCGATCAGATGCATTAAAGAGAGCCTCATTTTCAACCCATCCAGTTCAGAGAGATCCTGGCCCAGGGAGTCCATCTCCTGTAGGATTCCAAGGGCAATGAGGAACCGGTATTGCGGTACGAGGCTGGCGAAGCGAAGGCCCACCTCTTCCCCCTTTTTGATTAAATCCGTAAAGTTGACATGGGAGGTCATGTCCTGTTCTCCCAGATGTTCATATGGGTTTTGCGAGGTCTGATGACGAGAGTAGCAGAGAAGGGTTCCGCTGCAACGATGAGGAGCATAAAGTTCTTCGGCGAGATACCCGTAATCAATGGTCAGGACAAATCCTTTCTCCAGAAATCTTCCCACCTTCTCCATCCAGTCGAGCGCCTTGAGATTCACCTCAGCCCTCTGGCCTTCCTGAAGTCTGATGCCCATCGATTCGAAATAGGAAACGAGCGCCGGATCGGAAGGTTCGCCCATCACCTCTTTCAACTGACCATCATGATGGGTCACATAGACCTCTCTTAATTTACCGTGGTCAAAAACGACCTGATGAACCGGAAAGGCATCGACCAGTTCATTGGAGAGGATGCAACCCCTGATTCGATCCTCTCCACTCTCAAAAGCGTTGAGATCCATCCAGTCGATTTTGCCTTCTTCCTTATATGGACGAAGCCTTTTTTTCTGTTCATTGAGAAGGGAGGGGCTTGTTTCAAGAAGATAGTATCTCAGTTTTTTAAAAAAGTCAGGCGCATTCTTTTTTGCCCAATCTAAGATATCCTGACAGAGAAACCCCCTGCCGCCTCCCATTTCAACGATATCAAAATTCCCCCCCCCCAAAATCTCAGCCATCTGAGAAAGTTGTTTGGCGACCATCCCCCCAAAGAGGGGATGGACACAGGGGCCGGTATAGTAATCGCCATCCTTCCCGATTCTCGTCTCCTCCGAATGGTAATACCCGTACTCCGGATGGTACAGACACCACTCCATAAATTGAGCGAAAGTCAGAGGACCCCTTTCTTCAATCTGTGAGAGAATGAAGTTCTTCAGCTTCTGTCCTCGCCCTCTTTTCTCTTCTTCCATATGCAGAGGAGTTCCCGGTGATGGTATCCGGATTGAACCAATTCCCAACCCTCTTTTCCCATCTCATGAAAGATAGTTTTTAACCACTCAATTCCCACTCGGGATGAATCGTGGACAAAGCACTGACCCACCTGGTCGCAATGAATGATCTGTTCTTCCTCTGCCTTTTTAATCTCAGGAAAGGCATGGAGCGTGACCTGATATTCCCAATGGATCATATTATCCCCCTTCTATGCTTCATAGGCGAGGACACGAATCAGGCCGATGGCGGCTCCGGTATCGTCTGTTGTCGTTGAATCGCTGACGGAGATGACATTTTTCACCCTATTTTTTACGATGAAGCGGTTGACTTCTTCATCCAGAGCCTTCAACTCTTTTGCTGTTTTGAAAATCCTTAGTTCTGTGGTAAGGGTTTTTATTTTAATGCTCTTTTTCTCTCCCATTACGTAAACTCCTTTCTTCGCAATTCAATTATAACCCTTCCCTGGTGATACAATCTATAGCGCTTAAGAGTGCTTAAGAACAGATCCCGAAAGAGAAAACTTAGTGCTTCGATTCGCAAATACGATCACGTATCCTCATGCTGCAGATTGAAATCATTGCTGACTCAGCACTAAGTCCTGAGTAAATAAATACGTTACCGAATTTATGAATCGATGGACTTAGTCTCCTCTTCGATGTTTGATCGGACCTTCTTCAAGGGCCTCGTGAACCCAGTTCAGGGCCGCAACCATTTTCGGAAACCCGACGGTCGTCAGGCCCAGGAGCACGGCATGTCGAATCTCTTTTGGGGTAATTCCTATCGCTAATGCCCTACGGGTATGAGATTTGATGGCGCCTTCAGAATTCGAGCCAATAGCAATCCCTAACTTGATCAACCTTCGGCTCTTCTCATTGAGAGGGCCAGAGGCATGGCATTTCTTGGCCAGCCGATCGTATTCCCTTTCAATCTGGGGAAATTCCTCCTTAAACCGTTTGTACGAAAATGGAAAAGTGCTCTTTTTCATCTTACCCCCTTTCTTTTCACCTCAACGTGATGGTGTGTTTGTTGACCATTCGATGAGGAAAGTAGGACTCCTTTGCCTTTCTCAAACCCTCCTCTCCGAGGTCCTGCTCCCGGTTGACGTAGGTATAGCCTGACCAGTGGTTCTCAAGGAAGGCCTGATTGATTGTGGGATAGAGACCTTCAAAAGCGGGATTCGCTTTTTCAATATGAATGACGACGGTATCGTGATTGAGCGGCTCTCCCAGGGTGAAAGCCTCCACCTTGCCATTGATCAGGATGACACCTCCTTTCACCCCGTTAGAAAAAAATTTCCGCTGGTCTGTAACGGGGTCGTATTTCGGAACCATTTCGGCGGGGTTTAATGCCTCGATGGATTTTCTAACGGGATGAACCCTCAGCGCCTCAAAATGGGAAAAAGCTTCTTTGGTAGCGATCGATTCGTTGCGCAGCCCGGGCATCACCTCGCACTGCCGGAGGTCGCACCAATTGCTTTCCAGCCGGAGACAATCTGAAATCAGCTCAGAAGTGAGCGGAAGATACTGGTGGGTGTATTTTCCTTTAAACTGCTTGATGTGGTTTCTCTTCCGATGATATTTTCTTCCTTGCAGATGGATCAGATCCTCTGAAAGGTAGACATAATCGGATTGATCACGGTCGAACTCTACCATAAAACCCTCTGACTTCCAATCGAAACGAGAGGCAACTTCTTCAGGAACCCGGGCCATTTGAACAGAAACTCCCTTCTCCTTCATTGACCGGAGTAATGCCCGGCAACATTCTACCACATCTCCCTCTCCGATGGGAGGAAAGAAAAAGGGATGTTCACCGTTTTCTGCAAAAAGACAGAGGAAGTTTTTCAGGCGGGAGATTTTAATCTGATAGGCATGTCGCCAGATGAAGAGATTGGTGAAGGTGAATTCCGAGATGGAGGAAGGGAATTTTTGAAAAGCTAAATCGAGAATGGGTTTGTCTTCGAGGGAGAGGCCTTTAGAGAGAGGGAATTCCGGCAAGCTTTTCCATGATTCCTCCATGCTGAACTGACTCCTTCCATCTCTTAGAATCAAAGGGGATCGTTTGATTGGAACGGTTAAGACGACTGTTTCGGTTACTGGTTACGGTTACAAAAAAAAGGTTTACGGTGACGATGCTCGTATCGAAGCAGGAAACTCGAAACTTGAAGCTCGAGTATCCAGCATCCCAATACGAGCCTCGATACGAGCTTCGACAACAACAAACGTCATTTTCAATTTGACGGTATGGGCCTCGTTACCATAACCTTTGAACCACAACTTTCCTTTTTAACGAATCAGATGGCTGACCATCGTGCAAATCTCAGCCGGGTTAAAGGGCCTATAGATGAATCCATAGACACCCAATTCGATCGCTTCCTTAAGAAAGGAATCTCCTCTCTCTGAAACGATCAGAAGGATTCGTGAAGGTTTTGTTTTTTTTAATTCGATGAGGAGGTTTTTCTCGCGGACTCCGGGAGTGTCGATGTTGAGGATAAAGACATTAAACCCCTCCCCATTCAGGAGAGGTTTCACCTGAAAACCACTGTCCAAGATGATGACTTCGTGTCCTTCTCTTTCGAGGCATTCCCTTAAATAACCCCGGCTGGCAAAATCATGGTCAACAATACAAATTTTTCCCTTCACCGCTCCTCCCCCTTCAGAGAGATTTTGGTTAGACTAATCCTCTAAGGAGGGAGTTAACGTTTCCTCTGCTCGAGACGATTTTCAATGATTACATTATCTACGATCTCGCCGCAGAAGATGCACCTCCAGCCGAAGAATTCCTCGGAGAGGCCAAAAAACTTCTCGTAGACCATAACTCCGCCGCAACGATAGCACTTCATAATGAACCTCCTGGTCCAAAATTAAGCAAAATTCATACCAAAAATAGGATTAAGTCCACAGGTTAAGACAAAATAGTTGTTTTCGCCTTTTCCTCCCCCTTGTTGCTCCCTCAATAAAGCGGAAATATAGACAGAATTAAAGACAAAATTGTAATGAGAAGGTTCCAGGGTTCAAATTTAAAGAAATCGGCTATTCAAAGAGAACGTTGGGAAGGAAATTGTATAAATTTGGACTTAAAAAATAGGAACATTTGAGGTTTATGATGAAATTTACTTTAATTTCAAATTGTTACAAATATGTCTAATTTTAGACAATAATGTATTAAAATCATTCTTTTGAAAGCCCGTACCGCCTCATTTTTCCATAAAGGGTTGAGCGATTAATCTTCAGTTTTTTTGCGGCCTTATGTTTATTCCAGTTCGTCTCTTTTAAGGTTTTTAAGATAAGGTCCCTTTCAAAATCCTGAAGGGTGGCCAGTTCTTCTGATTGGGCGGATTTCTGAAGGAGATACTGGGGAAGGTCTTTGGAATAAATTTCATCCTTTTTCCCAATAATTACCGCATGTTCAATCACATTTTCAAGCTCACGGACATTCCCCGGCCAGGTATGGGCTAAAAAGATTTCCATTACTTCAGGCGAAAAATCGACAATTTTTTTCCCTTTTTCCTGGCTAAATTTTTCCAGGAAGTGTGAGGCGAGGAATGAAATGTCATCCTTTCTCTCCCGAAGGGGTGGAATAAATATGGGGATAACATTGAGCCGATAATAGAGATCTTCCCGGAAGGTCCCCTTCTTCATCTCCTCCATCAGGTTCTTATTCGTGGCAGCGATCACCCTCACATCCACTTCAAGCGTTTCCTCCCCTCCGACTCTTTCGAACCGGTGATCCTGCACAACCCTGAGGAGAAATATCTGCGTGGGGGGTGAGACTTCGCCGATCTCGTCGAGAAAAATCGTTCCTCCATGGGCGAGTTCAAATCTGCCACTCTTTCGACGGATGGCTCCGGTAAAAGCTCCCTTCTCATGGCCGAAGAGCTCACTTTCCAGGAGATTCTGGGAATAGGCTGAACAGTTGGCAACGATAAAAGGTTTGCTCTTTCTCGGACTGTTGAAATGGATGGCCCTTGCGATGAGTTCCTTTCCGGTGCCGCTCTCTCCCTGAATGAGGACGGTTGAATCGGTATGGGAGATATCGGAGATCAATTCATAGATTTCCTGCATCCTATCGCTCTTTCCGATAATGTTCCCAAAACTGTATCGCTTTTCAAGAGCCTGGGTAAGCAGGATGTTCTTATTCCTTTCCTTCCTCAGTTCGTCATGGAGGTCTTTAATCCGGAGCATCACCTTCACCTTGGCAAGGAGCTCCTCATTGATGAAGGGTTTGGTGAGGTAATCATCCGCTCCCAGGTTGAGACCGTTGAGTTTATCCTGAAGGGTTGACCTGACCGTTAGGATGATTACGGGAATGAACTTCAGAAGATCATCCTCCTTAATTTTCTGGCAGATATTTCTTCCATCCTCATCGCCTAACATCACATCGAGAAGGACCAAATCGATGGGTACCTCTCCCTCCGGAGACTTCCGCCTTTCGGCCTCCAGAAATCTCATCGCTTCGGCACCGGATAAGGCGGAAAAGACCTGGTAGCCCTCCATCTGGAGAAGGATGGTAATCATCTCCACCGTATCCCTCTCATCATCAATGACCAGTACTCTTTTTGGCCTAAACCTATTCATCCGGACCTTCCTTTTAGATTGCTAATATGACCGAACAGCCTTAAGTTGTCAATTGGATTTTATATAGAGGAAAACGGGTATCAGGAGACCAGGATATCAGGGCGCAGAATACCAGGACACCAGGATTTCAGATAAGGAGTAACCGCTTTTTGGCTTGGGCTAATATCCCAATATCCTGATGTCCACTCCCTTATCACCTGGTCGCCTGATAACCGCTTCAAGGGGTTAAATTCATGATGCTTCACACGGCGGGATCTTTTCTTGGAGTTGCTTTTTCTTTGCCGGCGTTAGTTCCCCTTTGATCAACCAGTCCCTTTGGGCAAAGGCATCATTGCCCTTGATGAGAAGCCAGTCTTTTCCATTACCTTTTCCTCTCATCAGAACAAGGGAGAAACCACCTTTCAATTTCTTTCCGTTTAGGGTGAAACGGAGTTTACCCTGTCCTAGGGCGATCTCGGGATCTCCTTCTGCTTGAAACTCCCCGGAATCCCAGATGAGGACCGGGCCGGCTCCATAAAGGCCCTCTGGGATGATTCCTTCAAAGTCACCATATTCAAGAAGATGATCCTCCACCCTCACGGCAAGCCTTTTATCGGAAGGATTCATGGAAGGCCCCTTGGGGATAGCCCAGGATTTCAGGACTCCAGCAATCTCCAACCGGAAGTCATAATGAAGACGGGAGGCATGATGTTCGTGGACAACAAATTTCATTGCTTCCTCCCTTCTCTATCGAAGAGGTCTGAGGCTCGATTCCTTAAAACGTCAAGCTTGAATAAACCACGAAACCGGCGTCCGTAAACTGACGGGGTCAGGATAAGACTTCAGGTATCCCATTCGGAGGATCCACTGAACCTCGCCGGTTAAGCGTAATTCCTTAGCGATTTGTTTTCTCCAAGGTTCTTCTTCCAACATCTGCGTCATGGGATGAAGGGCAATCATCTTTTCTCTTACTTTTAAAAGCATGTTTTCCCATACCCTTCCATATTCAATCAGTATGGGTATGCTCGAATCCTGACTGGTGACAACCAACCATCCGCCACACGTTTTCACCTGTTTTGCAACAATATCCACCGTCTGTTTCCGGAAACTCTCTTTCAGTACAGATTGACGATCATAAAAATTCCGGACGAAAAGACCGGCTATCCCCTTTATCTCCATACTCTCCGGCGTTAACCCATTTCGATATAGTTTTGCTTCTTTATTGGACCACCGGATCCAATTTGCCAATTCCTCTTGTGCAGGATCACGAAACGCCTGTTTCCGGTTGGCTTCGATCGTTCCTTCCTGGAGATATTTCCCCTGAGGAGAGTGATTCGGAAAAAAGAAACTGTGCGGGGAAGAAACATTAGCAAGAAGACAAGCTCTTGCCTCATGTCTGGTGAAATATTTTAGGTCTTCCGTTTTAATCTCCTGATCCGCGAAGCCACTTCGAACCGTCCTTCTCTGTTTGACCTTCGCCAGTGGGAAATCAATGGTTTTCCCTTTTTTTAGCCGAACCTCTGCAATCTCAGGGTCCATTGGGCTCTTGCCAATGATTTGAAGATCCACCTCATAGCCAAAGGTTCCAGCGGCGATGACGAGGTTTTCAATGAAGGCCCCAATGCCGAGTAAGAGTTCCCGGTTTTCAGGGTCAACAGCCGGCAGCCAGCATTTTTTATTAGAGCCTATGATCCAGTGCCTCTGCTCCACAACCCGGACGGTCCAGGGCTGTGTATTGTGGCCACTGGGAGCCAGTGAGGCGAGGTGGAGAATTTCCATTTCATCCTTTTCAAGGCCTTTGATAGAAGTTTTTTCTTCGTTTGATTGCGGGAAATCATCCCGCTTTATGTTGCTACAGGCATGTAACATGGACAACCCTCCTAATAAAAGGATTCCCCGACCCGAAAACTTCAAAAAATTTCTCCGATTCATTTTTCACTCCTTTTTGACTGTTGATTCCTGTCCTCTTTTTTTAAAATCGATCATTTCCCATTGTGGACTATTTTTTGAAAAGGCTTTACCATCTCTTCCTTCATCTTTTTACGATAGATTTCTTTTCTCATGGAGGGTATCTTCGTGAGAAGGATTAATACGGAGTTGATGATCCTGGATTTATATTTCCGGTGAGGAAAATCGTAGAGGCGATGTTTTTTATAGAACTGATGGTCTGCCTGAAATGGAAAACGGAGTTTTCCCCAGACGTCGTCCCTGAAGATTTTCATCCCGCCGACCCCCAGAAAGGTCTTCGGTTTGGTATAGTTCTTCTCTGCAAAATGAATGACCTGTTCCGCAAGGTGATGGAGCCGCGCATCTAATTCCCTGGAATCCTCTTCTTCATCTGTTACGATATCGACCAGGTTGGCCTGCTGCCATTCCGTGTAAGCTTCTAAGATCTGCCGGAGGTTGGGAATTTGCCTCAACGGGCCGGACAGGATGAAGCCAACTTGTTTCCCCGTTAAAGAGGGGGTATGAGTGTGAAAAAAACTTCTGTCAAAAAACATCTTCCATCGGGAGGATAGATATCTGTCGTGAATCGTTCCAGCAAAAACAAGGATATCAGCAGTTTTGACCTGATCCTTATAAAACTGAACAAATTCATCCTGACTCCCATAGGCACACTGATAATCATAACCGCATTGAAGGCAACCCAGACAACCTCCTTTGATGTCAATCTGATGAAGGTTGATTACGGTCACATCCTCTACGAATGAATTTCTAAATCGCTCGATCATCCTGCCTAAATTGGTGTTTGACTCTTTCAGATCGGACAGGACCAGAACCTTTTTCCCCTGGATGCCCACCTTTTGTCCTGTTGAACCCGGGACGTAATCAAAAGGGCGATAGAGGATAGGAGCGTATTTTTTCGCTGTGGGAATTCGGTTTTGAATCCCGTCAAAGAATTCAGAGGCAAACACGGCCCATCGTTCTCTTCCCTTTCGACTCAACAGGTCATGCATACCAGCTGAGAAAGAACCTAAATTTTTCATATCCAGATCATCGCATATCGCATTCATATAGTTGTGAGCTGTGTGGTCGAAGAAATGGATGGAGGTAGATAGGACGGCGGTATATTTATCTTTAAAAACACCCGCTGCCCCTCTCTCCCAGATGAGTTCGATAAACCTCTTATACTGGGAGGGGACGAGAATGTAATAGAGGGGAAAGGCCCACAGCACTCCATCGGAAGACCCTACTCCATCGATGATCTCTTGGAAGGCTTTTTCGTCCTTCTCGATTTTTTTAATATGGGAGCCGATGTTAAAAACCTTCCATTCATGCCCGGAGAACTTCTGCTGGATGAAATGGACATACTGCAGGGTGACGCTGAGGTCTCCCTTCGGGCTTCCGTTCAGGACAGTAATTTTCATGGCAATAAGTTCCTTTTAGTTATTTAACTTCCTCCACAATGTTCGGGCAGGGGAGCCCGATCTCTTCTTGGGAGACTCTTTCTTTCCTTTATCTTTGGTTCGGCTGAGTGCTTCATCGCACCATTCTATAATGATTCGGTCCACCTTCCTGCCGTAATTGAGCGTTCAAGACCAATACAATATATCCTTTTTTAAGGCTTCATGGAATGGGGGATTCGAATGGGTAACGTAGTGGTTACTCTTTTTCGTCATCGTACAGTTGTGGATAGAGTTTTCTTGCGCACTCCGGGCAGATGCCATGGCTGAACTCGGCCGCAGAATGTTTCTCAATATAGGATTCAATCTGGTTCCAGTACCCCTTATCATCGCGTATCTTTTTACAGGAGGCGCAGATGGGCACCAAACCGCTTAACGTCTTCACTTTAGTGAGAGCGGCCTGAAGTTCCCGGATCAATTTGTCACGTTCCTCTTCTTCCTTCTTTCTCCGGGTGATATCTCGAATGATGCTCTGGTAGAACTTTTCCCCTTCCACCTCGATGACACGCAAGCTCGCTTCTATGGGAAACCTCGTGCCGTCTTTCCGTTGATGGATGGTTTGGAGGGTTAACCCTTTCTGTTCCTCCAACTGTTGAAACTGTTTTTCCAATAAGAATCTCTGTTCAGGCGCTCGAAGCTGTTTTATATCCATTTTGAGTAATTCATCACGTGAATAACCATAGATTTCAACGGCCCTGTCATTGACTTCGAAAATCTTCCAGTTGCGGTCTGCCAGGAGGATAATGTCATTGGCATATTTTACCAGGTACTCGAAGTGTTGAAGAAGGGCTTGCCGTTCAATCTCATTATCATACTGCTTGCGATAAAACCGGGCAGTCTGGTTTCGCCATAAAAACCCGACTATGATTCCTGCAGAAAGGATCAATACCCCCACAATCGCGATCACAAATATGGCGTGTTCACCAATGGGCGCATAGATTTCATCCCGATCGACCTTGGCGATAAGATACCATGGGGAACCCGGGATCTTTCGCACGGCCGCAAGAACCTCAACCCCTCGGTAATCCACCTCCTCAACAACCCCTTCCACTCCCTGCACCGCTTGCACGGCCACGGTCTGCTTTCCAACCATCGGTAATCGGAGAGAGAGCGCTGTATTTTTCTGATGCCGGAGTTCATTTAAAAAGAGGACTTCAAACTCTTCACGGCGGACCAATAAACTCTCTGCTGTTCGACTCTGTGTGGGCCAGGCCTGGATATAAGAATAGAGGAATTGATAGGGATTGATACGAAGTAATAGAACGCCTGAGGGAAGTCCATCCGACTCTCTGGGGACCAGGGGAACCAGGAGGTCGAGATGGATGTGCCGGCTATCCTTTTCATCGTAGAGGTCTACCCAGATGACCTTTCTCAAGCGGATGGCCTCATCAATAAAGGTCCGGGCATAAGGTCCAACCTCATCATATGCCTCTGAGGTATAAAGGCACACATTCCCTTTCTCATCGAGGAGAAAGATGCTGCTGTAATCGTGGTGGCCCCGGAAGGATGACATCCATCCGAGAATCTCTTCCATCACACGGGATTTCTCCCTTGATTTGAGCCACTGCCGAAGCTGCTGGACCATTTGATAATTTTCAAAAAGGACCTCTGCGTCCGCATGCCGGCTCTTACGCCAGGCGACAATCTGGTTCACTTTCAGATCGCTGATGGCAAGGAGCTCACGTTCCCTCTCTTTCTTAATGTGTATCTTTTGATTTTCGTAATAGAGGAATCCTCCGGTTCCGATGGTGAGGATCAGAAGAAGAAAGAGGAGGATAAGATATCTTGAAATTTTGGGAGTTTGGACCGGGGTTGCCATAAGAATCACCCCCTTCATTTAAAAGTCTAATGAAAATAGATCAATCAGTCAATAAGTTTCTTATTGATCGATGGTCTGCTTGTTTCGGAGGGGGGCGGGACGAACGGCGATCAGGATTCCGGCAAAGATCAGTATCCCCCCAATGATTTTTGGGGTTAATCCCTCTCCGAGAACGAAGAACGCTAAAATCGTTGACCCTACGGGTTCACCAAGAATGGCGATCGCCACCATGGATGCAGGAAGGTATTTCAAGGCCCAGTTGAACGTGGTATGGCCGATCAACTGAGGGATGAGGGCAAGGAGAAAGAGATAGAGATAGGTGGAGGATGAGAACCCAAAGAAGGGTTTATGAGAAATGAAAGAGAGGATGATCAATACGATTGCTGCGGTTGAGTAGACAGGGAAGATGTAGGAGAGAAGGTCCTGTTCCTTTCTCATCTTTCTTCCCACCAACAGATATCCCGAGGCAGTGATGGCGCCGAGCAAGGCCAACCCATCTCCCATCAATGCCTCTTTCGATAAGGCCACATCTCCGAAACTGATCAGTCCGCATCCCAGGACCGACAGGATGATTCCTAAGATGAGATTGAATCTTAATGATTCTTTAAAGAAGAGCCAGGCCCCTAATCCCACAAAGAGGGGATTGGTGGAGACGAGGACAACCGAGCTTGCCACAGAGGTGAATTTCAGAGAGCCGATCCAGAAGGCGAAGTGAAGGGCAAGGAAGATTCCGGAGAGAATCAACCATCGCAATTCGGATCCGTTCCATCCTTTCCAGACCCTTTGATAACCGGCGAAGGGGAGAAGAAACAGAGAGGCAAGGGTCATCCGGTAGGCAGCAATGACCAGCGCCGGCGCATCACAGAGTTTGATGAAGATCGAGGCCGTTGAGATGGCAATGATTCCGATGGGGAGGAAGATGTAGAGGCGAATCATGCCAAACAGTTTATCTCAATACGAAATTCTCTTCAAGCCCCTCCTCTCCTAACGCCATTCCGGACTTGATAAGCCTGCCCCGTACTTGATACGGGGGAATCCAGCGACAGGAATCTTGCGCAATTGACAGAGAGGTAAAAAATGGATAGGGTATAATTGAAAAGGATAAGAGTATCTATTTAGTACTGGTCCATAAACGAATGGTTTCCAGAAAGGTCGTCATTCCGGCGGAGGCCGGAATCCAGTTCTTTCAAAGCCTTCTGGATGCCGGATCAAGTCCGGCATGACGAAAAAAACACATTTATAAACAGACCCTATTTAGCTTTTTGAAAAATGACACGATAGAGTGATTGAAGTTTGGTTATTGGAATTTGGTGATTGGAATTTAGTTAAAGGGAGGGATCAAGATGGATATCTTCGAACTCATGAAGAAGGGTGGACATGAACAGATCATCTTCAACTATGACAAAGAGACAGGGATGAGGGCGATCATTGCCATCCATGACACCACGCTCGGTCACGCCTGTGGCGGGACGAGGATGGTCAACTACGCCTCGATGGAAGATGCCCTTAAGGATGCGATGAGGCTTTCAAAGGCAATGACCTACAAATGCGCGGCGGCTGATGAGGATAAGGGAGGAGGGAAAGGAGTGATCTGGGGCGATCCGAAAAAAGATAAGAACGAAGTTTACCTCAGAGCTTATGGAAGATTTATTGAGATTTTAAAAGGGCGTTTCGTCACAGGGGCCGCCGACCTCAATCTCAATGAGGCGGACGGTTCGATCATGGGCAGAGAGACCCGCTACATTCTGGCGAAGCCCAAAGAAGAGGGAAGCTCCGGGAATACGGGAGCCATCACCGCTTATGGAGTCTTTGTGGGGTTGAAGGCATGTGCGAGGTTCATCTGGGGCAATGAGGACCTTCGCGGGAGGAAAATCGCTTTTCAGGGACTTGGGGCAGTGGGTGAGCCTTTACTGGGATATTTAAAAGAAGGGGGTCTGGAAGTGATCGCCACGGACATCAACGAGAAAACCCTTCAGAGCCTCCAGACGAAATATGGATACAAGGCGGTCAAGCCAGAAGAAATCTATGAGGTGGATTGCGATATCTTCTCTCCCAGCGCCATTGGCGGTATTTTGAATGACAGGACCATTCCAAAATTGAAATGCAAAATCGTTGCAGGTTGCGCCAACAATCAATTAGAGGATGAGGAGCGCCACGGCCGGATGCTCCATGAGCGCGGGATTCTCTATGCGCCGGATTACATCATCAACGCCGGAGGCGTCATTCAGGCCATTGATGAAGAACGGGGCTTCAATCCAGAGCGGGTGAGGATGAAGACCGAACGAATCTATGATCGCCTGCTGCACATCTTTGAGACGGCTAAAAAAGAAGGAATTCTACCGTCAGAAGCGGCCAATCGTTATGCCGAGTCTCGGATCCGCGAGATCCACAAAATGAGACGCCTCTATGTGCCGGAGTAGTTGATTAGAAAAAAGTCTAACGGTAAGGGTAATGAGGCCCGTTCTGTTAAATTGAAAATGACGTTTGTTGTTGTCGAAGCTGGTATCGAAACTCGTGAATAGAATCTGGATGCTCGATCTTCGTTTTTCGAGTCTCTTGCTTCGATACGAGCATCGTCACCCATAACCGTTTGACTATCAATCCAAACGGACTTCGTAACCGTAACCCGAGGACTATTTTCATGGATCGGGGTGTCTTACCTGTCATAAGGATTACTATGCCTGACGATTTGACAGGGTCTTTAAAAGATGATATTTTTCGATTGTCTTCTGCTGTGAGAAACGACTTAAAACCTGAAAAGAAAGGAGGTGCTCAAAATCAGTGGGGAGATTAAAGTGAAGAGTTGTAACGCTTAAAAAGGAGGTTCAATATGTGGAAAAAGTTGTGCCCTATTCTAATTTTAATTCTTGTTGGTGCTGTCTCGATTAGCTTTGCACAGGAGAAAAAATCTAAGATATTCAAGATCGGCGTTACTCAGATCGTCTCCCACCCCGCATTAGACGGAGACGCAAAAGGATTTGAAAAGGCGTTGGCTGATGCGGGATTTAAAGAGGGGGTGAACGTCACTTACGATCGTCAGAATGCCCAGGGCGATATGGCCAATGCTCAGACGATCGCCCAGAAGTTCCTCGATGCAAAAGTGGACATGGTCCACAGCATTGCTACTCCCACCTCTCAGGCCGTTGTGAAGACGATCAAGAATATCCCTGTGGTCTTCTCTTCGGTCACCGATCCGGTTGACGCAGGATTGGTTCCAAAAACCAGTGGCCCGGGAACAAAATCTGGGACGAATGTGACAGGTGTCAGCGACCGGTGGCCTGTCCATCTCCAGTTTGAGATGTATACCAAATTCGTTCCCAAGGCAAAAAAATGGGGAACGATCTATAACGCAGGAGATTCGAACTCCATGGTCCACATCAAAGAGATGAGGGAGTCTGCTAAGAAATTAGGCGTGGAACTGATCGAAGCCACGATCTCCACCAGCGCCGAGACTCTGCAAGCTGTCCAATCCCTTGCGGGAAAAGGAGTCCAAGCCATTAACATCACTTCCGACAATACGGCTGTCTCTGCCTTTGAGGCCATTGTCAAAGTGTGCAATGAAAAGAAGATTCCTCTGTTCGCCGGTGATGTGGACAGCGTCCCGCGAGGCGCAATCGCCGCCTATGGCCTGGATTATTTTCTGATCGGGGAGTCTGCCGGCAAGAAGGCGGCCCAGATCCTTAAAGGTAAGAAACCTGGAGATATTCCCTGGGGGCCAGCTGAGAAGTTCAGCCTGGTCGTGAGCGAAAAGGCAGCGAAGGCACAGGGAGTCGTCATTCCTCCCGATCTTCTTAAAAAAGCAAGTAAGGTCGTCAAAGAATAGAATATTTTCTGAATGCCTGTCATAAAAAATCCCCCTAACCCCCCTTTCATAAAGGGGGCGAGGGGGATTATTAATTCTTATCATGGAAATTCTTTCCGGTATATTCCAAATCTCCTTAGAACAAGGATTGGCCTATGCCCTGGTCGCCCTGGGTATTGTGATCAGCTTCCGTATCCTTGCCTTCCCGGATTTAACTGTAGATGGAAGTTTCGTTCTGGGTGGAGCCGTGGTGGCGCGAATGATCGTCCTGGGGTATCAACCCCTGACAGGAGTTGTCCTTGCGATCCTCATTGGATTTTCTGCGGGGTGCGCAACCGGGCTTCTCAACACCCGACTTAAAATCAATAGCCTTCTTGCAGGAATCTTGATCATGACCATCCTCTACTCGGTTAATCTTAGGGTGATGGGCCGATCCAATACCCCTCTGCTCAACTATGTCACCGTCTTCACACCATTTGAACAGATGGAGATAAGATGGCTATCAGTCACTCTCTTCTTCGGAGGGATCGTATTGGCCTCAAAATTTCTCGCCGACCTTTTTTTCCACACGCAGGTCGGACTGGCCATGAGGGCCACCGGTGATAACGAACAGATGATCCGGACCCTGGGAGTGAACACAGACAATATGACGGTCCTCGGATTGGGCATTTCAAACGCCCTTGTTGCCCTCTCAGGATCCCTGGTCGCCCAACATCAGGGCTTTGCAGATATCGGAATGGGGATCGGCATGATCGTGGCTGGACTTGCTTCGATCATCATCGGAGAAACTCTGCTCCGGGCGAGGTCTGTGGGGATGATCACCTTTGCTGCCATCGTTGGATCTTGCATCTATCGGCTGGTCATTACGATCGGCCTCTGGCTGGGTCTGGCGCCCACCGATCTCAAGATGGCGACAGGGGCCATGGTCATCATCGCTCTGGGCTTTCCAGCCCTCAAGAAAGGAAAAGAGGAGAAGCTTCATCTCCGGGGGATATGATAAGAAAATTTCAGATTGCAAATTGTAGATTGCAGATTGAAAATTTTGAAACAGAAACAAAAAATTTTCTTGCCGAAGGTGGCTAAGTGAATATGGAGGCAATGGTCCTCATACAGAACCTCAGAAAGATATTTAATCGCAATACGATCGATGAGAAGGCGGCAATTGACGGGATTAGACTTGAAGTCCAAAGAGAGGAGTTTATCACGGTGATCGGATCAAATGGGGCAGGAAAAACCACCCTACTCAATCTCATCGCCGGAACCTATTTCCCCGATGAGGGGAAAGTCTTCATCGACGGCAAAGAGGTAACTCTTCTGCCCGAGCACCGGAGGGCTAAATATCTTGGGAGAATTTTCCAGAACCCATTGATGGGAACGGCATCTTCCATGACCATTGAAGAGAATCTTTCCATGGCCGAACTCCGAGGGCAACCGAGGGGACTCTCCTGGGGGGTGACCAAGAAGGGAAGGGAGCGATTCCGGGAACTTCTAAAAACCCTTGAACTGGGTCTGGAGAACCGTCTACGAGACCGGGTCAGCCTCCTCTCAGGTGGCCAGCGGCAGTGCCTTACCCTGCTGATGGCTACACTCTCTCTGCCCAAACTTTTGCTCCTGGATGAGCATACTGCCTCTCTCGATCCAAAAACAGCGGAGAAGGTCATTGACCTGACCGACCGGATTGTCAGGGAGAACAGACTCACCACGATCATGGTCACCCATAATATGCTTCAGGCCATCAACTTCGGAGATCGGATGATCATGCTCCATGAAGGAAGGATCCAGTTCGATATCAAGGGTGAAGAGAAGAAGCGCCTGACCGTAGAGGAAGTGGTTAAAAGATTTGGTGAGAAATTAGAGGACGAAACCTTACTCTGCAAACCGGTGGAGGGATGAATTTAAAACAATTAAAGGTTAAGTGACAACGTTCAGGACATCGTTTACTATTACCCCAATTGAGTCAAAAGTTTTATAAAATCCCCTCTAACTCCCCTTTGCCAAAGGGGAGAACCCATGATCATCCCCCTTTGGAAAAGGGGGAATGAGGGGGATTTTAAAATGTGACCCAAACGCTCGATCGTGGCCTAAGCATCAATGAAACTATTCAATAAAGGATTTTTTTTCGCTCAATTGGGGTATTATTCTTTTGTCAA
>VGRU01000050.1 GCA_016875255.1 Deltaproteobacteria bacterium
AGGGTACCAGGATCTCAGATAAAAAATAACAGTCTTTCGGTTTGACCTGATATCCAGATATCCTGATCTCCACTTCCTGATAACCTGATCATCTGATAACCTCTTCAAAAGCTATAGTATCACGGAAAGAATAATCTTATGGCCAAAGCCAAGACCCAATTTGTCTGCCAGTCCTGTGGATATCAGGCTCCTAAATGGCTGGGGAGATGTCCGGGGTGTCAGGAATGGAACACCTTCGTTGAGGAGCGAGTGATTGAAGAGAGAACTCCTGAGCGAGACATTCTGGGTTTTGAGAGCGAGGCCGTCCCAACCCCTGTCACTGAGATTGTTGCTGAAGAGAAAGGGAGATTTCAGATCGGTATCAGCGAATTCGACCGGGTCTTAGGGGGAGGGATCGTTTTCGGATCCGTGATTTTGGTCGGGGGCGACCCGGGAATCGGCAAATCTACTCTTCTCCTTCAGGTGATGAGCTGTTTGGCATCGAAGGGGAAAAAAGTTCTTTACATCTCCGGAGAGGAGTCGCTTCAGCAGTCAAAGATGAGGGCGGATCGATTGGGAATTTCATCAGAACACCTCTTCGTAGTTTCTGAGACCTCCTTAGAAAAAATTCTCCAGGATATCCAGACGCTCAGACCTTCGACCGTGGTGGTCGATTCGATTCAGACCATTTATTTTTCTGAACTTCCTTCGACACCTGGATCGATCACTCAAGTCAGGGAAGCATCCAGTCGATTGCTCTATCTGGCAAAGCATCTCTCGATCCCCATCTTTCTCATCGGCCATGTGACCAAGGAGGGTTTTATCGCAGGCCCAAAAGTTTTAGAGCACATGGTGGACACCGTTCTCTATATCGAAGGGGAAGCCAATCACGCCTTCCGGATTTTAAGGGCTGTTAAAAACCGTTTCGGTTCCACCAATGAGATCGGGGTTTTTGAGATGAAGGATTCAGGATTGGTGGAGGTGAGCAGTCCTTCCGAGTTCTTTCTTTCCGGGAGGACCCAACACGCTTCCGGTTCAGTGGTGATGCCCAGCATTGAAGGTTCAAGGCCTATCCTCATCGAACTCCAGGCCCTGGTCGTCCCGACAAACTTCGGCGTTCCCCGGAGAACAGCTCAGGGAGTGGATGTCAACCGTGTTTCACTTCTTGTGGCGGTGATGGAAAAGAGGCTGGGGGTCCACCTGAACAATCAAGACATCTTTCTTAATATCGCCGGGGGGATGAAGGTGGAGGAACCCGGCGCTGATTTATGTGTGATCGCCGCCATATCGTCAAGTTACCGGGACAAAGTGATTGATCCTGAAATGGCCGTTTTTGGAGAAGTGGGGCTGGGAGGCGAAGTGAGGGGGGTGAGCCAACCGGAGGTGAGGGTGAAGGAATCAGCGAGGATGGGGTTTAAACGAATCCTTCTACCCAAACCGAATCAGGAGAAGGTAAAAGGGGTCAAAGGGATCGAATTGATCGGCGTGAGGAGCGTCAAAGAAGCAGTCGAAAGGCTTTTTTAAAAATTCATTGCAAAATTAGCAATATAAAATTAGCATTGCAAAAGTTAAAACAAATTTAAATTGCTAATTGTGTAACACTTTAGCGGTTTGAAAATCTTTGTAAAATCCCTCCCGACCTCCCTTTGCCAAAGGGAGGAGATAAGGGTTTCCCCCTTTGGAAAAGGGGGATTAAGGGGGATTTTATGATGAATTTTTTGGTCAATTGACTCGTAAAACTCTTTTTTTCAAAATGCTAAAGTGATACCTAATTGTTAATTTTGCTTGCCTACCGCAGGCAGGCAATTTTAAATGAGTTTTTAATAGGAGGTTTTATGAAGAAGCGAATCATCGGGTATCTTTTGATCGTCTCTATTGTTCTGTCTTTCTCTTCGGTCCAGGCGCAGGAGAAGCCTGCTGGCCCAGGGGAGGTTTATGATTCCGCAATGGAATTCTTTTATAAGGGCAAATATCAGGAGGCCATCGAGGGGTTTTCAAAACTGATCCAGTCCTTTCCCGCCAGTCGCTTAGTCTCCTATTCCCACTATATGATCGGGCAGTCCTTCCTGAAGATGGAAAAGCATGAAGAAGCCATTCAGAAGTTCGAATACTATCTCAAGACCTATCCGGAGGGAGACCGCACGAAAGAATCGGAGCAGGGATTAAGAGTGGCCAGGGAGAAGGTCAGACCGAAGAAGGAGATCAGCGGGACGGCGGTGGAAGCGAAACCTGCTCCAGTGGAACCCAAAAGAGCAGAGACTCCGAGGGTCATCGAAGAACCCAAGAAAGAAGAAGCCCGGAAAGTGATTGAGGAACCCAAGAAAGTTGAGGTGGTAAAGGTAGCGGAGGAGACGAAGAAGGAAGAAGTAAAGGTTCCCATCAAGGAGGAAGTGAAGGCTCCTTCGGAGAAGCCTGTAACCGGGGTGGTTTCCGAAGCCAAAAAGGTGAAAAGACGGGTCTGTGCTCAGATTTCGTATTTGGACGGAAGGAATCTTGCTGAAGTGGAGAAAAGGGTGAAAGAATTGAAGGATGCAGGCGTAGACACACTCATCTTCAGGGTCTTTCAGAATAAAGGGGACCGGATGTATAAGTTCGTTAAGGCCCGTCATGAGGAAGGGGTCTTCTTCAAAACCGAACATGCCCTCGTCATCGATGATGTTTTAGGGAAAATTGCAGAGATCGTCCATCGCCATGGGCTTGAGCTCTTTGCATGGATGACAACGCGTTATGCGACCTACGGCGCCGGGAAACATACCGACTATCGATCCAGAATCTATAATTTCGAAACGAAGAAGATGGAGATCGGAAGGGGATTTAACCTGTATCATCCCGATGTCCTGAAACGGCTCGAGGGGCTTTTTCGCGACCTCGGCCGTTATCCCATCGACGGAATCCTGTTTCAGGATGACCTGATCCTCCGGCACAACGAGGACTTCAGCGTCGAGGCTAACAAGGCCTTCTTGAAAGATTTCGGTTATTCTCCCCATCCGGATATCTTTTATATCGACCCTTATAAGTCAGATTCCGGAAAATATTATGTGAGGGGATATACCGACCAGTTCTGGACCTGGGCGGATTGGAAGAATCGCCATCTGATGGAAGTGGCTGGGCGGCTGATTGCAGCCGCGAGAGAATCGAATCCGAAGTTGCAGTTTGCGGTCAATCTCTATTTTGAAGCCGTACTGAACGATACCAACGGGGTTGCGTGGTTCTCACAGACCCTGGAGGAGGCCCTTAAGAAGGAGTTCGACTACTATGCCATCATGGCCTATCATCGGCAGGCGATGAAAGGCAGGAATATCGAACTGAAAGAGTCGATTGATTTGATGGCCGAAGCCGCACAGAAGGCGGTCAAGTCCGTGGGCGATCCCTCTCGAGTGATGATGAAAATCTGGATCCTCGACTGGAAAAGCAATGAAGCCGTGGGTCTTGATCTGGCTCCGCAGAAAGAGATCGAGGAGATATTGACGAAGATTTTAGAACAGGGGGAGGTCAGTTTGGCCTTTGTCCCCTACACCCATCAATTTCCTCTCCATCAACTGAAAGGGAAGTGGACGGTAACGAAATAAAATTTTAGATTTCGGAATTCGGATTTCGGAGTTCATTCCGCAATCCGCAATCTGCAATCCGAAATCATTTATTCCTTGGGTTTGAGCCAGGCGTTGATTGTTGGGATATGACATTCTTCTCTCTTCCCCATGATGCTGATCTTTTCCTTCCCCTCCCACATCAGAAAATTGCTATAAAATTAGATTTTTGATATAAATAGGTAAACTTCCGAACGCGACAATAGAAATCGAACACCAGGCTTTTTGTTCTGAATCAGACTGGTGGGAGGAATAAACCATGCCAGCGATTGCATCTATTGAAGATTTAAAAGCGGCCCAGAAAGACCTTCTTGCTGCAAAAGATCTGGTTGAGTTGAAGGCAACATTTAAGAAGTGGCGAAACATCGGATGGAAAAATATCTGTAAACTGTGGCTTCAGGAAAGCACCCCTGAAAAACTAAAAGGGGAGGGTGGATGAGCGAAGAAATCATCAAGCCTGGCCAAATCATAACTGGTACGCTCTTCAACGAACCAGATTGGAAAAGAAACGCTGAGAGATTGGGCGAACCAGATTTCTCAGAGCACCGAGCCTCGGATAATCCCTGAAATTGAAATTGGCACAATAGATGGGAAGAATGTCGCCCTTATCCGGATTAAGGAGTTTCCTATCAAACCTGTATTTGTAAAAGGGAGATGTTTTAGAAGGGTGGGAAATAGCAATCGAGTGATGCAAGCGCGTGAAATTGCAGAGATGCATTTCCAGTCAACAGGAATGAGCTGGGATAGACTTCCGGTAACGAATGCCCCCATAGGCGAAATTGACCTTGAGAAAGTCAAACAATATATTGAAAGTGCAAAAGATGCAAGGAGAAGGAAAATCAGTGGTGGCGAAAAACCACTACAAGTTCTTGAGAAGCTGGAGTTAATAAAAGATGGAAAGCCTACGTGGGCAGCAATTCTTCTCTTCCACAACCATCCCCAACGCTTTCTCTCTCAAGCAATGATACATTGCGGGAAATTTAAAGAAGAAACAATGGCTATTGATGACAGGATGATTGAAGGCGCCATCATCGAACAGATAGAAGAGGCCATGGATTTCATCCGCAAAAATATCAACGTGAGATTTGTTATGACGGGTAAGCCAGCAAGGGAAGAAGTCTGGGACTATCCACTTGAGGCGTTGAGAGAGGCGGTTATCAATGCAATATGCCATCGGGATTATACGGTTCCCTCTAATACTGAGGTGAGAATATATGATGATGAATTGATTGTTTGGAACCCAGGTGGATTGCCTTTGGGTTTAACAGTGGAAGACCTTTATAAGCCTCACCCCTCTATCCTGCGGAATAAAGGAATAGGTGGGATTTTCTACGATATGGGTTTGGTTGAACAGTGGGGGAGCGGAATAGATAAAATGCGGAGAGCCTGCTCGAAGGCTGGAATTCCTGATCCGAAGTTTGAGGTCAATCAGGGATTCAGGGTAATCTTCAGAAAAGATATCTATACAGAAGAATACCTCCAAAAACTTGGTCTGAATGAGAGACAGATAAAGGCAGTGATGTATGTAAAGCAAAAGGGAGGGATTACTAATAGAGAATACAGAGAAATGTTCAACATCAAAAACAGAATGGCACTCATCGATCTTTCCGATCTTTGTAACAAACGGATATTGACGCGGGTGGGAAAAACAGGCAGAGCGACAGAATACATTCTAATTGGCCAAACCCGCAATAAACCCGCAATAAACCCGCAATAATCTCAATCCACCCCTCTCCACTGACGGGGGAGAGGGAAGGGTGAGGGGGACACGGGTTAAAAGATTCAATTGCATCATGAATGTTTCTTAAATGTATCAGTGGGCTTCGTAGGAGACGAAAGAAAGCCTGATATTGGGCAAATTGCGCATCATTGGGCAATCATTGGGCATGGGCAAAAGGAGCCAATTTTGTATCTCCCTGATCTTAAAGGAGTGAATGGACTAAAAGGGCTATCAAAGGGCTAATAAAGGGCTAAATTTATTTAAACCCGCAATAAACCCGCAAATCCCTCTCGATGGGGGAGGGGAGTTTGGGGGTGAAATACGAATAGGATCATGAAATGCATTAATGATCCTATTAAAAAGCGATAATAACTGATAAACGTGATAATATCAGAATGGATATAGGTATTACCCAATCAATTAGGTAGTGAATTAGGTATTTGGACTATTTTTTCCCTCAGCCTTGTGACGGGAGAGCCTGCCTGCCGGTAGGCAGGGGTGTGGGTGAGGGAGGTAAATGAGTGGATGAAAGGAACAAATTCGATCATGGAGCGATTAATAGGATCACGAAATGAATTAATGATCCTATTACCCTCTATCACCTCCCAACGACAGGGCACCCAATTCACTTCCTCCCCCTTGACGGGGGAGGATAAAGGTGAGGGTGAATTAGGTTTCATCCCCCACTTTAGAAAAGGGGGGCGAGGGTGATGTGCCGACGAATAAGGAGGCACGATTTATCACGCCGCCGAGTCAGTGAGGCGGCCGGAGGGATTTGAACAAGTTAACCTTAACGTTGCATAAAAAGTGAGGCAAGTGTGCTTACAAACCTTTACAATTGCGGATTATTTTATGGGAAACATACGATGTAACCTGAGGTGGCCTTTGGGTTTTGCTTGAAAACAGCGTAGCCAAACGTTTAAAGGTGCCGCTGTAAAGTTTTTCCAGCACACCCGCCTCCCTTTTTATGTAATTTTTACGCAACTGTGACGTTTAAAGACAGGGTAATGTTTTAATGACCCTTCTTTTGAAATCAATTAAAGACCCGGCCTGCCTCGAATGGTAAGGAGTTCACCAATTTGGTATCTGAAGGCGAATGTCATGACAAGGCTGACAAGGGTGCGCAAGGAGCTGCCGTCTTATGGAAGAAACGGGGTAGATGAGCATGGCCGAAGTTTACGCATAAAATTTGAGCTTCGGCGAGGTAGGGTAAGCCATGCTTGAGAAGATCGTGCAAATCAAAAACGTAGGCCGCTTTCAGAACTACAGCGCCAGCGGCGACGTGTCGTTTCGCAAGTTGACACTGGTCTATGCAGAGAACGGCCGAGGGAAAACCACCCTTTGCGCAATTCTGCGGTCACTCCAGAGCGGCCATGCGGAGTTCATCAGAGAGCGGAAAACATTAGCCTCAACCGATTCGGCGTTTGTGCATATACGTCTCAACGGGGATAGCTGTCAGTTCAACAACGATGCTTGGACAGCGCTATATCCAGACATTTTCATCTTCGACCCTGTGTTTGTGAACGACAATGTGTATTCGGGTGACTACGTTGAGCATGAGCACAAGAAGAACCTATATAAAGTCATCGTCGGTGTGCAGGGCGTTAAGCTCGCTATGCTGATCGAAGATCTCGATGGGCAGATTCGTGACGTGAATACGGACCTGCGCTCAAAGAAGGAGGCTGTAACCCGACATCTTCCATCAGGAACTACACTTGAGGACTTCCTGCAATGGCAACCAGTTCAAGATATCGAGGTAAAACTTCGTGAAAAGTCAAACGAGATATCTGCTCGAGAGCGTACCGCCGAAAGGTTAGGTGAAATTCAATCCAAAAGTATACTGGAGAAAATCCGTCTTCCGGAGGTCCCATCCGACATCATTGCCATCCTTGCGAAGCAAATTACGGATATTGTCACCGTAGACAGGAGGGGACGCTGGTTCTAAAACAACTTGGTGGTTGAACCAAAAAGGGCAAAGGGATATTTCTTATGATCCCCGGTTTTTTCATTAATTGTTTTCCAGAATGTAATAACATCCACCTACCCTTCGAGGGTCTCATGGCGAACGGTGACACCACCACACACAGCTATCCGCTGTTTTCCGTTCAGCGTTCAGACGAAGGGGTTGATTACTTCAAGACCAGGATAATCGAAATCGCCGGCATTTCGCGTCACCAGCCGCAACTCGTGGTGCAACGCTGTCGCAGCAAGAAGGCTGTCGATGGTGGGGACTGGCCGGCCCACCTCTGCGAGTAGCCGGCCCCAGCGGTCAGCCACGGCAAGATCAACAGGAATCACGCGCCCTTCGAACCAGGCCGGAAGATCGTGTTCCAACCAGAGACGCAGCTTCTCCCGCCGCCTTCTGTCGGAAAGAGCCTCAATGCCCTTGCGGATTTCACCAAGTGTCAGAACACTCACAAAAAGCCCATCCGAGGGGATCTGATCGAGCCATGAAATGACCGCTTTGTTCGGGTTACGGCGGACTGTCTCTGATATAATATTGGTATCGAGCAGATAACTCATGAAATTCCGGCCTCGCGTGTGAGAGTTTGATCACGCTTCAGGTCAAGCTCCAGACCGTAAAGCGGTGAGCCGCGCATGAATTCGACGAAACTGCCTTTTGGGTGTTTGAGACGTTCGTACTCCTTGCTCGAAATCAAGACAGCGGTCGGTTCCCCATGAACAGTGATTTTCTGCGGTCCTTCCTTTGCTGCCTTCTTGATAACCTCGCTCAAGCGGGCCTTTGCCTCCTGAAGCTGCCACATGCCCATGAAAACCTCCTTATCTAGTCATTCTGGTCAGATAATTTTAGCACTTTTGGAATGGATTTGCAAAGGATGTTTCATTCTTTCGGTTTGAGCCAACCGGGATCGGCCTTGTAATCTTCTGCCTCTTTGGGCAAGACCTTCTCCACCATATTCTTTGCTTCGTCCCTCTCTCTTTCCCGCTCTCTGAGCTTTTCTTCCAACCCTTTGATCTCGGCCTTCAACCTCCGCTTGAGACTATCCGGCTTAAATTTTGCGTCCGCCAGTTCTTTTTCCTTCTGCTTCAAATCGTAATAGACGAGATCATAATTCTTCTGGGCATTCTGAAGTTTATCCTCCCATTCCTTCACCTTTGCTCTCCACCATTCCTCTCCCCTGCCCAGAATATCTTTTTTCTCAGGCGTGGATTCAGGGGTGGGCCCTGTGGCTTCCGGCCTCATGAGCGGCCTCGCAGGCGATGGAGAGGGCTTCTCAGAAGGTTTCCTCTTCTGGACTTGATCCCGGTATTTCTCCGGGACAAGGGTGAAATCGTCGGCAAAGTGCACCGTGCCCTTCTCATCAACCCAGCGGTAGATCTCCTGGCCGTTGGCGATCCATGAGGGCAATATCAACATCCCCAGGATAAGCAATATCATTTTTTTCATGGATATCTCCGTTTGTTAAATTTCGGATTTCGGATTGCGGATTTCGGAATATTTTAATTTAATGGGACCCTCTAATAATTCCAGATTCGTCACTCCGGTGAAAACCGGAGTCCAGTAATATCAAGGCCTTCTGGATTCCGGCTTTCGCCGGAATGACATTTTTAGAGGTAGCCTAACGTCTTACTCCGCAATCGGCATTCCGCATTCCGAAATCGGTTCAGTGGGCTTCTGCCCAGTTCTTGCCGGAGCTGATGGAAACCTTGAGGGGAATTGTAAGTTCCATCACCGTCTCCATTTCCTTCTGAATCATCGGGAGCGTCTTTTGAATCTCTTCCTCGGGAACCTCAAAGACCAGCTCATCGTGGACCTGCATGATCATCTTCGTTGAGAGATGAAACTCTTCCAACCGGTTCTGGATCCGGATCATCGCCACTTTGATGATGTCTGCGGCTGTTCCCTGCAAGGGGGTGTTGATGGCCATCCTCTCAGAGGACTGCCGGATGGCGACCGTTGGGGAGTTTATCTCCGGCAGGTAACGCCGCCGGTTAAGAAGGGTGGTGACAAAGCCCTTCTTCCTGGCCTCGTCCACAATTCCTCGGGTATAGGTTTGGACTCCGGTATATTTTTTAAAATATTCATCGATGTAGATTTGGGCAATTTTAGGTTCTATCTTTAACTGCTGTGATAAGCCATAGGCGCTCATTCCGTAGATGATGCCAAAGTTGATCACCTTGGCCTCCCTTCTCATTACCGGTGTCACGTTTTCCAAAAGGACGCCGAAGATCTCGGAAGCGGTGCGGCTATGGATATCTTCATCCCTGCGGAAGGCCTCGATCAGCACCTCATCTTGGGAGAGATGGGCCAGAATCCGCAATTCGATCTGGGAGTAGTCCGCAGAGACGATGACATAGCCCTTCTCAGGGATGAAGGCCTGACGGATACGGTTTCCCTCGTCCGTGCGGATGGGGATGTTCTGAAGGTTAGGGTCGCTTGAGGAGAGCCTTCCTGTTGCTGTCACTGTTTGATTGTAGGAGGTGTGGACACGGCCCGTTTCAGGATGGAGCAGTTTGGGCAGGGCATCGATGTAGGTTGATTTGAGCTTGGAGAGATTACGGTAACCCAGAATCTCAAGGGGGAGATCGTGATGGAGGGAGAGTTTTTCCAGGACCTCGACATCGGTGGAATATCCTGTCTTCGTCTTTTTGATCACAGGCAGTTTCAGTTTATCAAAGAGGATCTTTCCCAGCTGCTGGGAGGAGTTGATGTTGAAGACTTCATTGGCCAGCCCGTAAATCTGATCGGTCTTCCGGAGAAGCTGGTTTTCGATCTCTTTCGAAAAATCGCTGAGTAGGTCGATATCGATCTTGACCCCGTTCCTCTCCATCTTTGCGAGGACAATGGCAAGAGGCATCTCCACCTGTTTGAAGAGTTCTTCAAATCCTCCCTCCCTCAGTTTCGGAAGGAGGAGATGGAAGAGCTGGAAGGTGACCTCCGCATCCTCACAACTATAATCCCTGGCCTTTTCAAGATCGACCTCATCGAAGGTCACGGACTTTCCTCCGGTCACCTCCTTGTAGTCGGTCACTTCCCGATCGAGATGCTCACGGGCGATCTCCCCGAGATTGTGATTGTGTTTCGTGGGATTGAGAAGGTAGGAAGCGATCATCGTGTCAAAGAAAATTCCCTGCAGGGTGATGCCATGGTGTTTCAGGACGATCCAGTCATATTTGATATTCTGCCCCACCTTCTTCACCCCTTCATCCTCAAGAAGAGGCTTTAGTCTTTCCAGCGCCCAGTCGAGAGGGAGTTGCTCGCCGTACCGATGTCCGAGGGGGATATAAAAAGCCTGATCGGGCGTATGGGAGAGGCTGATTCCAACAAGTTGAGCCCACATGGGATAGGGCGAGGTGGTCTCGATATCAATGGCAAAGCATTTCGATCCCTTCAGGTCCTGTAACAGCGAAAGGAATTGGTCCCGATCCGTGACCAGACGATAATCCCGATCGGGCTTTCCTTCCGAGACCTCTCCGGGAAGTTCCCTGAGAAGTTTATTGAACTCCAATTCTTTAAAGAGACCTCTGAGGCTTCCCGGGTCCGGAGAAGAGAGAACGAAATCCTCTTTCCGGAAGGTGATGGGGACATCGGTCTGAATCGTGGCTAACCTGCGGCTGAGCCGCGCGAGTTCGCCATGGTTTTCCAGTTTCTCCTTCAATTTTTTTTGAGGGACCTGGTCTAAATGATCGAGGAGGTGATCGATCGATCCGAAGGCCTTGATCAATTCGATGGCTGTCTTCTCTCCAATTCCAGGAACACCCGGAATGTTGTCAACGGCGTCGCCAGCCAGACCCATCACCTCCACCACCTGGCCGGGCGAGACCCCAAAACGCTGCCTGACCTCCTCCACGCCGATCCGCTTCTCCTTCATCGTGTCATAAACCTGGATGCGATCGCTCACGAGCTGGAGAATGTCCTTGTCTCCGGTGATGATAACGACCTCCACCTCCGGAGCCATTCCCTTTGCAACGGTTCCGATAAGATCGTCTGCCTCATATCCATCCATCTCCAATGTGGCGATTCGATACCCTTCGATGATCCTCTTGATGTAGGGGATCTGAGGGATGAGTCCATCCGGCATGGCGGGCCGGTTGGCCTTATATTCTTTGTAAACCTCGCTCCGGAAGGTAGGGGCTTTTGAATCGAAGACCACGGCCAGATAGTCGGGCTGATGATCTTTGAGCACCTTAAGAAGCATCTGGGTGAAACCGTAAATGGCATTCGTCGGAAAGCCTTTTGAATTGGAGAGGTGGCGGATGGCGTAAAAAGCCCGATAGATGTAAGAAGAACCGTCAATCAGAAAAAGTCGGGGATGATTGGACATAAACATGAAAGCCTAACTTAAAGGTTATTAGAATATCAGGAGATCAGGCTGTGGATATCAGGATATCAGGGTATCAGGAAAAACCATTTTTTGATTCTCCCTGGTCACCTGATGTTCTGATGTCCTGCACCCTGGTGGCCTGGTCTCCTGATTCCCTTTCGTGCGTTGATATTCGGATTTCGAATTTTTCGGTGCATCCAAATTTATTACGAAAAATCAAGAAGTCAGGGACTATTCGTTTGAACCTTGTTTCCGCCGGAGTGCTTGGCTATGTACATGGCATCGTCAGCCGATTTTACAAACCCCTCCAGGTCGAAATTCTCCTTAAATTCAGCCAGACCGATGCTCACCGTGATCTTCTCGAATCCGGCCTCTTCGATCGTTGAACGGATTCGTTCCGCAATGTGGAGGGCCTGATCGCGTGTAGCGCCGATGAGGAGGGCGGCAAATTCATCCCCTCCGTAGCGATATCCGGAATCGACATTGCTCCGGATGGAGTGGCTGACAATTTCACCGATCCTTTTCAAAACCCGATCCCCTTCGAGGTGTCCGTAGCTATCATTAAATTTTTTGAAATTGTCGAGGTCGAACATGATCAGTGAGAGGGAAGTTTTCTGGCGTTTCCTCCGGACCAGTTCGGATTCTAGCGTTTTGAAAAAATAGCGGTGGTTATAAAGGCTGGTCAGGTCATCCGTAATAGATAGCCGCCGCACCTCCTCCTCCAATTTTTCCTTCTCTTTCAGGGTGAGGTATTTTTCAAGCGTCTGGTTGACGGTATGGACCAGATGTTCATTCTCAAAGGGCTTCTTGATGAAATTCGAAGCGCCTTCCTTCAGGGCCTGAATGGCGTTGTCCAATCCCTCTGATCCTTCGCAGGGCTTCGGCCCCATCGATACCGGGAAGGTTAATGTCCATCAATATGACATCCGGCTTCTCTGCCTCTGTTTTTTCCACCCCTTCTTCTCCGGTCGATGCCGTGATGACTTCGTATCCTTCATAGCTGAGAAGCTTCTGAAGGATCTCCCGTGTATCCGGGGCATCGTCGACGATCAATGCCTTACCTTTTGTCTTTTTATGAACGGACTGATCTTCCATCTTCCTTCTCCTTAAAGGCTGGGAGAGTGAAATAGAAAACGGAGCCTTTTCCCGGTCGGGATTCGACCCAGATTCTTCCTCCATGTTCTTCGATCACTCGTCTGGCAATGGAAAGACCCAGGCCGGTGCCGCCGTATCTCCCCCCTTCGACCTGATAGAATTCTTCGAAGATCTTCTGGAGTTTATCCTCCGGGATGCCTATCCCGGTGTCCCGGATTTCGTGGAGGATATCGTCATCCTTTTGACTGGCGATGATCGAAACCTTTCCTTCGTCCGGAGTAAATTTGAAGGCGTTGGAAAGGAGATTGATAAAGATATCGTGAAGCCGGTTTCGGTCGGCATAGACGAGGAGATCTGCAGGAATATCAACCTGGATGGTGAGGTTTTTATCCACCGGTTTCACCTCATGGACATATCCCTCCACTACTTCGGAGAGGAGGATCGGTTCTTGATCGATGAGGAGGCGGCCTGATTTGATCCGGGTGAGGTCCAGCATATGATCCATGGTTGCCTGGATCCGGTTAGTGTTTCTCTGGATCGTGAGAAGATGGGACCTCAAATCATCAGGCACATTCCCTCCTTTCCCGGAGAGGATGAAATCAATATTGGCTTTAATGGCGGTGAGCGGGGTTTTCAATTCATGGGAGGCCATCCCGATAAATTTCATTCGAGCCTGATCCGCCTCCTTTAATTCAAGGTTGACCATCTCCAGTTCCCTCTTGGCCGACTGAAGATTTTCGAGCATTTTCAGCGTCACCGTCCTGGCATTGTTGAGCTCGGCGATGTTCTCCTCCATCTGACGGGTCCGCACCTCGATTTTTTTCTCCAGATCATTCCTGGAGTCTTTCAACTGGAGGGTCATCTGATTGAAGGCTCTGGCCAGATCTCCGATCTCATCTCTGGAGCGAATTTCAACGGTCTGTGACAGATTCCCCCCTGTGATCTTCTCCGTGGCTGAAGCCAGATCATCGATGGGTTTCAGAAGAATGCGGGTGAAGATAAGGGTGAGCAAAAATCCAATTCCGATAACTCCCAGGGCGACGATGAGGATATCCCTCTTTAATTCAAACATCCGTTCTTCCCACCGGTTAAAAGAGAGGCCAAGGTGGAGGGTTCCGAAGCCCTGACCATCCCTGGATTGGATGGGATGAGTGATGAGATAGGCGTTTCTGGGATCGACGGATTTTCGAATGGCATGGGCCACCCATTCGCCGTGACTGTTGATAACGGTAAAGAAGATGACTTCCTTTTCCATCACCATCCTATCGGCGATCCCCTGCAAGATGGGCTGGTTGGTCAGGCCGGTTCCCTGTTCGAAGAGAAGACTGATGGAGCGATTGGAAAGAAAATCGTTAATGATCGATTTTCCATAGACATCCAATTGGCTTTGAAGCTGGGAAGCCTCTCTTCCAAGAAAGAACCATCCGAAGGCGCCGGAGGTGATCACGACGAGGCAGATCATGGCCATGAGAAACTTGATGGTCAAACTGATCCGGAAACGGAAAAAGGATTTAAGAGATGATTTCATATAAATTTCTTTAAGCCTAACCCGGCATAGCCGGAACCAAACAGGCTTTTGGGGTTGATAAAATTCGAAATCCGAATATCGGGCGAAGCTTCCCGAAGGGATCAATCCGAAACAAATTCGAATTTCCAAAATTCAAATTTCTTAAACTTTTATCTGTTTTGAACATTTGAAATTTGATCATTTGAGATTGTTTCGAATTGGTCCTGCTGGACGCTTCGCCCGGATTTCGTGCTTCGGATTTTAAATCCGCTCAATCTAAAATAACTTTGTTACCATTTCGCGCACAATTTCATTCATAAGGGACTAATACTGTTCAGATAGGCCGCTTGTGCTGAGCCCTTCCTTCGACTTCGCTCAGGACATTCGGAAAAAACCGTTCGTCCTGAGGCTCTCGAAGGATGAACGGTGACGGCTTAAATGAACAGCGTTGTATTTAAACTGGCTCATAGATGCAGTAAGGCTCCTCTGCCATGTAGTCTCCGGAGATTTCGTAGGCGCGGGCCCGGCAGCCTCCGCAGACCTTTCGAAATTCGCAGGGGCCGCATTTGCCTCCATAGCCGTCGAAATTTCGAAGATCCTGGAAAACAAGAGACTTCTCCCAAATCTCCGGGAAGGGTTTTCCCCTGACATTTCCGCAGTCCAATTCGAGATAGCCGCAGGGTTGAACCTGCCCCACATGGGAGATAAAGCAGAAAGAGATGCCTCCGAGGCATCCCCGGGTCATGGCATCGAGCCCATGTGCTTGAGGCGTGATCTTCTTTCCCTCTTTTTTCGCCTGCTGACGGAGGATGCGGTAGTAATGGGGGGCGCAGGTGGCTTTGAGCTGGAGGTCCACCTGATCGGTCTGTTCGTAAAACCAGTGGAGAGTCTTTTCATAATCGAGCGCGGAGATTTCCTGATCCTGAAGTTCCTTTCCCCTCCCTGTGGGGACAAGCAGAAAGATGTGATGGGCCACGGCGCCGAGGTCAATGGCAAGGCGCAGGAGCTTTTCGATCAGATGGAGATTGGCCCTGGTGATCGTCGTATTGATCTGGAAGGGAAGGTCATATTTTTTGGCAATCTCAATGCCCTGAAGCGCTCCCTCAAAGGCCCCCTTCACTCTTCGGAAGACATCGTGCGTCTCCGCATCCGGGCCGTCCAGGCTGACGCTGATCCTCTGGATCCCGGAGGCCTTCATCGCTCTGACATTCTCTTCGGTGATCAGTGTGCCGTTGGTCGCCATCACCATCCGGAACCCCTTGTTCGTCCCGTATTGAGCCAGATCAAAGATATCGGCCCGCATCAGGGGCTCTCCACCGGTGAGGATGATGACAGGTTTGCCGATAGTAGCGATCTCATCCATCACCCGGAAACATTCCTCAGTGGACAACTCACCCGGATAAGGGCCTCGCTCCGAAGAGGCGCGGCAGTGGACACAGGCGAGGTTGCAGCTCCGAATCAACTCCCAGGCCACCATCCTTAATTGGTGGGTGGAATGTGGAGAGTGGTGAGTGGATGAATAACCAAAGTTTTTAACCACTATTTCACCTTATATTTTATCTACTTTCCACTTTCTACCCTCTACTTTCCTGAAGAGTGAGTGGAATGTGGAGAGTGGTGAGTGGATGAATTATTTGTCATTAAGATATTTTAGTAAACCTCCTATTAAGCGACCTTCCCGATCAACATGTTCCTTTAATTCTTTATGAAGATCGGCGTTAATCAAGTTGAGCCGTGAACTAATATGTAACAGACTTTCAACTTCATTCAGTGAACCAGAGGCTATATGGACGAACTGTTTAAAATCTTTTTTAGTTTTCCTGGCTGCCCCTTCTGCTAAATTACTGGAAATGGAAATGACCGCCTTTCGAAGCTGAGAAGTTATTCCGAAGATTTCTTCCTTTGGATAATTTTTCGTTATTTCATAGATACGAACCGCTAAATCTGTTGCCTCTTTCCACGCATCCAGGTTCTCATACATTTTCGCCATTTTACCCCCTCCTTCTTGGATTTGATTCCAAAAACCTACTCTCCACTTTCTACTTTCCACCCTCCAATTTTTTGGCTGCTTCTTTGGCGAAATAAGTAAGGATCAGATCCGCTCCCGCCCTTTTGATGGCGATGAGGGACTCCATCATCACCTGATCTCCGTCGATCCAGCCTAATTTCGAGGCTGCCTTGACCATTGAAAATTCTCCGCTCACATTGTAAGCGGCAACCGGAATGTTGAAAGTCTGCTTCACCCGGTAGATGATATCGAGGTAAGGAAGGGCGGGCTTGACCATGATCATATCCGCGCCCTCCTCGATATCGAGTTCAACCTCTCTCAGGGCTTCATCTCCATTGGCGGGATCCATCTGATAGGATTTGCGGTCGCCAAACTGGGGTTTCGATTCTGCGGCCACCCGGAAGGGTCCGTAAAAACTGGAGGCATATTTAGCCGCATAAGAGAGGATAGGAGTATCTTCCAACTGATTCTCGTCAAGGGTTTTTCGAATGGCTCCCACCCTTCCATCCATCATATCGGAAGGGGCAACGATGTCCGCGCCCGCCTCCGCATGGGAGAGCGCCTGACGGCTGAGAAATTCGAGCGTCTCATCATTTAAGATTTTTCCTTCCTTGACCATGCCGCAATGGCCGTGGCTGGTATATTCGCAGAGACAGACATCGGTGATGACGAGAATCCCCTCCACCTTCTCTTTAATCTGTCTCACCGCCCTCTGGATGATTCCATCCTCTGAGTAGGCTTCCGAACCTAATTCATCCTTTTTTTCGGGGATGCCGAAGAGGATCACACCAAGAATTCCCAAGGATTTGGCTTCTTTCACCTCTTTGATCAGAAGGTCGATGGAGAGCTGAAAATGGCCTGGCATGGATGAGATCGGTTTTTTCACTCCCTTGCCGGGACGGACGAAGAGGGGAAGGACAAAGTCATCCGGCCTTAAGTGGGTCTCCCGTATCATCTCCCGGAGCAATCCATCCTTTCGCAATCTTCTCGGCCTGTATTCAGGAAATCTCATTTGCCCTCCTTTTTACCCCGTTAGAAATAATGCCCCGCTGTTCCGCAGTCCCACTTATGGCGGGATAACATTCTTAAATAAATCCGAAGGCGTCTAATGCCCCGCTGAAATTTCTAACGGGGTGAACTTTGGCGGTGATTTGAACATGTAAAAAAGTAACAATTTAGCTGTTTGAAAAAAGTTATCTAATCCCCCTTCATCCCCCTTTG
>VGRU01000051.1 GCA_016875255.1 Deltaproteobacteria bacterium
TTGTTTCAGGATCTAATTAATTCAACCAATTGCGAGACCCTGAAATAAATTCAGGGTGACAAAATAGTAATTACGACACAGCCTCTCAAGGGGGAGGTTGGGAGGGGGATGGGATTGCAGCTCCTGAACTACCAACCAAATCTTCTCCCTTACCGATTCCATCTCCTGCAAAATTTCGTTGTTCCAGAATCGGAGAACGCGAAAACCAGCCGCCTGTAGTTTTTGTGTACGATTCTCATCATATACTGCCCGCTGTCCATGTTGCCCCCATCCACCTCAATGACCATTCTGTTTTCCAGGCAGACAAAATCGAGGATGTAATCACCAAATGGATGCTGACGGCGAAATTTCAAACCGGAAATCTGACGACCTCGCAGAAGATGCCACAAAACCTTTTCCGCGTCAGACATGTTGCTACGTAACACCCGCTGTAGTTTGCCCGAAGGTATCTTCTTGTTTGTCTGGCCGATCACAATCTCCCCCATCCCCTCCCCACTCCTCCCCTTGAAGAGACTGTGTCGTGATTACTATTTTGTCATCCTGAACTTGGTTCAGGATCTCGTAACTATTTAATTCTATTAGATGCCGAAACAATACTGAATTAAGTTCAGCACAAGGTTCGGCATGACAATTTTTATAATTTCCCCTATTACGACACAGCCTTGAAGGGGAGGGAATATTAAGTTAGCGCTTAAGCCCCAGTGGGGAGAGGGGGCCAAAGATCTTTAAATACTTCTTCGCCTTCTCATAAGCCTCAACCCACTGTTCTCTGGACCGCCTCATCGCCTCCTCGTCCAGTTGCTTGACAACCTTGCCCGGAATCCCGAGAACGAGCGACCCTTCGGGAACCTTCATCCCAGGAGGCACAACACTTCCGCTCCCGATGACCGAATTCTTCCCCACCTCTGCTCCGTCCAGCACAATGGCTCCGATTCCAACAACCGCCCCTTCCCTGACAATACATCCGTGGAGGATGACCCCGTGACTGATCAATACGTCCCGCTCAATGATGACTGGCCGGCCCGTCGGAGACTCGATCAAAACTTTATCGAGAATGACTGAACGCTCTCCCACAACGATTCGATCGCTATCCGCCCTCAAAAGCGCAAAGGGCCAGATGCTCACCTCTTTCTTTAGGATGATCTCTCCGATCAGCCTCGCCGAGGGATCGATGAATACGGTTTCATCAAATTGGGGAGATTTTCCTTCAAAAGGAGTGATTGGATCAAAGTTGATTAAATGGGATGACATTGGCTTGCTCCTTCGAGTGAGAAATCGTTCGCTATTTTATTCCCGTTCAAAGATGGCTGCAATGCCCAGTCCGCCGCCGCCGCAGATCGATTCGAGGCCGAATCGACTGCCCCGCCGTTTCATCTCATGAAGGAGGGTAACCAGCACCCTCGTTCCAGTGCAGGCAATGGGATGGCCAAGTGAGATGCCGGAGCCGTTTACATTGATCCTGAGATAGTCCCTCCCGGAAAGGTTCAACAGCTTCAGATCTGCCAGAACCTGTGCGGCGAAAGCCTCCTGAATTTCGATTAAATCCATCTGATCGATCTTCAACCCTGTCCTCTCCAGGACTTTCTTGACAGCGAGGTCCACTGCCCGATAGGTGTATCGTGGGTCCACACCCGCAACGGCAAACTCCCTGATTGAGGCCAGAGGCTTCAACCCCAATGCCTCAGATTTCTCTTCAGTCGTGATGACGCAGACTGCAGCACCATCGTTTTCGGAGGAGGAATTCCCTGCCGTGCAGACCCCTCCTAAGACGGGTTGAAGTCTCGATAGCTGCTCAAAGGTCGTATCCTGCCTTGGCGTCTCATCCCGGTCAAATAACATCACATCTTTTTTCTCTTGAGGGATGGGAACAGCCACGATCTCCTCCTTAAACCTGCTTGATTCCATGGCATCGCATGCCTTCCGGTGGCTCTCTAAAGCCCAGCGGTCGCAATCCTCCCTTGAAATCCCCTCCTCCTTTGCCGCTGTTTCTGCCCAGGACATCATCGTTGGCAGGACTCCATATCTCTCTTCAGGCTGGGACATCACCCTTGCCCGTTGAATCCGGTCATAGAGTGGAATGCCCCACCGGGAAAGGTCCCCATGACCTTTCGGCATTCCCTTTTTGCCGCCGATCCCCCATTTGATTTCACCCGGAAGGTAGAACTCCGCACTGCTCATGCTCTCCACGCCGCCTGCCACCACAATCTCCGCATGGCCCGACTGGACAGCCATGGCTGCAGAGCAGATCACATCCAGTCCGGTGCAACAGCGCCGGTCCAGTGTGATTCCGGGAATCGATTCCGGCCATCCTGCCTTGAGAAGCGACATCCGGGCAATATTCACATACTCGCCGTTCTGGTAGGCCTGGCCCATGATGACCTCTTCAACCTGGCCAGGATTCAATCCGGCCCTTTTGACCGCCTCATTCAAGACCAGCGCTCCCAGATCATAAGCAGGAATGTCTTTCAACATTCCCATATATCTTCCGATCGGTGTGCGAACTGCGCTGACGATCACTGCTTTCTTCAAACGATTCTCCTTTTTTTAAAAAGTGTATGTCTGCAAATATCGTCTTCCGTCATGCCGGACTAGATCCGGCATCCAGACATGGTTCTGACAATTGCTTGAAACCACCTCTAAAACTGGATTCCGGCTTTCGCCGGAATGACGACCCTGATTGAAAAGAGAAATTTATAAACAGACCCTAACTGTCCATTCTCCTAAAATGAGTTTAAGGTTTTATTCCAGAACGATGCCAATACTTCTGCATAAGGATGACGATGACCAGTAAAACCAATCCAATCGCATCTGTATAGATACCGGGTTTGATCAGGAAAATGGCTCCGGAAACGAGCATCGCCCTCTCAAGATAGCTCGCCTCTTTTAATAACCATCCCATCAATCCGGCTGAAAGAAGGACAACGCCGATCGATGCGGAGATGATGGTGGTAACAATGCTCGTTGAAGAGCCGATGAGCAGAAGCGAAGGACCATAGACAAACATAAAGGGCACGACGAAGCCTGTGGCTCCAATTTTCATTGCTTCGATACCTGTTTTCCATATATTCGAACCGCTGATGCCCGCAGCCGCATAGACCGCCATAGCGACTGGCGGCGTGATGGCGGAGATGATGGCAAAATAAAAAACGAAGAGATGGGCCGCAATGACCGGCACACCCAATTTGATGAGAGCGGGGATGAGCAAGGCGGCCTGGACGATATAGGCCGCTGTCGTGGGAAGTCCCATACCGAGAATAATCCCCGCAATCATCGTAAAGATGAGAGCGGGAGCAAGGGAGTCGCCAGCGATGAAAAGGATCAGACTGGTAAACTTGAGACCCAATCCTGTTAAATTGATCACGCCCACCACTATACCTGCGCAGGCGCAGGCCGCAGCAACAGGAAGCATATTCTTCGCCCCGAGCTCAAGGGCTTCCAGAATCTTTCTCAACCCCATGCGGGTCTCCGTCCTGAGGAGAGAAACAATCAGTGTTGCAATGATGGCATAGATGCAGGCATACATCGGCGTGTAGCCCGCCAGCATGAAGAAGATAATCACAATTAGGGGAACGAAGAGATGGCCTTTCGTCAGGATGACCCAGTTCAGGACCGGTCTCTCCGACTTGGGGATGCCCAGCAATCCCGTCTTGCTTGCCTCAAAATGGATAGCCATAAAAAGGGCAAGATAATAAAGAAGAGCCGGGATCAAAGCATGTTTACATATCTGGAGGTAAGAAATTCCCGTATATTCAGCGATGACAAATGCGGCCGCACCCATGACCGGTGGCATGATCTGCCCTCCGGTAGAAGCGGTCGCTTCTACGGCAGCGGCAAAATCATGTTTGAACCCCGTTCTTTTCATCAGGGGAATGGTCAACCAGCCATCGACCATCACATTGGCCACCGCACTCCCGGAGATCGTTCCGAAGAGACTGCTCGATACCACAGAGATCTTCCCAGGCCCTCCCTTTGCGCCGCCTACCAGAGAGGTGGCAAAGTCCATAAAAAATTTTCCTGTGCCTGACTGCTCTAAAAAAGCGCCGAAGATGACAAAAAGGATCACATAGGTGGCAGAAACTCCGAGCGGAATGCCAAAAATTCCCTCCGTAGTTAAATAGAGCTGGTCAATCAGAGTCTCAATCGTAAAACCCGTATGGCGCATCAATCCCGGCAGGTAATTTCCGAAAAGGGCGTAGAGGAGGAATACCGATGCGGTAATGGGCAGGGCCAGCCCTATCGTCCTTCTCGCCGCCTCAAGGAGGATTAAAGTCAAAATCACGCCCATGGTGAGATCCCATGTGCTGACAGGATGGACATAGGGATAGCGTGTTACGATATATTCATAATTGAGAAAGATGTAGCCCAGAGACAAGAGGATCAAAAGAAGGAGGATGAGGTCGAAAAATATCTTTCCATTCTTCTGTTTTTCTCCGCTGGTGATGCCCGCCAGAACGATCAGAACAAGGGTGAAGAGGAGATGGATGGAACGGTGCATCATTGCCTCCGGCGCGCCGAAGGCTCCTGCATAGAGATGGTAGGCTGACATGAGAACAGCGATCACCCACGTCATCTTTTTCACAATGCGAATAAAATGTTCCATGGCTTTCACCTATAGAAAAGGCGGGAATAGAGCCATTCCCGCCTTCCACATCAGGGCTTAAGATTCAGGCCAAGGGGATGATATTGATCATTATTTAATGCCTGTCCATAAACTAACAGTTTCCCAAAAGTTCGTCATTCCGGCGAAAGCCGGAATCCAGTAATTTCAAGGCGTTCTGGATGCCGGATCAAGTCCGGCATGACGGAAAAGGCACATTTATAATCAGACTCTATTTAATAACGCCCTTCTCTTTATAATATTTTAGGGCACCGGGATGAAAAGGAACGCCAATGTCAAGGGCAAGGTCTTTGACGGTTACCCCTTTCATATCTTTGACGACATCCGCCAATCGTTCTACATTCTCAGAAAGGATCTTCGTGATATTATAAACCAGTGGCTCTGGCAATTTTGCGCTGACCACCAGGTGGGTGAAATATCCTACGGTGATCGTATCGTAATTGACACCCGGGTAAGTTCCTGAAGGGATGATCCGTTTCAGGTAACCCACATTCATCTTCTGGAGTTCCCTGATCTTATCCTCAGGAAGAGAGAGAAGCCTGATCTTCTTGGTGGTTGCCAGGTCGAGGATGGAAGAGGCAGGAATAGTGGTTCCCAGGAGATACCCCTGCGCATGCCCATCTTTCATCAGAGAGACGGCATCCGAATAACTCACATGATTGATCTTACTCATATCCTTATAAGATAGACCGTAAATTTGAAGAACCTGTTGGGCCAGTAGCTCGCCCGTGTGTCCTTTGGGGCCCGGGCAGATGCCCTTTCCCTTGAGATCGGCTACGGATTTAATTCCGGAGTCCTCAAGGACAACCATCTGAAAATACTGGGGGTAAAGGTTGGCTAACTGCATGACACTCGTTGTGGGTCCTTTAAAGGGAGGTCTCCCAGCCACTCCATCAACACTGGAGGAAGAGTTTCCAAAACCGATATCCGCCTTGCCCTCCTGAACGCCGACCACATTGGCCATGCCCCCACCCGGTGAAACGGAAACCGTTGTTCCGGGAATATTCTTCTGGATCAACTCCGCAATAGCGCCACCCAGTGGAACCCATGACCCTCCCATTGGTCCGGTCATCATCTTCAAATCGACCTTCTCCTGGCAAATGGCCAAAAAGGGAGACATCAAAAAGATAATTACCCCAAACCCTAAACAAACTATTCTTTTAATCTTCATTGCCATCCTCCTTTATTATGGATTGGTTGTCCATCATTATCAACAAATTGCAATTTTTGTCAAGAAGTTTCGATGATTAAGGGTAATACCTTGTTTTAGTTTTTATCCCCCTTTGGCAAAGGGGGATAAAGGGGGATTTTAAAAATATGTTTGGAAAATCTCCCCCCACCCCTCTTTGCCAAAGAGGGGTAAATAGGTATATTGATATTTAAGGAATGATTACCACTTTTATCGGGTCTTCTCCTTCGATCTCTCCTCCTGCCACTCTGATTGCTTTTTCAGTTTCTTCGAGAGCAAACCGGTGGGTCACCATTTTCTCCAGAGGGTATTTTCCTGATTCTGCAAGTTTGATGGCAGGAAGAACAGATCGAAAATCATGGCTGAAGGCGCCCTGCACTCTCACCTCCTTGTAAACGATCTTATCGAGGACTAAAGGAATTTCTCGATCCATACCATAAAGTCCGGGGAGGATGACTGTCCCTTTCTTCTTCACCAGATCGATGGCAGTGATCGCTCCTTTCGGGCTTCCAGTCACATCCATGACAAGGTCAGCCATCCTTCCTTCTGTGATCTCTCTCACCCTTTCGACCGGATCACCCTTCTCGATATCGATGATCTCATCCGCTCCAAAGGTCTTTGCCAGTTCGAATCGAATCCGATCCCTTGTCATTCCAGTCACGATCACCTTCTGTGCGCCCGCTTCCCTGGCTGCGATCACGCCTGCAAGTCCCTGTTGTCCCGGCCCCTCAATCACAACGATATCCCCTTTCCTAACTCCGCCGATCATCTGAACCCATCTGACTGCATTCCCCAGGACCGCACAGACCAGAACCCCGACTTCGGGCAGAAGGTCCTGTGAGACCTTGTGAACCATAGCCCTCGGAGGAAGGTAGAGATACTCGCTATAAGCACCCCAGAGGTGCGGCGGGTCTTTACAGGAGATCATCGACCCGTAGGTGAACATGGCCTCGCAGTGGATATAATTCCCCTGCTGACAATAAAAGCATTCTCCGCATCCGAATGCATACTCAACGATCGCCCGGTCCCCCTCTTTCAGGCTCCATCTTTTGGATGCTTCTCCCCCGACCTCGGCGATCGTCCCGAAGATCTCATGGCCCATGATGATGGGATAGGGTCGGAGAGCCCGTGTAGCCTTTCCCCGAAACATGCCCACATCCGAACCACAGACCCCAACCATCTCCACTTTAAGGAGTCCCTCTTCCGGTCCGATTGAAGGAAGGGGAAACTCCCTCAAAACCATTCTCCCGGGTGCTTCAAGAACCATCGCCTTACAGGTTTTCATCTCTTCTCCCTGGCCCCGTTCTTTTTCACCCTCTGGTGGAGGAAGATGGCAATAAGGATGCCGCCTCCCAGAATATCCGAGACAATGCCCGGTTTGATCAGTGTGAACGCCGCAACAAAAAGGAGGAGCCTTGAGAACCAGTTCAATCTGCTGATCATATGGCCCTGGATGGCAGAGCCAAGAGCCAGACATCCGATGATGGCTGTCAGGAATGCGGAGAGAATATGAAGCAGGTCTCCTTTCCAGATGAGAACAGGATAGTAGACGAAGAGAAAGGGAATGAAATAGGCAATGGCTGCGAGCCTCATGGCTAAAAATGCGGTGGCAAAAGGTGGAGCTCCAGCAATCCCTGCTCCGGCATAGGCAGTCAGGGCCTCCGGAGGCGTGATGGTCGAGATGCAAGCGTAATAAAAAACGAACATGTGAGCAGCCAGAGGATCAACGCCCAGCTTGATCAGGACCGGTCCTCCTAAGATCACCGTGAGGATATAGGCGGCAGAAGTGGTTAAACCAAGGCCCATGATCATTGAGGTGAACATAACGGCGACCAACGCTAAGATAAGTTCTCCCTTACATGCTTCGATCACAAGGGTGGAGAACTTCAATCCAAGGCCAGTCTGCGTAACCACGCCGATGATGATTCCAGCGCAGGCGCAGGCTAAAGCCACCTCCCTCGATGTCATCGCCCCTTGTTTAAGGGCTGAAATAAACTTTTTAAAACCGATCCTTGTCTCCCTCCTGAAAAAACTCATTCCCATGACCGCCCAGATCGACCAGAAACCCGCCTTCATAGGCGAATACCCGATGACCAGAAGGTAAACGAGAAGAAAAGCAGGCAGGACGAGATGTCCCTTCTGGAAAATCACCTTTTTCAGCCTGGGCAACTGTTCTTTCGGGATTCCTTTCAGGTCCAGTTTTAACGCCTCGAGATGGACCATATAAAAGAGGGCGAAGTAGTAGAGGATTGCAGGGATCATGGCCCCAAGGCAGACCCGGATATAGGGAATTCCAAGCATATCAGCCATGATAAAAGCCGCGGCTCCCATCACCGGCGGCATGAGCTGGCCTCCGGTCGATGCCACCGCCTCCACGGCCCCTGCAAACTTGGGTTCATATCCGATCTTCTTCATCAGAGGGATCGTAAAGGAGCCCGTGCTCACCACATTGGCCACCGAACTTCCGGAGATCGTCCCGAAGAAACCGCTGCTGACAATCGCCACTTTGGCAGGGCCCCCTCTCCAATTTCCGGTGAGGGCGTTAGCAAAATCAATAAAGAACTCTCCTGTCCCTGAAGCGACGAGAAAGGCTGCAAAGAGGATAAAGATGAAGATGAAACTTGCGGAGACGCCGAGTGGAACGGTGAAGAGCCCCTCCGTGGTGACAAACTGATAGGCTATAAAACTTTCCAGATCCACGCCCTTATGCCCCCACAACCCCGGAATCCGGTCACCCAAAAGGGCATAAAGGATGCCCACAAGGGCGATGATGGGAAGCGACCACCCAAGAGACCTTCTCGTTGCCTCAAGGACGAGGAGGATGAGGATTCCGCCCATGATCAGATCGTATGTTGTCGTGGCGCCTCCCCTCATCACGATCTCCCTAAATTGCAAAACGAGATAGACGATGCTTACCAGACTGAGGAGGAATAGAAGGTAATCCCACAGGATCGAGGGTTTTGATTGGGGAGTCTTCCCCGGCCCCTTTCCTCCCGTCGGAATCGTCAGAAAGATGAGGAGGAGGGCAAAGAGGAGGTGGATGGAACGCTGGACAATGGCTGAGAAGAGTCCGAACTGGGCCGTATAGAGATGAAAGATCGACATCCCGATGGCGGTTAGAGTGACCAGGTGATCTTTTCGAATAAGTCCCATAGAACCATCCTCTTCTTCAGTTTAATCTCTACGATCTCGAAAGGTTCGATCCCATCCGAGAGATGAAAGGTTTCACCTTTGAAGATGAGTTTATGATTGGCCAGATCTCTCGACCCCATCATGAACCGAATCTTCTTCCTCGCCTCATTGATATCTCTCAACTCTCCCACACCATCCGGCCGTAAATGGAAATTGGGATAGGCAAATCCTGCACCATTGAGATGGGATTGGAAAGTCATATTCCTCAGAAGAATTTGCGACCCGTGTTCGATCTCATAATTCTCCTGGAAAAAGGCCCGATCGTAGGAGTGGAAAAACCGGATGCTGAACCTGTCCCCTGAAGAGACGGGAAGCGAGAGAAAGGCATCCGGCCTGCCCTCGCTCGAAACTTCCAGGTGGTAGACAGGCCACAACGCCCAAACCAACATCGCTATGATGCATACGCCTATAGCTATCCTCAACAAGATGGACCCTTTTTTCATCTTCAATGCTAAATGACCACTGATCATTGATCAATTTTCAATGATTATTTTATGACTCCTCTCTCCTTAAAGAACCGAATCGCTCCCGGGTGAAGCGGAATCGACATCCCTTTGGTGGCATTGGCCAAGGTGATCTCCTTGAACATGGCATGGATGGCATCCAGTTCCGCCTTATGATCGAAGACGGCTTTCAACATCTCATAGGCAAGGTCGCCGGTGCAATCTTTGTGGACGATGAAGAAACCCATCCAGCCCAGAGTGTGATGCTCTTTTGCCATTCCCGGATAGGTCCCTGTAGGGATCACCCTTGGAAAGTAAGCAGGGAATTTCTTATTGATCCTTTCCCCTACTTCAGGCTCGATATCGAGAAACCTGATCTTCTTATAACGGGTCAACTCGACCAGGGTGGGTGCGGGCGTCCCAAGGGTGACAATTCCCACCTCAATATTCCCATCCTTCATTGCAGCAGTGGCCTCCGTATGGGAGAGAAACTGTTCTTGAATATCATCGTAGGTGATTCCGTACTCTTTTAAGACATACCTTGCCATCACCTCTGTTCCGCTCCCGGGTGGTCCCACAGCCACCTTGGGATTCTTCCCTTTGATGTCAGAAATGGTCTTGATCGGAGATTTCTCTTCCACATAGATCTGGATGTCGATGGGATAGGTTGAAAAGAGTCCCCGGATCTCTTCCACTTTTCCATCCTTGAACATCTCCTGTCCATTGAAGGCATAGAAGGCGATGTCAGGCATGGTGAGAGCCAGATCCTGCCTCTGCTTGGAAATCGCCCTGATGTTTTCAATTGAGGCTCCGGAAGGAATGGCCGTAGAAGTCACCCCCTTGATATGTTTGTTGATGATTCCCGAAACCCCTCCGCCTAAAAGGAACCATGTCCCTCCGGTGCTCGCCGTCCCGATGACCAATCGTTTCTCCTGGGCCTGGACAGCGCTCATCATCACAGTCAATATAAACACTACTACAAAAAAGCTTGATCGTTTCATCGTCCTCCTCCTTTTTTTAAGAATTTTTCTCTCAACACGGTTTTGAGGACCTTCCCCGAAGGATTTCTCGGAAGGCTCTCCGCAAACTCTACTGACTTAGGCTTCTTGTAACTGGCAAGATGACTTTTGCAGTATTCGATCACCTCCTCCTCTGTCATCGTCTCCCCTCTTTTCAAAACGATGACCGCCCTGACCGATTCACCCCAGAGCGGATCAGGGATCCCGACAATGGCTGCATCTTCAATCTTGGGATGGCTGTAAAGGATCTCTTCAATCTCACGCGGATAGATATTCTCTCCGCCGCTGACAATCATATCCTTCTTCCGGTCAACGATATAGATGAATCCCTCCTCATCCCTCCGGGCCAGATCCCCTGTGTGGAGCCATCCGCTCCGGAGAGCCTCCCGGGTGGCCTCTTCATCCTTATAATATCCCTTCATCACATTGGGACCGCGGCAGAGCAATTCCCCCACCTCTCCCAAAGGGACATCCTGATCCTGATCATCCACAATTCTCACCTCCAGGAAGGAAACAGGTGGTCCCACGCATTCCCTTTTCCGCAGGGAATCCTTCGCCTTGAGGATCGCAATCGAGGGCGTGGCCTCGGTGCATCCATAGACGTCATAAATGCCTGAGAGGTTGGGAAAAAGTTTCGCCAGCCTCTCCTTCGTCTCATTCGGAAGGATGGAGGCCCCTGTGGTGCATTTGGTGATCGAACGGGTGTCATACCGCCCCTCAGGAAGGGAGAGCATCAGATGGTAGGCTGAAGGAGCCCCTGAGATGACCGTCACCCTCTCCTTTTCGATGATCTCCATCACCCTTTCCGGGTCAAATTGTTTGACGAGGATGCTGGTCCCGGCCATCGCCACACGGGTAAGGAAATGGTTATTGAGAGCGGCGGTGTGATAAAGAGGACCGATGACGAGTGACGTCTCGCCTTCCTTCTCCTCCCTTCCTAAGATGGTATTGAAAAGATTCCAGAGGAGATTCTCATGGGTGAGAAGAGCCCCTTTCGGTTTTCCTGTGGTGCCGGAGGTATACATCAACTGGCATTCATCCATTTCGGAGAGGGGGACATCCGGTTCCTGAGCAGGAGACCCTCTCAGGAATGTTTCATAGTTCATAATCGAAGGGGAAGTGAATTCCCCAAAGGTAATAAAGGACTCCACCTTTTTCAGCCTGGGCCGGATCTTCTCAACAAGCTCTGAAAACTCCTCTCCATAGATAAAAAAACGGGCGTCGGAATGGTCGAGGATATAGAAAACCTCCTCGGCGGCGAACCGGAAATTGATCGGCGTGAAGACGCCGCCTGTCTTTGCCGAGGCGAAGAAAATCTCGACAAGGGGGATAGAATTGAAGAGAAGAACAGCCACCTTCTCTCCTTTTTTCAAGCCGAGGCGGAGCAACCCATTGGCCAGTCGATTGGCCCGAACATTGAACTCCTGATAGGTCATCCGCTCTTGTTCGCAGATGAGTGCGATCCGCTGAGGGAATTTATGTGATGTAAAAGTGAGAATTTGTCCGACATTCATTGAGATCTCCCTCTTGTCTGTGTGACTCTATACAAAATGGCTTCATTCGTCAAGCGAGAAATGTGCAACAATCTGATACCTAAATTGAGCGGATTTTAAATCCGAAGCACGAAATCCGAAATTCGAAACAATCTCAAATGACCAAATTTCAAATGTTCAAAACAGATAAAAGTTTAAGAAATTTGAATTTTGAAAATTCGGATTTGTTTCGGATTTCGATATTCGGATTTCGAATTTTATCAACCCCAAAAGCCTCTTTGGTTCCGGCTATGCCGGGTTAGGTACTATGAACGAATCCCACGAATAAACCCTGTTCGTGCCTGCGGGCTGAAGCGCTTTGGTGCGCAAGCGTGTCATTCGCTGCCATTCGTGCTATTCGTCTCTATTTTCTAAGTCCATCGATTCATAAATTCGGTAACGTATTTATTTACTCAGGACTTAGTGCTGAGTCAGCAATGATTTCAATTCGCAGCATGAGGATACGTGATCGTATTTGCGAATCGAAGCACTAAGCAATCAGAGATTTCTGGGCTTTTTCTGAAGTCTCACAAAAAAAATTTGACATCAAGGAGATATTATAATAACTTATGTGAAAAAAAGAACAGCAAGGGTAATTTTTAGTTTTTCAATTACACTTCATCAATCAGGAGGGACGTATGGAGATTAAGAAGATTGGCGTATTGGGTGCTGGCTCAATGGGGAATGGAATCGCTCAGGTAGCAGCCCAGGCTGGGTATCAGGTGGTGATGAGGGACATCGAAGACCGTTTTGTTGAGAACGGTCTTAAAGCCATCGATAAGTTTCTTTCCAAAAGCGTCGAAAAAGGGAAGATGACCGAAGAACAAAAGAAAGGGGTTCTCTCACGAATTAAGGGGACGACCCGGATCGAAGATTTAAAGGATGTCGATTTTGTCATCGAAGCGGTTTTTGAAGACCTCGAGTTGAAGAGGGGCGTCTTTAAAGCGCTCGATGAAATAACCGGGCCGCATGTCATTCTGACGACCAACACCTCGTCGATGTCTGTGACAGAGATTGCCATGGCCACGAAAAGGCCTGAAAAGGTGGCAGGGATGCATTTTTTCAATCCGGCCCCAATCATGAAACTGGTTGAGGTGATCAGAGGGTACTACACCAATGATGAGACAACACAGGTTGTCATGGAGATGTCTAAAAAGATGGGAAAGGAGCCTGTCGAAGTGAAGAAGGATACGCCGGGATTTATTGTCAACCGGCTCATGATCCCCCATCTTGTGGAAGCCATTCGTATGTTTGAAGAAGGGGTTGCCTCGATTGAAGACATTGATAAGGCGGTCAAACTCGGACTCAACTATCCCATGGGGCCATTCGAACTGATGGACCTCACGGGTATTGATATTGCTCATCATGTGAATGAATACCTCTATAAGGAATTGAGCAAAGAGAGCAAATGGTCCACCCCTCCCCTGTTGAGGTCAATGATTCGCGCCGGAAAATTGGGAAGGAAAACAAAGGGAGGCTGGTATAAGTATTAAAAAAAGTGACAGGTGATAGGTGACTCGTGCCTGCACGCCGGAGTGCATTGTTTCGCCTGCCTGCGTGAAGCCGCTACCGCGAAGGCAGGGCACGCAGGCGTGACCCGAAAAGAATTTTTTTAACGAATCACGAATCACCCCTCACGATTCACAAAATAAGGAGGAGACATTATGACCAAACTAAACAAAGCCTATATTCCATTCCGGGGTTATTACTCATCCCCGTTCTGCCGCTGGCAGGGAAGCCTGGCCAATGAAAACGCCATCACCCTCGGGGCGGCAACGGCCAACCGGTGGTTTAAAAAGAGAAAACTGGATCCAACCATTATTGACTATCTCTACTTTGGAATAACCATTGCCCAGCACCGTTTGTTCTATAGCCATACCTGGTCAGCCGCCATGCTCGTTGAAGGCGCTAAGGATGTCCCGGCCCTTATGATCAATCAGGCCTGCACCACATCAGCCACCGCCATCTATCTTGCCGCCCAGAATATCGAGCTCGGAGGCTACCAGACCGGGTACGCCCTCTTGTCCGATCGCTGTTCCAACGGCCCCCACACGATCTGGCCGAACCCATCCGGCCCCGGCGGTGAGGTCATTTCTGAAAACTGGATGATGGACAACTTCAATCGGGACCCGTGGGCTGGTTTCAAAATGATTCAGACCGCTGAAAACGTGGCGAAACAGATTGGAGTCACCAAAGAGGAGTGCGACCGGGTTTCCTTGAGAAGATACCTGCAATACATGGATTCGATCGCGAATGATAGAGCCTTTCAGAAGAGATATATGTTCCCTGTGGAGGTGAAAGCAGGGAAAAAAGAGATTAAACTGATTGAAGAAGACGAAGGGATAACCCCCACCACGGCTGAAGGCCTGGCCAAACTGGCGCCGGTGGAGCCCGGTGGCGTTATCAGTTATGGCGCCCAGACTCATCCTGCGGACGGAAATTGCGGTTTCATCGTCACCACGAAGGAGAAGGCTAAAGAGTGGAGCGCTGACCCGAAGGTCGAGATTCAGATCCTCTCCTATGGATTTGCCAGAGCGAAAAAGGGTTATATGGCAGCAGCGCCTGTCCCTGCTTCTGAAATGGCCCTCAGGGATGCCGGACTGACCGTAAAAGACCTCAAAGCCGTAAAGACGCACAGCCCCTTTGTCGTCAATGACATCTATATGGCCAAAACCATGGGGATAGATGTCAACTGGATGAATAATTATGGAAACTCGATGATTTACGGCCATCCGCAGGGACCTACGGCCGGAAGACTCATCGCTGAATTAATCGAGGAGATCGTTATGCTCGGCGGGGGATATGGCCTGTGGGCCGGATGCGCGGCAGGGGACACGGGAGCCGCCATGGTCTTTAAGATTGGTTAAGAATAAGATCATTTAAAAATGACCGGTGAGAAAATGGGATCTATTTTATCAAAAATCAAACCCCTTCTCATTTCTGTCATCCTGATCCTTCACCTTCCTGTTTCCGTTTTCGGGGCAGCCATTACCGACATCCGGTTCTGGTCTGCCCCGGATCACACCCGCGTGGTCCTGGATCTTACAGATCCGCCCCGGTATGAGAGTTCCTCCCAGGAAAACCCTCCGCTATACCAGGTTGAATTAACCGGCATCACCTCTCTGCCGAAAAAGAGAGAACTGGAAGTTAAGGATAAATATCTTCTCAAAATCAGCCTGACCGATCTTGGAAAAGGAAAGGCAAGGCTGGCGCTTTATCAGAAGACTCCTCTCCAGGCGAATATCTTCGCGCTCAAGCCTGATCTTGGAAAGACCCATCGGCTCGTCATCGACCTCATCGATGTCGGACAGGAGACAAAGGATCAGGAGGAAAGGCAGAAACAGAAAGAGGTCAGATCGAAGGGCATAAAGATCGTCGTCATCGATCCCGGCCATGGCGGAGAGGACCCTGGAGCTGTGGGACCCCGCAAAACGATGGAGAAGGATATCGTGTTGAAGGTCGGGGAAAAGGCGATTCATCTCCTCAATCAACAGAAAGAGGTGAAGGCTTTCCTGACACGGAAAGGGGATTATTTTGTTCCCCTCGAACAGAGGGTAAGAATAGCAAGGGAGTATGGCGCCGACCTCTTCATCAGCCTGCACGCCGATGGAAGCTTTAACCCTCAGGCCAGAGGCTCCTCTGTTTACTGTCTCTCCCTTTCTGGCGCCTCGGATCAAGCCGCCAAACTCCTCGCCGATAAGGAGAATATGTCCAATATCCTGGGAGGGGCTTTTCTGAGGCCTGCCTCTCTCAGCAAAGACCCCAATTTAAACCAGATTCTCCTCGACCTGATGCAGAACAATTCGATGAAGGAAAGCTTCCGGTTCGCCGAATTGACTCTTGACGAGATGAAGGAAATTCATCCTCTGAAATATCCCTCCTACCGGCAGGCCAATTTTATCGTACTAAGGGCGCCGGATATTCCTTCGGTTCTGGTCGAAGTGGCTTTCATCACCAACAAGGAGGATGAACGTCTCCTCAACCAGACCGGGTTCCAGGAGAAAATAGCAAAAAACCTCGTCAACGCCATCCTCAAATACTTCAAATGATCCGGGGTCACCCATTTACTATTTTAATTAGTTGACATTTATTTTTGTTCCGTTTATATAAAAAGTAGCCACGAAGGTGAAGCGCCTCCAGGAAGGAGGGGCCGTAAGTGGCTTTTTTATTGCTTTTAATATGGAAAAGAAAAAAGCAATCGCAGTGATTGATGGACAGGGAGGGGGCATCGGAGGCCTGGTGATCAAACGCCTCCGGGAAGTCTTTGGGGAAGAGATCGAAGTCATCGGACTTGGAACGAATGCCATGGCCACAGGAGCAATGTTAAAAGCAGGGGCCAATAAGGGAGCCTCCGGAGAAAATGCCATCGTTCAAACCGTAAAGAGAGTGGATATGATCGCGGGATCCACCGCGATCGTCCTTGCCAATTCGATGATGGGGGAGTTGACGCCGAAAATGGCAGAGGCCATTGCATCCTCCCCCGCTTTGAAATGTCTTCTACCCTTAAAGATGCCCGATGTGGAAATCATCGGAGCCCCCAAGGAGCCCCTTCCCCATCTGATTGACCAATTGATTAAGCGAATACAGGAGATCATATATTGAGATCGGGAGGAACCCATGTGTGAGGCCAATGCATACCTGCTAAAAGAAGGCAAGGAGGAGCTCATCCTTGAGGATATCTCTGTCCTTCGCCCTGAAAAGGAAGAACTCTATCTTCAAAATATTTTTGGGGAACAGAAAAGGATCAAAGCCCGAATCAAGGAGATGAATCTCCTCGATCACCGGATCGTGCTGGAAGAAGTATAAATCCTTTTAAACCCTTAATGAAAAATATAAATTGTAAATTGAAAAGTTAGCAATGATGAATCCATAAAAGGTCGGAAAAGAGAAAATATTTCATTCTGAACCTTATTTTGAACTGCTAACTTTGCATTTACCAATTTTCAATGATCTATTAAGGCCACGAAGGCCATGCTTTCGCAGAAGCGGAAGAAATACTTCGTGGCCTTTTTTTAAGGGAGGATTTATGCACATACCCGATGGATATTTGGGACCCGTAACCTACGGCGGCCTCTGGGCGGCCATGGTGCCCATCTGGATCTATGCATCCAGAAAAGTTAAAAAGAACCTCGAAACCGCCCAGATTCCATTTCTCGCCATGGCATCTGTTTTCAGTCTCGTGGTCATGGTCTTTGCCATCCCTCTTCCCGGCGGAACAACGGGACACCTCAACGGTACAACTCTTGTAGCCATTCTTCTCGGTCCCTGGCCGGCGATCATTGCAGTCTCGGTTGCAAAA
>VGRU01000052.1 GCA_016875255.1 Deltaproteobacteria bacterium
TTTTCTTTATCCTGCCAAAGGCAGGCAAAGGGAGGTGGGGAGGGATTTTATAAAAAGTTTTTCAAAGCGCTAGAGTAATCCGCAATCCGCAATCCGCAATCCGCAATTCTTTTACTCGCCTGATTTGATGGAGAGGATATGCCCCATCTTCTTCGCTTTCGTCTTCAGATATTCAATATTTTCCTGACTGGGTTTCGATTCGATGGGCACCCTTTCGGTTACTTCAATTCCATACCCCTCAAGTCCTTTAATCTTCTTAGGGTTGTTCGTGATCAACCGGATTTTATGAAGGCCCAGGTCCACAAGAATCTGGGCCCCGATTCCATAATCCCTCATATCCGCTTGAAATCCGAGCGCCTCATTGGCCTCCACGGTATCCTTTCCCAGATCCTGAAGGCAGTAAGCCCGTAATTTATTGACCAAACCGATCCCTCGGCCCTCCTGTCTCATATAGACGATGACGCCCTTGCCTTCCTTTTCAACCATGGCCATCGCCTTATGGAGCTGCTCCTCACAGTCGCATCGCCTTGACCCGAAGACATCGCCTGTCAAACACTGGGAGTGCACCCTTACCAGAACCTCGTCATCCCGTTGAATCTCTCCCTTAACCAGCGCCAGATGGTGAAAAGGGTCGACATCGTTCTCATAGGCAATGGCTGTGAAAAGACCTCCATATTTTGTCGGAATTTTTGCTTCGGCTATCCTCCGGACCAAACTTTCTTTATGGAGCCTGTATTTAATGAGATCGGCTATGGTGACAATCTTCAAGCCATGCTTTTCGGCAAAGATCCTCAGATCGGGCATCCGGGACATCGTGCCATCTTCGTTCATAATCTCACAGATCACCCCTGATGGTTTGAGCCCGGATAGTCTTGCCAAATCGACCGAGCCTTCCGTCTGACCTGTCCTGACCAGAACCCCGCCGGTTCTGGCTCTCAGGGGGAAAATATGGCCCGGAGAGACAATATCCTCAGGCGTGGTGCTGTCATCAATGGCCGTGAGGATCGTGGTGGCCCGGTCAGCCGCTGAAATGCCGGTGGTCACCCCTTGTTTCGCATCGATCGACACGGTAAAAGCGGTCTGGAACCGGGAGGTATTATCCGAGACCATCATGGGAAGCCGGAGCTCGTTCAACCGTTCCTCGGTCAATGATAGACAGATCAGCCCTCTTCCGTATTTGGCCATAAAATTGACGGCCTCGGGCGTCACCTTCTCCGCAGCCATCGTGAGGTCGCCTTCATTCTCACGATCTTCGTCATCGACCAGAATCACCATCCTTCCCTGTCGGATATCTTCCAATGCCTCTTCAATGGTGCTAACCATCTGAACCCCCATCTCCTTTTAAAAAACCATGTTCTTCTAAGAAAGACCGGTCCAATCCTTTGGGCTTTCCGCTCTTATGGCTGATCAGTTGCTCCACATACTTGCCTAAGATGTCAGCCTCCAGATTGACAGGATCCCCTATTCGCTTTTCCATCAAGGTCGTCTTCTCCAGGGTATATGGAATAAGCGTGAGCACAATCTCATTGCCCCTCACTTCATTGACTGTTAAACTGATCCCATCGACTGCAATCGACCCCTTAGGAACGACATATTTTGAAACATTTTCCGGAACTCTCAGCCTCAGATTGACAAAATCCCTCTCCTTTTTCTTCTCCGTGATCACGCCGAGGCCATCAATATGCCCTGTAACGAAATGGCCTCCCAAACGGCCGTTGAGTCCCAGCGCCCTCTCCAGATTAACAGGATCACCTTCTTTTAACTCACCCAGTCCACTCCTCTTGATCGTCTCTTCTGATAGATCAAACTTTGAGGCCTGATCCCCTTTTTCTACAATAGTCAGGCAAACCCCATTTATACTAATACTATCACCAAGTTGTATCTCTGTCAAACGAGGGGGGAATTCGATCGTTAGCCTTCTCGCTCCCCCCCGGCGTTCAACCCTTAAAACCTTCCCCTTACCTTCTATGATTCCAGTGAACATAATTTCTTCGGATATCCTTCGAGAAGCAGGTCTTCTCCCACTTTTTTAATCTTAAGTCGATGGAATGAAACGACCTCTTCAAGTTTTTCCTTCCCTCTCCCTCCGAAAATCCCCAATGCTTGCCCCCCTAACAGCTTGGGAGAGAGAAAAAAGAAGATTTTATCGATCAACCCATCATTCAGGAATGAGCCGTTCACTTCGTTTCCTCCCTCAACGAGAAGGCTCATCATTCCCATCTCACCTAACTTTAAGAGGAGAGACTTCAGGTTGACCCTCCCTTGCATGGAATCAAGGACCAAGACCCGCGCCCCTCTCTTCTCAAGATTCTCGATTTTTTCTTTTGGTGCCAATTCGGTTGTGGCAAGGATTGTCTTCTCCGGGCTCTGATCCAGCACCCTCGCATTCTCGGAAATCCTCAACTTGCTATCGAGAACAATCCGATAGGGATTCTTTCCCCCTCTGATGCGCGCCGTCAGCAGGGGGTCATCTTTGAAGATGGTGCCGATTCCCACGAGAAGGCCATCCGCTTCATTTCTCAAATGTTGGACGAGGCGCCTCGATTTTTCTCCGGTAATCCATTTGGATTCTCCGTGTTGCGTTGCAATCTTGCCATCCAGCGTCGCTGCAATTTTTAGAATGACGAAGGGTTCTCTTGTCCGAATATATTTGCAGAAGGCTTCATTCAGTTTTTGGCAATCTTCTTCTAAAATTCCGACTTCGACATCGAGGCCGGCTATCCGAAGCATCTCCAGCCCTCTCCCTTTCACCAGGGGGTTGGGGTCTTCCATCCCTACCACTATCCTTTTCACTCCTGCTTCAATCAGAGCAGGAGCACAGGGAGGCGTCTTTCCATAATGGCTGCAGGGTTCGAGGTTGATATAAAGTGTGGCCCCCTCTGCCTCATCCCCCGTTTTTCTCAGGGCAACGATCTCGGCATGATCCTCCCCTGCCTGAACATGATACCCCTCTCCAACGAGTCTCCCCTCTTTCACGAGGACAGCTCCCACCATGGGGTTGGGCGATGTCCTTCCCCTGCCTTTTTCAGCAAGCCGAAGGGCTCGCTTCATCCAATGTTCGTCATCTTTCATAAAAAAACTCAAAGTCAGGTATCAAGCAAGGGTTTGCGAAGGGTTCAGTTCGATACACGTTTTAGCGGTTATCGGGGTATCAGGCTACCGGGTAGTGGATATCAGGACATCCGGGCATCAGGTTAAAATTATCTTTTTCCGTTTTTCTGATATCCTGATAGCCTGCTATCCTGCATCCTGATTTCCTGGTAACCTGATTCCCGCCTATCGAGTTTACTTCTTTTTACCTTCTTCTTTATTTCCAAGGAGATCTTTCAGCTCATCCATAAATTCATGGATGTCCTTAAACTGCCGGTAGACAGAGGCGAAACGGACATAGGCGACCCCATCGAGACGGTGAAGTTCCTCCATCACCTTCTCCCCGATTTCAGAGCTTTTGATCTCTCTCTCGCCTTTCTCCTGAAAATAGGACTCAATCCGGTTGACGCTTTTCTCAATCACATTGATGCTGATGGGCCTCTTTTCACAGGCCTTTTTCAGGCCATTGGAGATTTTAATCCGGTTGAAGGGTTCTCGCCTTCCGTCTTTTTTAATGACCAGGGGAAGCGAATCCTCCGTCCTCTCGCTTGTGGTAAAACGCTTCTGACATTTGAGGCATTCCCTCCTCCTCCGGATCGTCTCTTTGTCTTTGCCCAGACGGGAGTCAACAACCTTGCTTTCGGGATGATTGCAGAAGGGACATTTCATTTGATTCGAATGTAGAAAGTGGAACGTAGAGTTTTAAGGGAGCCTCTAATAATTCCAGATTCGTCACTCCGGTGAAAACCGGAGTCCAGTAATATCAAGACCTTCTGGATTCCGGCCTTCGCCGGAATGACATTTTTAGAGGTAGCCTTAAGTCTATCTTCTACTGTCCACTCTCAATCCTCCGTTTTCGATTGAATTTTCCGACTTTGATTCCCGACTCCCTTAACATCCCTCTGGCCAATGCATCGGCATAGCCTTCTTCATAGATGATCCGCTCAATGCCTGCATTGATGATCATCTTGGAGCAGATGATACACGGATGATTTGTGCAATAAAGGGTGGCTCCGTGGATCCCCACCCCATGATACGCCGCCTGGATGATGGCATTCTGTTCCGCATGAAGGCCGCGGCACAGTTCATGGCGTTCTCCAGATGGGATCTTTAATCTTTCACGAAGGCATCCGATATCGAGACAGTGCTCAAGGCGTGAAGGGGCGCCATTATACCCTGTGGCTAAAATCTTCTTGTCTTTAACAAGAATGGCTCCCACCCGCCTACGGAGGCAGGTGGAACGCTTCGCCACGAGATGAGTGATGTCCATAAAATACTCATCCCAGGAAGGTCGCTGGGGATGAATATTATTTTTCTCTTTTCTTTTCAAGGATAGGCCATCCAAGAGGATAGAGGAGTATAAATGTCAAATGACAAAGTTCAAATGCCAATTGAAATCCAAAGTCCAAATTTTTTCAATTTGAAAATTTGACATTTTTTTTAGATTTGGGTTTTGAAATTTGGAATTTGATTAATTACCCTTTGAACTTCTCTTTTTCAAGGGCTTTGATCTTTTCCAGGCGTCGCTGATGCCTCCCCTCAAGGAATGGGGTCTCGAGCCAGACCCTCACGATCTCCTTGGCGAGTTCTTTTCCTACGATTCTTCCCCCGATCACCAGAATATTGGCATCGGTATGCTCCCGGCAGAAACGTGCGGAGAAAAGATCATTGGCGAGAGCGGCTCTCACGCCCCTGAATTTGTTGGCAAGGATCGACATCCCGATCCCGGTTCCACAGATGAGGATCCCTTTCTCCATCTCTCCTTTTGAGATTTTCTCAGCGACCAGGACACCGTAATCAGGATAGTCAACGGAGTCCTCATTGAAGGTTCCCAGGTCAAGGGGCTCATGGCCGAGGGATTGGAGGTGGCGTTTCAGTTCTTCTTTGAGTTCAAAACCGCCGTGGTCGCAGGCCATACCGATCTGCATTGGTGCTATCCTGTTCACCCCGTTAGAAGTCTTTGACTTTCTAACGGGATGGCTCACACGGGGCTTTAAACCCCATGTTCTCTCTTAAAAGAATTCCATCTCCATCCCCGCTGCAATCAGCGGGGCTTTTCTAACGGGGTGAACTTCCGAAAGATGAGGGTTGCATTCGTTCCGCCAAAACCGAAGGCGTTCGACATCCCTATGCTTACATCCTGTCGTCTCGCAACATTGGGGACATAGTCCAGATCGCATTCCGGGTCCGGTTCATCGTAGTTCATCGTGGGGGGAAGGATCCCATCCCGGAGGGCGAGGATGGTGAAGATGGCTTCGGTGCTGCCGGCCGCTCCGAGCAGATGTCCGGTCATTGACTTGGTGGCGCTGATGGGTATCTTTTTGGCGTGGTCTCCGAAGACCTTCTTAATAGCAATGGTTTCGGTCAGATCATTGAGCTGCGTGGAGGTTCCGTGAGCATTGATATAATCAATATCTTCCGGCTTCAATCCTGCATCTTTAATGGCCATTCTCATGCACCGGATGGCCCCATCCCCGTCCGGTGAAGGCGCGGTAATATGGTGGGCGTCTCCTGTATAACCATAGCCGATCAATTCGGCATAAATTCTTGCATTCCTCTTCTGGGCAAATTCCAGTTCTTCCAGAATAACAATCCCGGCCCCTTCGGCGATGACAAAGCCATTCCGGTTCTTTTCGAATGGACGACAGGCCTTCTCCGGTTCGTCATTCCGCGTGGAGAGGGCTCTCATCGCATTGAACCCACCGACGGTGAGAGGAGTGATATTGGACTCGGTCCCGCCGGTGATGGCAGCGTCTGCGTCTCCATAAACAATGGCGCGGAAAGCGTCTCCAATACAGTGACCGCCGGTGGCGCAGGCGGTCACCACGCAGGTATTGGGTCCCTTGGCCCCATATTGAATGGCGATCTGTCCGGCAGCAAGATTGGCAATGAGCATGGGAATGAAAAAGGGGCTGATCCTTCCAGGCCCCCTTTCCATGAGGATCTGATGATACTTCTCAATGGTGGGCAGTCCGCCCAACCCTGTCCCGACAATGACGCCGATCCGGTCGCCGTTTTCCGGGGTGATCTCTAACTTGGAATCCTCCACCGCCTCCTTGGTTGAAGCAAGGGCGTACTGGATGAAGAGGTCCATTTTCTTGACCTCTTTCTTCTCGATGTATAATTCGGGATTGAAGCCTTTTACCTCTGCGGCAATCCGGGTCTCAAAGCCTTCGGGATTAAACCGGGTAAGCCTGCCGATGCCGGATTTTCCTCCACAGGCATTCTTCCAGGCCGTTTCGACTCCAATCCCAATGGGAACGACCAGTCCCATTCCTGTGACAACAACTCTTCGTTTCAAGACCTCTCCCCTTCTTTAAAGATCATTGCAAAATGGAAAATTAGCAATTCAAAGTTAACAATGAAAAAAATTTTTCTTTCATTGTTAATTGCTAATTTTGCAATGTTAATTTTGCAATGATTGTTTTAAGGTGCCTATTGGGCCACGTGTGCACGAATGTACTCAATCGCATCGCCCACGGTCACGATCTTCTCCGCATCCTCATCGGAGATCTCCATGTTGTACTCTTCCTCCAGAGCCATCACCAATTCCACCAGGTCGAGAGAATCCGCCCCAAGATCGTCAATGAATTTGGCTTCCGGAACGACTTCGCTTTCATTCACTCCCAACTGCTCAACGATAATTTCCTTTACCCTTTTATCAACGTCCATTGATTCACCTCCTCACATATAGATGCCACCGTTGACATTTAATATCTGTCCGGTGATGTAACTCGAATTTTCTGAAACGAGGAAAAGCACAGCCCGGGCCACATCCTCTGCCTGTCCTAACCGCTCCAGGGGAATCATTTGCTTCAATGTTTCTTTCGCCTTTTCAGGAATGGCATCGGTCATCGGGGTCTGAATATAGCCGGGGGCAACGGCATTCACATTGATCCCTCTGGCCGCAAATTCCCGCGCAATGGTCTTGGTAAAACCGATCACGCCTGCCTTGGAGGCCGCATAGTTGGCCTGTCCCGGATTCCCCATCTCGCCTGACACCGAAGCGATGCTGACGATCTTCCCGCTCTTCTGCTTCGACATGTACCGTATGGCCGCCTTCGTGCAGTTGAACGTCCCTTTCAGGTTGACGTCGAGAACCGCATCCCAGTCCTCCTCGGTCATCCTCAGGATCAACCGGTCGCGGGTGATGCCGGCATTGTTGACCAGGATGTCGATCCGCCCAAATTGTCCGACGATGGCTTCGATCATTCGTTCCACATCGCTAAGATCGGCGACATTGACTTTGATCGCAAACGATTTTCTGCCCATCCCCTGTATTTCATTGGCGGTCTCCTGAGCCTTCTCAAGATTGATATCCGAGATGACGACATCCGCCCCATTTTTTGCGAGAAGCAGGGCGATCGCCTTTCCGATGCCCTGTGCCGCTCCAGTGACTAAAGCTACTTTCCCTAAAAGCTCCACTCTCTTCTCCTTTGCCAAAAAAATAAAGTCTAACGGTAACGAGGCTCGTATCGTTATGAGAAGGCAACGTTTATCGTTTCTTAATCCTTACACCTAACCGTAACCGGTAGCCGAAACGGGCTTCGTAACCGTAACCTTAACCGATTTTTTTCAATGACTGGATATCTTCAATATTTCCTGTTTCAACTTTTGAATCTATCCGTTTCATCAAACCGGACAAGACCTTTCCCGGACCGATCTCCAGAACCCGTTCGATCCCTTCCTCAACCATCCGGCGCATCGACTCCTCCCAGCGAACCGGGCTCGACACCTGCTCCACAAGAAGAGGTTTTACCCTTTCCGGTTCCAAATTGGCTTTCGCTTCAACATTGGTTACGACCGGAATCCGTAGCTCTTTAATGGTTGTCCCCTGAAGGGCTTCGCTCAGTCGAACCCCTGCTGGTTTCATTAAAGGTGAATGAAAAGGCGCACTGACCTGAAGAGGCATGGCTTTTTTCCCTTTTTGTTTGACCAATTCAATAGCCCGCTCAACCGCCTTTGTATGCCCGGCAACGACAATCTGCCCGGGACAGTTAAAATTGGCAGGAGACAGAACCTCTCCGGATGAAGCCTCTTCACAGACCTTCTCCACTTCTTCCCATTCCATGCCGAGAATGGCAGCCATGGTTCCTTCTCCAACCGGAACAGCTTCCTGCATGAATTTTCCCCGGAGCCGGACGATCTGAACAGCCTCAGCGAAAGAGAGCGCACCGGAGGCAACCAGGGCGCTATACTCTCCCAGGCTGTGTCCGGCTGTAAGTTCGGGCTGAATCCCTCTCTCGGCCCGAAGAACCCTGAGCGCTGCAATGCTCGCGGTCAACACAGCCGGCTGGGTATTTTCGGTCAATTTTAATGCCTCTTCCGGACCCTCAAAACAGAGCCCTGAAATGGAGAAGCGAAGGGTATCATCGGCTTCTTCAAAGATCTCCCTGGCAACCTTGAAATGGTCGCAAAGCTCCTTTCCCATTCCAACCGCCTGTGAACCCTGTCCCGGAAATACAAACGCTGTCTTCTTCATAAGGTATTTTGGGCTAAGGTCAAGGTTAGGATGCCGGTTTCGGTAAAGGAAAAGGGTAAGGTCTGAACCTTAAAACCAATGACTTAACCTTTTGACCAAACGGGCATCTTTACCCTGCCCCTTAGACAGAGATTTTTTATTTCTTCCCAGCGTACTCTTTGCTCAATTCGAGGCCGATGACATTCCTCTGAATCTGATTCGTCCCTTCATAGATCTGAAGAATCTTGGCATCCCTCATCATCTTCTCTACGGGGTACTCCTTCATGTACCCGTAACCGCCGAAGATCTGAACGGCATCGGTCGTCACCTTCATGGCGGTATCACTGGCAAAGACTTTTGCCATTCCGGAGACCTTTGAGATCTCTTTTGGGTTGTCCGATTGGTCGATGTATCGCGACACGGAATAGACCAGAGCCCGTGCGGCCTCCACCTGGGTGGCCATATCCGCCAGCATATGCTGGACCGCCTGAAAGGAGATGATCTTCTTTCCAAACTGTTCCCGCTCCCTGGCGTATCGAACCGCTTCATCAAGGGCTCCCTGAGCCAGACCAACGCCCTGGGCTCCCACCCCGGGCCGTGTCCGGTCGAAGGTTCTCATGGTGACGATGAATCCCATTCCTTCTTTGGCGATGAGATTCGCCTTGGGAACGAAACAATCCTGAAAGACGAGCTCCCTTGTGGCAGAGGCCCGAATGCCCATCTTGTTCTCTTTCTTCCCGAAGGTGAAACCGCTCATTCCTTTTTCAAGGATGAAGGCGCTTGCTCCCCTCGGTCCCTTGGAACGGTCGGTCATTGCAATGATGGTGTAGGTTTCCGCCTCCCCTCCATTGGTAATCCACTGCTTTGTCCCATTTAAAATATAGCCCCCCTCAGTCCGGGTGGCGGTCGTGCGGATTGAACCGGCGTCACTTCCGGCATCGGCCTCGGTCAATCCAAAGGCGGCTAACTTCTTTCCGCTGGCAATATCCGGAAGATACTTTTTCTTCTGTTCAGGGCTTCCGTAGAGCATGATCGGATGAGCCCCCAAACCACTGGCTGCATAGCTGGTGGCCACTCCCAGACAGATCCGGCTCATTTCTTCTACCGCCAGAGAGTTTTCAAAGACCCCTCCCCCGAAGCCTCCGTACTCCTCTTCAATGGAGATCCCCATGAGACCTGCCTCTGCGCAGACCTTTATAATTTCCCATGGAAACTCTTCTTTTTCGTCCAGTTCGGCCCGGACCGGCAAGACTTTCTCAACGGCGATCTTCCGCGCTAAATCCCGGATCGACTTCTGCTCAGGCGTCAAAAAATAGTCCAACTCTTTTTCCTCCTATCCGTTCATTTTGGAGTTTCCGGATCTTCTCAACCCGTTTTTCGATTTCTGGCCGAGCTGCAACATGTCCTGCTTCTCTTTCAATTCCTGAAGCAGATGCTCATTCAGCTTATTCCTTGCAAGGCTGGCCGCTAGAACAATGGCATTCATAATCGCCTTGGCGTTGGAAGCGCCATGACAAATGATACAATTTCCATTCACCCCGAGTAGGGGCGCCCCGCCATACTCCGAATAATCAAACCGTTTTTCCAAGCGGCGGATCACTCGTTTCATAAAAAAATAGGCGACTCTTGCTCTAAAATTATCCTTCGCCTCCCATTTGAGAATCCCATGGACCGTCTCCCACAATCCTTCGCTGATCTTCAAGGCCACATTGCCGACAAAACCGTCGCAAACGATGACATCCACCTCGCCGCTGTTGAGATCCCTTCCCTCCACATAACCGATGTAATTAATATCCATTTCCGAGAGGATTTCATGTGCCTCTCGCGTCAATTCGTTGCCTTTTCCTTCCTCTTCGCCATTGCTCAAGAGACCGATTCGAGGCTCCTTTTCGCCAAGGATATATTTGGCATAAGCATCTCCCATCAGCGCAAATTGAACAAGATGAGAGGGTTTGCAATCGACATTGCCTCCGGAGTCAACGAGCACCGTGTGGCCTTTGATCGCTGGATGGATCGTGGCAATGGCGGGGCGGTCCACCCCTTCCAGCTTCTTAAAGAGAAACATGGCCAGAGCCATGGCCGCTCCGGAATTTCCAGCAGAAACCACTCCATTGACCTGACCCTCTTTTTCGAGGTCGATCGCCACCTTGACCGAACTGTCTTTCATTCTCCTGAGAACCGTGGAAGGAGAGTCATGCATGGCGACGACGTGGGAGGTATGATGAATATAGATGGGAAGCTTGGAGGTGGGATATTTTGAGAGTTCTTTGCTCACCTGGTCTTCATCCCCCACCAGGACAACTTTCACCCCATGTTCCTTAGCCGCCTTAAAAGCCCCTTCGACAATGTTCTGGGGGGCAAAATCTCCCCCCATCGCATCAACCGCAATCTTCATCGCTTCTTTCTCTTTCTCCCTGATTGTTCAACTCTCTTCTTCTACTTTGACGACTTCTTTGCCCTTATATGTCCCGCAATGAGGGCAGACATGGTGAGGCAAAACAGGCTCATGACATTGGGGGCAGGATGAAAAGCCCGGAGATTTCAAGTGATCATGGGCCCGTCGTTTATTTCTTCTCGAAGAGGATTGTCTTCTCTTTGGAACTCCCATCTGTAAACATCCTTTCTCTTAATCGTTGCCGAATAAGTTCTCCGTTGTCACCCTGAACTTGATTCAGGGTCTCGCTTATGATAGTTTTTTATTGAGATGCCGAAACAATACTGAATCAAGTTCAGCACAAGGTTCGGCATGACATATTGGGCATTTTTACAGTTTTTTAGCAACCTTCTTAACTCCATTTATTGAAGCTTCAATTTTTTGAGAGCATTAAACCCTGTCTCAACGTCCTTTTCCATACAGTTGCAGGCGGATAGATTCAAATCTTTTCCGCAGTTTGGGCAGATCCCCTTGCACGCTTCCTGGCAGAGAGGTTGAATGGGAATCTCCAAAAAAATCTGTTCGCATGCGATCTCGGAAAGATGGATCTCCCCTCCCTCAAAAAAATTTGATTCCAGCTCATTTTCGGATAGTTCCGTGTCTTTTATAAACCCCGTCCCCTTCAAAGGATGGAGAGTCAGATCGAATGAAGAGGCAAGCGGATAGGGGAATTCCTTAAGACATCTCGCACACCGTAACTGCAGGACGGCCTGCACTTCTCCCTTGATCAGGACCGACTGCCCCGCTTTTCTAATCTTTGCTTCGGATTGAAGCGGGCTTTCAAACTCGAAGTCTATTTCGGAAAGACTTTCGAGATAGCCTGAAAGACCCGCACGCTCTTCTTTCCATTTAAGCTCCAATCCCTCATCAGGGATGTCATCCAATTTTAGGGTCAGCATCCTGTTTTCGTTTAAAAGCGTTAAATTAGATTGATAAATATAAAAGAAAACCTTTCTTTGTCAAGAGGCATTGAAAGATTTCCGCGGCAAGATTCTTTGTTTTCGAAGATATTCAACATGTTAACAGATTTATCGATTTTGTCGCAAGTAGACCAATGCCATTTCAGAATCCCGAAGTAGAAGAGGGTCTGTCGGCAATAAAAGATAACGAGATCGGATCAGGGGGTTTTGGGAAACATCTTCAAAAAATGATCAAGGGATTCATTCGATTTCTTACACCGGACGAGAGATTCGATCTCAAGGAGGTCAAAGCCGGAATAGGTTTTGGGATCAAGTTCTATTCCAAACCGTTTATGAATCCGTTTGACGAGGTGGTTTCGTAAGGCTAAATCGTAGTCCCTGTATTCTGGGTCTTGAGGTCCAGTAAACAATTTACCTTCATAAGCATAGGTCCTGGAAGTCATTTCCTTCGGGCTGGAAGGCGCAGGGCCAGCCATGGCAATGGAACAAACAAAAGTAAGAATTAAAATAATCCATATCAATTTCATAGAGTTAAGTTACTCCATCTCATTGACAAAAGTCAAGCTTTTTTATGAGAGCTTTAAAAAAATTACCCTTTGCTCTCTGATCACACACCTGCCTACCGCAGGCAGGGATTCAAAAAAACGATTCCACAGATTTTTCAGAGATTTCTGGATTTTCTCAGAAATCTCTTGTCTGATATCTGCTCTTATGTTATTTTTTTAGCAGGCCATCAAGATGAACTTGTCAATACTTCATGAGATCTTTTCATCGATGGAACAGGGCGTCGTCTTTATCGATGATCAAAACAAGATTGCTTATTTCAACCCAGCCGCCGAAAGGCTCCGAAATACTTCCCTCAATGAGATGCTCGGCCAGTCCATTCTTCACTGCCATCCAAAGAAAGCCCATCCAAAGGTGATGAAAATCATCGAGGATTTAAGATCGGGAAAGGTCAAAGGGCATCACCGGATGAATCTCCAACTGGTCAAGGGGAAATTTTACGATAATACCTATTCTGCGGTCTTGGGACCGGGAAATGAATACTTGGGTGTGATTGTTGTTACGCAGGAGGTAACGGAGCGAAAAAAGGCGGAAGATGAACTCAAAGAAGCATTAATTAAACTGCAATTGGCAAATGAGGAATTGATCCGATTAGACCGGATGAAGGATGATTTTTTGTCCAATGTGAGCCATGAATTGAAGACCCCCATGATCTCTGTAATGGGATATATCGGAATGATTCTTAAGGGGAAAGTGGGGCCTTTAACCGAACAGCAAATGAAGTTTATGGAGATTTCTTATAAAAATCTCCATAAACTTGAAAAAAATATCGACGACCTTCTGGATCTTGCGGAGATTGGAATTCGGAAGGAGGTTTATAGGTTTGAACCGATCGATCTCGTCAAAGTCATTCAATTCTCCTGCGAGACGGTTGAACCTCTGGCGAGAGAATATCAGATAGAGATGGAAACGCCGCTTCCGCAGGAGCCATTATTGATCACTGGGGTGCCGGATAAACTTGACCAGCTTTTCGACAACCTTCTCACCAATGCCATTAAATACAATCGCCGGGGAGGAAAGATATTTGTTACCCTTTCGGAGAATGAGAGGTTTGATGGTCTCGTAAAAAGTCACGAAGCGAGTTTTGTTAAAATTTGGCTGCCGAAGTTATCGAGGCCAAGGGAATACTTCATTTTATCGACAAAGATTGCTGTAGCGTAAGAAAATCGCTCTTTGAAAACATAAATAAGATCAAATAGGCCAAGATTTCCCTGTTTCTGGGCGGAATTCTCTTCGTTTTGACTGTTTTTGAACGCAACTGCCCGCAGAATATTGATGCCAGCAGCTTTTAGGGTGGCGCAGAAACTCACTGCAGCCAGTCCTCTGACCCGTAAGTGTTTCAGCCCAGTCTTTCGGTCCAGTTGCGACATCGTCCCTTCAACCCCTGCTCGGAATCGGTAGACCTCCCGAAACTCCGGGGTCTTCTCATGAGCTCTTCTTTGGGCGAGGCGAAGGGTTTTGGCATCATAGCGAAGATAATAGCCCTTCTTCCCAGATTGAACCGGACAGTCCTTTAAACGAGGACAATTCGAGCAGGTTTGACCTCCAAACACAGAAATATACTTGCTCTTTTTGTGTTTCACTTTAACGGGAGCATGCCCTTGAGGACAAGCAATGACAGTGGCCTCCTTTCTCAAGGTAAAGTCGGTCAGGGTGAGGGCGTTTTCCTGGGGTTTTCCCATGACCGGTGAAATCACCTCCACGCCCAACGATTTGGCTTTCTGGCAATTCTCATCACTGCCATAGGCGGCATCCACCAGCGCTTCTTCAGGGCCAAGACCCCGCTTCTGGGTGGCCTCGATGAGGGGAATCAGGGCATTGGTATCACTCTTGTGAGCCGACTCGACGATGACCTCCGTAATCAGGGAAAGAGTCTTCGTTTCTTCTTCCCGACAGTAGGTCTCCGAAACCTGCATCTGATACCCTTGCCCCTTGTGGCCATCATAACTGGCCTCAGGGTCGGAAGGATTTTGCAGGGAGTCCGATGGAACCTCTTTGTTGGGCTTGATCGAAACCCGTTGAACTTGGGTCTGAGCATCCTGCTCTACGTGACATTGCTCTTTAAGAAGCCGGACCATGAGCTGATAACTGCTCATCCCGATGATCTGTCCATGGTCCTTGAAACGCTCGATCAGGAAAAACAGATCGCTTCCTAAGACCTCAAGGGTCCGGATCGATTCGGAGGGTTTGACCATAGAGAAGATCGCTTCTCCTTGTTTGGAAAAATACCGATCCGTTAGCTCTTTGCCCAGAGCCTCAAAGAGGTCTTTGTGATGACGCTTGAGATTGATCAGAAACTTCTTGATCGTTCGGCAAAACAACCCGATCCGCCCAAGATGACGCATATTGGAGAACAGATGCACCGAATCACAGCGTTGCTTGCTCGTATCCACCGAGAAGACCTTGGCCAGCTTGTCGGTCACGCTCTCGAACACAACACCGTAAAGATTCTGCTCGGTCAATAGGTGACGCATCGTCCAAAGGGTCTTGGGACAAAGGTAACTCTCGTCATCCGATTCATCGGTGATGCCCAGGGCATAACGCCACTCGAGATTAAAAGCAAACTGGTGAATCGTTTCCTCATCGGTGAGGTCATGCATTTGTTGAAGGATCATCACGCCCAGCATGGCATAAAGCTCTTTGGTCGGACGGCCCATCGCCCAATGGTAGTTTTTGAAAACCTTGTTCACAGGAAGCCCCGGGACAATGTGATCTCGGAACAGTTTTCCCCAGGAGGTGTCCATCAGTTTCTTGCGCTTGGGCCCAAGAAAGGCCAATGGATCGAACATGTGAAGGGTTTTGTGGTCTTTGATATTGATCATAGGTTCCCCTGCAATTATGTTTTTCTTATACAACAAATTACCACAAACCCCTTGGGATTACAATAAAAAAACAAACCACTGTAGCATTATTTTTGAATGAATTTGACTTGCTGACTTTTTACGAGACCATCATAAATTAGGATTACAAAAAGAGTTGAATGATGAGCTTATTTGCAAAGAGAGCTGGACTGATCGACACAGAGAATGCTTTCAAGATCGGGCCTCAAATAAGGTCCATCGAGGAACAAGGGAAAAAAGTGATCAAATGCAATCTGGGAGAGCCCGATTTTCCTGTTCCGCAGTTTATCAAAGATGAGGTCAAAAGGCAGATTGACCTGGATAATACCCATTATTGTGATCCTCAAGGGATACTTTCCCTAAGAAAGGCGATTGCGAGGCATTTGAGCGAGACCCGAGGGATTCAGGCCACCCCCGATCGGATTGTCGTTTTTCCAGGTGCGAAACCTCCCATTGGTCTATGCCAACAGACTTATTGCGATTTGGGGGATGAGGTGATTTACCCCAGTCCGGGTTTCCCGATCTATGAATCCTTCATTCGTTATGTTGAGGCTCAACCTGTTCCTGTTCATTTGAAAGAGGAGAAGAATTTCACCCTTTCAGGAGAGGATATTGGATCTGTCATCACTGACAAGACAAAGATGATCTTTCTCAACTTTCCGTCGAATCCGACAGGAGGGGTCGCTTCTTCGGAACAGCTTCGAGATATTGCCACGGTGATTCGGAAAAGATGTTCTGAAGATGTTCGTGTCTTTTCAGACGAAGTGTATGAAAACATCCTCTTTGATGGAGCCAAACACCATAGTATCATCTCTTGTCCCGGGATGGAGAAGGTAACGATTCTGGTCAGCGGGGCTTCAAAGAGTTTTTCCTGGACAGGGGGGAGAATTGGATGGGCTCTCTTTCCCACCGTGGAGGAAGCCGAAGTCTTCAGGAATCTCAATATCAACTATTTCTCCTGCATTCCTCCGTACAATCAGGAGGGCGCTTGCCTTGCCCTGGAGTCGCCGCTCAGCCAGAATGCTATCCGCAGCATGGTGAATACGTTTCAGGAACGGAGGGGTATTGTCATCGATGGTTTGAATAGGATCAAGGGGATTCGGTGTCAGAAGCCAAAGGGGGCATTTTATGTGTTTCCAAACATTAGTGAGGTGTGTGAAAATCTGGGAATTATGGAGGCCTTTCAAAGCCTCCCTCCAGACCTACAAAAGAAAACGAGTCCTTCGACCCTTTTCCAAATGTTTCTTTTATTTGAATACCAAGTAGCAACCATGGATCGAAAATCCTTTGGTCGTATTGGAGCTGAGAGGGG
>VGRU01000053.1 GCA_016875255.1 Deltaproteobacteria bacterium
AGAACCTTCCTTTTTTACAGTTTGTTCTCATTTATCTGATGAAAGTGATTGGTTCGATACCCAAGATGGAGCCCGTTTGGGAGCTTCTTTTGACCGACGAACTTTTGATGGGTCTGTGTGGGTTTAATGGTAAAGATTGTATACGGAGTGAAGTGAAACGGAATTCCGGATACAATCGGTTGAACGAAGCCGCGGCCCGATAGCTATGGGGATTTAATCAGGCAGCGTGCTTCTTACCGAAGTCTTATAAGTATCGCTCTTTGACAACTGAATAGGATTTTGGCGTCCATTGCATGTTTTTTTCAACCCAACTTGGCATCTCAACAGCGTTTATAAGAAGATGCTCCTCTCTTTTTCAGGATCAGGTTAAAGATCTGCGCCTCCTTTTTATCCCCCTCCGATTGACATAAGTTCTTCTTCCCCATGATACCTTTCTTCAGGGAGGCCGCTCCCAATATAATGGCAATAAGGTTTCTCTTAGGACCCATTTCCCCTTCCCACAATGGGGACAAACTCTGGGGTCGATTCCAGTGATCCGAGTCAAGAGGTCTTCCCATGTTTCTTTCGGAGCCTTCTGGGACTCCTTATCCGTCCATACTCCAAGAAGCCTCCTGCATTGTAAGAGTTTTCCTTTTCGGTTCCGATGACTCAATATCCCATAATAGCGGATCTTCACAAACTGATCCGGTAGGACATGGAGCAGGAAACGGCGGATGAATTCAAAGGCCTCCAGGGTTAGCCATTTGATTTTATTATCATCTGCAGAGTCCCGCCACCGGAAGGTGACCCGGTTGCCCTCGATCTTGACCAACCGATCATTCGAGAGGGCTACCCGATGGGTGTAACGGCCCAGATAATCCATCACCTTCCCGGGATTCCTTAAGGAAGGCTTACAGTAAACCACCCAGTCTTGTTTATAAAGCTCATTGAGGTATTGCTTGAAGGCTGGGGCTTGTTTCAATCCCTCAATCTGGCCAGCAAACTTCAATTCCCCAGCCTGATAGGCTCTTTTTAGGCCGTCAAGGAATTTGCCTCGAAACAAGGCCGACAGCACCTTAACTGCAATAAAGAAGTTCTTCCTCGAACAAACCCATCGCTTCCCATCCGGAGATAATCCCCCTGCGGGAACCAGGCAGTGCAGATGAGGATGGTCCATCAAGGTCTGAGTCCAGGTGTGCAAGATGGCGATGAACCCGATCTGTGCCCCCAGATGTTTTGGGTCTTTAGCAAGCTTCGTGAGGGTTTCGGAGGCGGATTGGAAGAGGAGGTTGTAAACGACCTTCTGATTCCTCAGAGCCAAGAGTCTGACCCCTTCGGGAAGAGTGAAGACCGCGTGAAAGTAGGAAACTGGTAACAACTCCTCCTCCCTCGCTTCCAACCACCGCTGTTTGTCCAAAGATTGGCATTTGGGACAGTGCCGGTTGCGGCAGGAGTTATAAGAAATCCTCAAGGTACCGCACTGATCGCACTGGTCGATATGGCCGCCCAACTCTGAGGTTCGGCAAATCTCGATCGCCCGCATCACACGCTTGTGACGAACGGGCATCTGGTGACCATGAACCTCGCGATAGGCTTGCCCAAAAGTCCGAAACAGATCGGCTACCTCTAATAACGGTTTCATCAGAGGGCCCCCTTCCTAAGAGGTGGGCTTCTCTGGTGTCTCTAAGAAATCGATGGGGCTCCTGACGCCTCCCAGATCCTTTCGGCTCAGATGAAGATAAACCGCTGTGGTTTTGGGAGTCGCATGCCCCAGCAGACGCTGAATATGGTAAAGATCGGTCCCTGCCTCCAGAAGGTGGGTCGCAAAACTGTGGCGAAGCGTATGCACCGTGGCGCGTTTCTTGATCCCGGCCTCATGAAGGACCTTTCCAAAAACCCTCTGAACCGATGAAACCGAAAGAGGTCCCTTCGCCGCTTGTCCGGGAAACAGCCATTCCTTCGGCCGATACGCTCTCCAATAATCACGCAGAACCTCCAACACACGCTGCGCCAATAAGGTGTAGCGATCCTTCGCTCCTTTGCTCTGCTCAACCCGAATCACCATCCGCTGGCTGTCAATGTCCGAAACCTTCAAATGGACCACCTCGCCCACTCGCAGGCCAGCCGAATAAATCGTCATCAGGATCGCACGATGCTTCAGATTCCGAGTGGCTAAGAAAATAGCCCAAACCTCCTGCGGAGAAAGAACCACCGGAAGTCTCTTCTCCATCTTGGACCGGGGAATTCGAAACCCACTCCAATCCTTTTTCAAGGTCGTCTCATACAGAAACTTCAACGCGCTATACGTCTGACTGATGGCGGCTTGAGAAACCTTCTTATCTTCGATGAGGTAGTGAAGATACTGCCGAATCTCCTCCTCCGACATCTCGGCCGGAGATCGATTAAAATGAAGGGCAAAGCTCTTCACAGAGGCTAAATAACAGGACCGTGTCTTCGGACTGTAATGCTTTAACTCCAAATCCCTCTTCATCTGATCGTGCAATTTTCCCATGACCTGTCTCCTTTCTTCAAAAAGTAGATTTTGTACCCTCTACTTCTTAACAGAAAGGAGCAGGTCTCTAAATTGACAGATGAATCAATGGAGAGAATGCGTCTCTATGCCGTGGACTAACACCAAACCCTATTCAATTGTCAAAGAACAAATTCTTTAAACTACCGCGAAGCGGTTTCGTTCAACGCCTATCAGGTGAACAACGGCAGTTGTGAGAGGGGGACAAGGCTGCGTAAGACGCCCATGCCGGAGGTTCGGGGGGCGCTTTGTGTGGATACGTTGGCCAACCAAATTGTGAAGATAACGCCTCGGCGGATAGAGAATTTCTTCAATCACTGTATCCAGAGATTAGCCAAGGCTCGGGTCTTTCCTAAGTATATCCATGCGGCCTGTGATACGACGCTCTATGAGACGACGGATCAATTTGAGGGATGTGGCAAGGTTTTGCGGGAGCGGAAGGTCAAGGCCCGGGGTTATCGTAAGTCTGGGGAGCTCAAGGCAGTCAAGGTATGGCTTTATGGGTGGAAGATCTGGGCGATCTATGAGGTTCAGACGGGGATTCCCATGGCGATTAAGATTGATACAATCGAGAAGCCGGATAATCTGCACGTTCTTGAGGTATTGGAGCAGGCCAAGGAGAATGTGAAGCAGAGCAGTGTGATCCGTTCCCTGGTGGAGGATCGAGCCTTTCTGGATGGGAAGAGTTTATATGCGATCGATCAGCAAGGGATTGAATTTGTCATTCCTTTGAAGAGCAATATGGAAGCGACGCGGGATGCCCGGGCGCTTGCCCTGGAGGCTTCTTGCTCGATGGAGAGCACGCGGGAAGTGACAGTGACTCATGGTTATGGGAAGAAGAAATTTGACGAGAAGGTTTTAACGACCTTGGTGGGGGTGCCCGGGCTTTTGAGCTGCGATTGGTTTAACCCCGAAGGGTCTGAGGCCAATACGGCCAAGAAAGATTATGAGCCGATTCCCTTGAATGCGGTGGTGGTCAAGACCTGGAACAATCAGACCCCCCCGGTGGATAAACAGGTGGTTTTCGTGACCAATGGAGAGGTCAAAGATCCCTTTGTTGCTTTTGATCGCTATGATGATCGTAGTCTGATGGAAAATAATCTCTTTCGCGAGACGAAACAGGACTGGCATCTGGAGGATCCTCCGAAGAAGACCAGGGAGGGCGTATTTGTCCAAGTTTATATGGTGATGGCCATGAAGGCGCTGACCAAGGCCTTTTTGATGTGGCAAGAAGAGCAGGCACGACTCCACGAGTTAGGCAAAGAGACGTCCTGGGAGATGTATCGAAGAAAGCTCAAAATGCTCAACCGCAATAAACTGATTGTTTTTGTGGCGGCCTACTTTGGGATCTTTCTTTCCCATGAAGTGATCATGCTGGTCGATGTCCCTGTTCACAAGACGGCCAAGGAACTGGGAGTCACCCGAGCCTCGATCTATACCAAGTATACCGGACTCTCGCCCCCCTGATTCATCGACATACTTTGGGCGAATCGATTTGCGGCACCATAATTATCTTTGATCCTTATATCGGAGTTCCAGGGAGTTTGGGGAAGCCTTGACACCACTGGGGTAACATTGTATTTTCTTAACGAAACAGTGAATGATGGGAGACGAAAGATGAAGAAATGGATTGATCTTAGAAGCGATACAGTGACACGGCCTACGCCTGCCATGAGAAAGGCGATGTCAGAAGCAGAGGTGGGAGACGATGTCTTCGGCGAAGACCCCACGGTCAATCGACTCCAGGAGAGGGTGGCTCAGATGCTTGGAAAGGAAGCCGCTCTCTTCGTCCCCTCCGGAACCATGGCCAACCAGCTTGCGATCAAATCCCATACCCAACCGGGAGATGAGGTCGTCATTGAAGCCACCTCCCATCCCTATAACTTTGAGGGGGGAGGAGGAGCGGTTTTGTCGGGTATCCAGTTTCACTGTCTCAAGGGAATTCGTGGCATTCTCGATGCTTCGCAGATTGAAGAGGCCATCCGGCCGGATGACCACCACTTTCCTGTCACCCGGCTGATCTGTCTTGAAAATACTCATAACCGGGGAGGAGGCTCCATTTATCCGGCGGAAAAGATGGCAGAGATCTATCGGTTGGCAACATCAAAGGGCCTCTCGGTCCATCTCGATGGAGCCAGGCTCTGGAATGCTTCGGTGGCCTCCGGAGTCAATCCTCATGAATACGGTCAATGGGCGGACTCCGTATCGGTCTGCCTCTCAAAAGGGTTGGGAGCCCCTATTGGATCTCTGGTCGCAGGGTCGAAAAAGTTTGTTGACCGGGTCCACCGCTTTAGAAAGATGTTTGGAGGCGGAATGCGTCAGGTCGGGATCATTGCAGCGGCCGGGCTTTATGCGCTGGATCACCACCTTGAACGTCTAAAAGAAGACCATCAGAATGCGAAACGTCTCGCAGTGGGTTTGAAGGAACTGAAGGGAGTTTCTCTTGATCCGAAGCATGTGGAAACCAATATTGTCATATTCGATGTAACCGAGACCGGTAAAACAGGCCCTCAGATTGCAGAAGCCATGAAACATAACGGAATCCTCATCCATCCCTTTGGAAAAACACAAATTCGTCTGGTCACGCATCTGGATGTAAGCGGTAGGGATATTGAAATCGCTTTGAAGGCCTTTGAGGAAGTATTAGGGAAAAAATGATGACAGTATACGAAGCTCTGGTTACAATATCTCAAGGAAATTATCAGGATATACCTGAATGCAGGGCCAAGAAAAATCTTTTACTCTGGTCTCCTCAAAAGGCGAGGGAAGTGTTGGAAAATTTTCATAATGACTCTTTAAACTCTACCCTTACTAAATGGGTAAATCAGGATATAACTTCATTGGATTTTTGATTGAAAACGAGTGATCTTCTTAATAAACTTTAACCTTGAAGTTGGGTATAATTTACAAAGAAAGGGTTAGGTAAACCCCGTTAGAAAGTCTTCGACTTTCCAACGGTGAGGCTCACATGGGGCATTAAACCCCATGTTCGCTCTAAAAGGCCTCCGGCCCGGAGGGAATTATATCTTCATCCCCGCTGCAAGCAGCTGGGCTTTCCAACGGGGTAAAGAGGAGTCGGTTGCGGAGTTATTAAGGGGAGTATAATATTGTTTACATCGAAATATATCGTTTTTGTAGGGCAGGCCTTTAGGCCTGCTTATTGCAAGGCTGAAGCCTTGCCCTACGAAATGTAAACTATTTTATGCTCTTGGTAATATATGGAAGAAAATATAGAACGTTGTCAAAAGTGCGGGAAGCAACAGGCATTACAGGGTGTCGCTGTAACTAATGGGAAAAGAACATTTCATCTCTTTTATCTTTGTGCTGAATGTGGAAATGTCGACATTGAAGAATTACTAATGATAATTGGATTGTATAAAGAAAAGAGAAAAACATAGACCTTATTTTTTTCAAAAGCTTATTTTTCTATACACCCCAAAGATTTACCCCGCTAGAAACGTTCTCCATTTAAGGATGGGATTTAGAAAAAAAATGTTCATTATTTATTGAAGGGGGGTTAAAGCCACGTCTTTTCTAACGGGGTTTACCGCTTCTTTCAGCCCTGGGGAAGATCTGAACGGGAAAAAAATTGTGTTTTCTCCCTTCCCAACATTCTTTTTACACTCTTCAGAAAATCGGCATTGTCGAATGGTTTGAAGATACACTCCGCCTGGATCTTTTCAAAGAATGTCCTTGTCTCTGAACTGATTGTGTCTCCCGTGAAGAACAAGATTCTATTAGATAGTTTTAAATTCCTCTTCACGATCTCCTGATATAAACTTATTCCGTCCAAACCCGGCATTTTCAGGTCAATTATAATTAAGTCATAGTTCCTTTCTTTAAGTTTATTCAATGCCGATTCCCCATTCGATACAGTATCCACTTTCATGCCTTCTCTTTCAAAAATATTTCTTACGAGGTCTAAAATAAGAAGTTCATCATCAATGATCAGAACTTTCTTGCCTGAAACCCTCCCTTCTTCTTCCTTCTCTTCCGGTTCAACAATCTTTTCCTCCAAATCGATGATCGGGAGTTCCACCGTAAATGTTGCCCCCTCTCCCAAACGGCTCTTAACGAAGATTGTGCCTCCATGTTCCTGGACAATTTTATAGGAGACGTTCAAACCAAGACCCGTTCCTGTCTTTTTTGTGGTAAAAAAGGGCTCAAAGAGCTTAGAAAGATTCTCTTCTGAAATCCCAGATCCATTGTCTTTAAAGGAGATTCTGATCAAAGACCTTTCCAAATCGAATCTTGTCTGGATCTCCAATCTTCTACAACCGTGGGCCTCCTTCATCGCATATTCGGCATTGATGAGGAGGTTCAAAAAGACCTGCTGAAGTTGTTGAGGGTCCGCCATTGTCCTTGGTAAATCGGCTTGAAAATCTTCAACGATATCAACATTATTTATCTTCGAATTATAGGACTTCAGTGCAATGGTGCTTCTCAATATCTCATCGATATTGACATAAGACTTCTCAGATTTCCTCTTTCGGGCGAAGGCAAGGAATTTCTGAACAATACCGGAGGTTCGCATGGCTTCGTCGTGCAACCTCTCCAAATCCTCTTTAATCTCTTCGCTTACCTCTTTTGAACCCTTAAGAAGTTGGGCATATCCAATGACCGAAGTTAAAGGATTATTCAATTCATGAGCAACACAAGAAATCAACTCTCCTAATCCCGAAAGTTTTTCAAGTTGAACCAATTCGCCCTGAAGTCTTTTCTGTTCGGTGATATCTCTCATAATGTGGGCAAATCCTTTCAGACCTCCTTCAGCATTGGATAATGGATAAATGGAAATGTTAAATTCTCCTTTTAAATGAGGGATCTTCACCTCTTCATTGGCAAACTTTTTCGTCTCTATCGCTTGAAGACAGGGGCACCCTTTTATAGGTTCTGATAAATGATGAATTACTTCATAACACCTCTTCCCAATCAAGTCAGAAAGCTTTGTATTTAAAATTCTGGCCAAACTCTGGTTTGCATCGAGTATATTAAAATTGACATCATGAATCGATATGCCCTCCTCAATTGCATCGAAGATTACCTTCCATTCATTTTGGGCATCCTCTAATTTAGACGCTCTTTTGGTAACCATCTGTTCCAAAGGAAAGTTATTCTTCCGTTTTTCCCAAGATTGTTTGAAGTTTTGAGTCATGAAGTTGAAACCCCTGATTTTTTCCCTACTTTCGGCAATACATTAAAGGTTTCTTCACAAATAGGGTTTTCAAAAACTATTCCGCTTTTATTCTCGTCTCTAAACGATCAACTCTTTCTTTGAGGATTTTGTTTTCTTTCTCTATCGCTGTCTCTTTTGCTTTTGAGGAAAGGTAGGAATCACTCTGCCACCAATTTATCCCCATCTCCATAGCCTTATCCACAGAGGCAACTAAAAGCCTTATCTTTATAGTGAGAAGGTCAATATCAGCAATTTGAATCTTAATATCTCCAGCAATAACAATCCCTTTATCTAAGACCCTCTCTAAGATATCTGCAAGATTCGTGGCTTCCGTAGCGTGCATCATTTTTTGTGTGGTCATCACTTCTTCCCCTGTTTTTAGTTACGCCCCAATATTTTGGCACTTATAATTAAGTTCGATGTTTTCTTACGCAAATTCGAAATAAAATAGCAATTCTTACAATCAAACCTCGCTTCATCATAATCCTGGCAACGAAGAAGCACATCCACTTCCTCATTTATCCTTTGATAGAATTCCGCCTTTTCTTGCACATTTTTTGCCATGTTGACGCCCTCGGTAACATACTTTATCAACAATTCTTGTTTCTGAAATGTTGGACAACCTATTTTGGCTTTATTTTCTTCCACCTAAAAATACCCCTTTCATCTTCCCACTCACCCTAACCCTCTCCCCTGCCTACCGGCAGGCAGGCGCAAGGGGAGAGGGGATATCTTGGGATTACATCAAATTCCCCAGAGGACCTAAATCTAAATTCAGATCCTCATCATCGATGCCAAAGATTGCCTGGATTTCTTTTATCTTCTTCTTTATTGCCTTGAGACTCAACCCCAATTTTTGAATTTCCACAGGCGAAAGCACCCCCCTTTTCACCCTCCTGTAAGATTCCTTTTCCAAAAGTTTTCTTATCAGTTCAACCAAAGTTAAAACTAATTTAGCTAAGCCCTGCTCTGCCTTTTGGGGATTCCCCAAGTCAATAAGTTTAGGAATATTTTCTTCGGCTCTTTTTATCTCCCTCTGTAATTTCTGTATATATTCTATATCTTCAGGGGTAAATTCTTTATCGGGATTACTGAAATTCTTACCGGATAGTTCTTCTGCCTTAGAAATAGAGGTAAGAATAAGCCTTAACCCTAAAAAGACAAGGTCTACATCCGCTACCCTTATTATTAAATCCCCATTGATGACCGCACCTTTCTCCAAAACCTTATCCAGAGCATCTACCAAGGTTACATTATCGTTTTTATTGACTGTATTACTCAATAAATTAGCCATATTTTTTAATAAGTTGTGAAATTATAAGCTGGCCAGGGACCACTGTACTCAAGATAAAATCCATTAGCTTGAATCTCTTGATTCAATCTTTGAGCCTTTTTATTAAAATCTTTAATTTTCTCTTCCTGGATTAAATAGGCGACGTTTAAAACCATCGGTTCTTGTCTTCCTGTTAACTCTTTTCCCAAAATTTTATTCTTTACTGAGGCTATCGCTTGTTTTTTTAAATCCTCAAAAAGACCTTCTACGATATTGTTTAATTCTTTATATAGTTCTTCAGAAATAACCTCTTTCAATTCCTCTTCCATAAAAAAAGCCATCCCTTCAGGTAAATCTGCAATTTCCTTCTCCCTTTCTTTTATTGTCTCATTTTTCTCTTTTATTACCTTCTCAAATTTTCTTCTTTCCTTTAGATATACCTTTACAGTCCACTCCTGCTTTCCTCGAATTCTTTCTAAAACTTCTCTTATCCTGAGATAGTCTTTTTCTAATACCTCTTCTAATCTTGCTCTATCATTAAAAATGGTGCCGAATTTCATGGGGATCAGGTCTAAGAGGATAGGGTCCCCTCCCATCGCTTCCTGAACCACTCTTGCGTGTGCAACAGCCCTCTCCTTAATCCATTTAAGGTCTTCCTGTGCTTTTCTTTGAATCTCTTCGCTGGCAAATGCTTCCAACGCTACTTCGCTGACGATTGCCTCTAAATCGCGAAAGGGAAGAACAAAGACTTCTCCGTTTCCATCAATACCTTTTATTGGTGCCGCCAAATAGCCCGGAGCGCTTTCTCTGAGGCAGTAAAGGTATAATCCTCCCATCTTTGTTATCTCTTTTCCTCGCCTTTACGTTCGAAGGACTGAACTTCCAAGTGATCATCCAGCCTCACGGTGTAGACATTTCGGTCCATGACCCTGGTGGGAAGACCGAGGGCTTTGATAAATGAACTCTCTTCGTAAGCCTCAGCTTCGGCCTCCCAACCGTCGTCACCCCTTGCGGCTTTAATGACCCTTACATCTTCTATATTGAGGGTCTTTTTTAAGAATTCACTTGAAATCTTTCTGGCATCCTCTATATTAGCCATATTTAAACACCTCCTCTTTTTCGGCTTCGTCAACACCCCTTGCGGCATCCAAACGTGCTAAAAGCTCTCTTTCCTGTTGACTGTATTCCTCTTCGCTGATCTCGTCTAATTCGAAACGGAGCCGCAAGGCCATCATTTTTTCCAGGAGATATGTTTCATCGGACAATTCCTGTTCGACCATCTCATGAATTTTCTTAAAGATACCCAAGAATCCTTTCACAGGTAACATTAATAGGTCATCGATCAAAAGCATTAATAATCTCCTGTATTGATTTCTATATTGACAAAATTAAATGGCGGCACCGTCCCTACGTATTTGAAGTTGATTTTATCGCTGTGCTTGCTAACCATTTCGTTCACTTTCTGGTCGAAAGAAGCTTCTTTAGTCTCTTCTACCAAGAAGGCAGCATTGACAATCATCCTTTCCCCGTAGGTATTGTTAAGCCTAAATTCTACCGCTAAAGGCGTAAGGGAACCCAATATATACTCCACGTTCTTCTTCTTCTCTTGCTCTAAGGCAGCCTCAACCTGTCTGCCAATTGCCACGAGCGCAAATTCTCTACCCTGACCTTTTGCGATCCTCTCTTTTCCCATTCTGATCTCATCATAATTGGCTAATATTTCCTTGTAGACCACATCTTCCTTAAACACAGCCTTCAGTCCAAGCTCTTTTTTCCCTTCGAGGTAGTTTAATAAATCAACGAACCTACGATGCTCCTTTTCCAATATTCTCTTCACTTTTTCTTCATTTTCGGCAATGGTAGCAAATCTTACAGGCAGAACGGTATAAGACTTCATCACGACTTCTACAGCCTGTTCGTGGGGGATGAGATTCTCTCTTGCCACAGAATATTTCTTGATCGGTGCGTTGCTGATCACGGCCGCGATGTTATTGAAACAGATCGTATGGAGCTCATCTCCTCTGCCGCCTATTCCCAAATGGCCAAATCGCTCCTCTTTTCCATTTGTTTCTATGATGCAGTAAATGTATTTCCCTTCCATGACCATAGTCACTTTTCCCACTCCTCGGGATAGATGGTAATATTCACGAAGTTATAAGGAGGCAGGGGGCCTGCATACATGAATCTGATTCTCTCTTTGCCTCCTTCGTTGAGATCTTCTATGATATTGTCGAACTCTTTCTCTCTCCCCTTATCCACCAAAAAAGCGGCGTTAAGAAACATCTCATCGCTAATGGTTCTATTGAGTTTGTAATCAACGGCCGGCCTTCTTAAAGCTTCAACAATCCTTTCCCCTTCTTCACCCTTTTTCCTCTGGAGAGCGTTCTCTACTAATTTTCCCATTTCTACTTTTGTTTCCAGAGGGACCTTCACAGAAAGGGCTCTCTTTTTCCCGGAATGGGGCCCCACCTTTTCCCTTAACCTCCTGATCGCCTGATTCTCTTGTACGATCTCTTTAAAGATCGCATGCATATTCTTCCACAGGGCCTTTACACCCAATTCGACTTTGTGGTCCATATCCTTTAAGAGGTTCTTGAATTCCCTGTATCTTCGATCTAAGAGATTTCTTACTTCGTCAACACTTGAGGCAATGGTGCAAAACCGAACCGGCAGGACTGTAAATTCTTTCATTACCTCCTCGATCACCTTTTCATGGGCAAGTATATTCTCCTGACTGACCACATACTTTGTCATCGGAGAATTGCTGATAACCATGCTCAGGTCCCTGTGGCTGAGAGTGGTTACCTCGTCACCCCTTCCACCGATGCCCATGGGTCCGAAATTCCTCTCAGCCTTTGTTTCAATGATGCAGTAAATGTATTTTCCTTCTTCCATTAAACCTATCCAAAAATATTTGAAATTTCCCCTCTATTAACCTCCCCCTTTGAAAAAGGGGGATTGAGGGGGATTTCCCACGGTCTCAAATCCCCCTTCGCCCCCCTTTGCTAAAGGGGGATATTTCGGTCGGGAATATATCGACAATCTTTTGTCGATTTCGATTCCCTAAGGGCCTACCACCTCCCACTTAATTCCTCATTGTATTCTTTTGCCTTATTAAAAACCTGTTTAATATAAACTTGATTTGACTCAATATCTTTATTCCCACTTACATAAATGCTCAATACTTTATTCCAATCCTTTTCCTTTTTTATTAAATCTCCGAGACAAGCCATTCCTGCCCTTATATTTAACGTTGGGATATGGCTATTTCCTGTCTCCTTTTTCAATTTAGGATCGTCCATATATTGATTCCATGTTCCTGGCATCAACTGCATCAATCCTCTCGCACCTTTCTCACTTACAGCGCTATTTCGATATGAAGATTCTTGATTGATAATAGCCAGAGCCATCGATATTGGTATTTCTCGATGTTTCGATTCCTCGAAAACTACTTCTGCAACTTCTAACGCATGGCCAATACTAATTGGCTTTGTCCTCAATATCTCTAATAATTTTAATTTAGTTCTCATTTCAATAACATGGCCTTTAACTACTTCATAACTTTGCTTGGCTAAATCCTTCTCTATTTTTAAAATCACTTTCCCATACATTAAAAATATAGATAATAAAAACGTAATACATATTCCTAACACATGAATTTTAAAAGACCTCTTTTTTATTTTTCGAATCGCTTCTTCATGCGCCTCCTTTAATATTACCGTCATGGTAGTTCTCCTCCTTTTGTTTTACCCCATAAGGTCCATGGAGGTGGCTTATATTAATCTCCCAACAAGAATTTTCAATCAAATCAAAAGCCTTCTTCATTTCCACATGGTTTGACTTAACGATATTCGGCCCAATAACTATGATCATCCCGTCGAACGATTCAAGAATGGTGCACTTTGGCTTTCTGTTCGATAATCTGGAATCTTTCATTTTCCATGTTCTCCAATTTTTGTATTAATTCAATAATACGCTTCTTTTTTTGACGTATTATATTATCTTGCCTTTCTAAAACTCCTTGATAATATTCAATCCCACACGTCAATTCATACGAAGCGTATATTGCCAAAGCAAAAATTAGAAGAAGAAAAAATAGAAGATATTTCAAAAGCCTCATCTATCTACCGTGACGATATGATTTCCCACCCCCTTCTTCATCCTCTTTCCTTCAATCATTTGAACCATTCGTTCTGACCTCCATCAAGAGGATGCGGTCTTCTCTGGGAAAGGAACAATGCTGGTTATAATACTTCCTAAGGAACTTATAGGCCTCAGCCAACTTTTCAAATTCCGAAGGAGAATTTAAAAGGTCTCCCATCTTATCAGGATGAATAGACTGTGCCTTTCGATAATAGGCGTTCCTGACATCGGCTGATGACGCATTCTCATTCAAACCGAGAAGGGCAAGAGCCTCACGAATCTCACTAGCGCCGACCCACTCTGCTTCGATGCACTTAAAACTATATAGAGGAAGAGGACCGATGACTTTGAAAGAGACCTTTCCGAGAAAGGTTTGATCCAGATATTGAATCCTGCGATCGAATTCACTTTCCATTTCCTTTCTTAAGAGAAATGCTGTATTTAGGATCATTAAATCGTCCATGGCATCGTGGTCACATTGAGATTCAGTGCAACCTTTTAATTGAGAAAGGATTTTATCTTTGAAAAGGACCTTCCTTTTAACAAGATATTGGCGGACCAGCTTTCCCAGTTTGATCTTCTCTAAGAGGGCCTCCCCTTCGGATTTTCTTTTGATTATTTCCTGAAGGAACCGAATCTCTGATTCTTCCTCGTAGAGGGCCTTGAATACCTTTTCTCTATCCCACGATGCTACTAACTCAAACTCTACCCTTTCTCGAACCCATGGGAGGAGGGATTTAAAAAGGGTGTAACCCTGGGTCAGTATCTGCTCCACATCTTTCTCGCTGTGGGCCAATGAACCGAATTTGAATGGGATGATGGGATGTGAATTCATCATACTCTCCACTACCTTCTGGTGATCTAATAAATATCGGATGACAACATCCTTAGTCATTGTCTTATAATCTGTAAAAGAGGTGTTGCTAAAAATCGCTGATAATTCTTTATAAGTTACCGAATAGACTTCATTATCTTGGTTCCCAACCTTGATGGGACCGAAATTCAAATTTTCGGACGCTCCTATCACACCATATAAATGTTTCCGTCCGTCTTTCATCGTTTCCCCTTTGTTACCGATTTGCTTGCCTTCCCTAAAACTTCTTTCACAAGAGATTTAAGGAGAAAAAGGTCAACGGGCTTGGTCACATAATCGTATGCGCCCAACTTCATAGCCTTTCTTGCTGTTTCAAGGGTTCCATAAGCCGTAAACATAATCACAACGATTTCTTTCTTCATCCTCTTAATTTTTCTAAGAACCTCTATCCCATCCATCCCTGGCATTTTTATATCCAAAAGAATCAGGTCAGGTTTTTCTTTCTTTACTAATTGGAGCCCCATCTTCCCATTGAATGCAGTGACTACCCGATAGCGATCCCGAGATAGGCTATCAGAGAGGATGGTGCATAAATCCTTTTCATCATCTACAATCAGAATCGTTTTATTCATTTCTTCGTTCCCCTCTTCCTGCGAAAACTAATTTCAAAAATACCATCTCTGTAACCCGTTTGAATATTGGCCTCATCTACCACAAAAGGAAGAAGCATTTCTTTAATATACTTCCTCGAACTGAATCTATCTTGGGCGCGGATGGCAAAAATATCACCGTTTATTTCCCAATGGATGTCCTCTTTTTTTACCTCCGGTAGTTCAGCCATGATGACTAAGTTGTTCATTTTCTTAAAAACGTCCGTTTTAGGTTCTTTAACCCTTTCTATTGACAAAGTCTTTTCGATCGATTTCTGATATCGCCTAAACTTTGGTTTGGTGGAAAAGGCCCAAATTCTTGGAGGACTTATAATTTCTTCGCCTTGGTTGAAAAATCTTTTTTTTCTATCTGGCAAACCTCCAAGGGATATAGAGAGCCTTCTAATTTTTAAAATTTCCTTCTTATCCCCTACCTTTGCCCGATACAGTGAAGTGGTAATATCATGAATCCCTTTAACTTTCCTTTTCATAACGGAAAAAGCCTTCTTTGAACGGGAGCCTATAAATGAGGTAGTCTGTCTCGATGTCCTCAGGTAATTGCTCATTCACCCTGTGAGCAATTCCGATGAAGAGTAGCCCCGTCTCACCTTCCCGTAAAGTTTTGTCAATTCGCTGGGCAATATAGGCATCTCTCTTCTGCAAAAGGCTTCCGGCCAGCTTCTGATATTTCCTTTTCCCTTTCGGGTCATCCAAATGAGCTGATCCTTCTTTTAAATAGGTATACTCTTCTAAAAGTAGATTTGGGTCTTCTGTTCCTTCCAGTTTTGCACCGAACTGGATGAGTTCCATCAGAATCTGATGGTTATGGCTACCCATCTTGACCAGCTCCTCAATGATAGCCATCTCTTTTCCGCATACAGGCAATCCATCTTGATACAACCGTGTATTTGGGTAATCCAAGTTTAAATCAAAGACCTTTTTACGAATCCCTTGCCAGAAATCTTCTATGATTCTGTTATGTTCTTCCCATTTTTGTGTGCCGTATCTTTTAATATACTCGGCTTTCAATATTCCATACATCGATCCCATCTCAACTCCTGTATGGATGATGGGGACGTATTTCAGTTGTCTCATCTCAGGGCCTTTCGGATTGAATTGATCTCAAGGCCGCTTCAAAGTCGTCATAGGTTATGGCCAATTCCTTAGACCGGGCATTGACCCCATCTTTCTTCCCTTTGACAAATTTACGGATGGCATTCATTGAAGCCTTCTGGCAGAGTAATTGTATATCTGACCCCGCCATTCCATTTGTCTTCTTAGCTAATGTCTTCAAGTCCACATCTTTATGAAGGGGTTTATTCCTGGTATGAATTTTAAATATCGAAAGCCTTGTCTCTTCATCAGGGATAGGAAGCTCAAATAAAATGTCAAACCTGCCGCTTCTAAGAAGCGCCGGGTCAATTAAATCCAATCGGTTGGTAGCGGCTAAGACGACCACTCCTTTCAATTCCTCTATCCCGTCCATCTCTGTTAGAAATTGACTGATCACCCTTTCTGTTACATGAGCATCGGCGCTGCTCTCGCTTCTTTTAGGAACCAGGCTGTCTATTTCATCAAAGAATAATATGGTGGGTGACGCTTGTTTTGCCTTTTTAAAAACTTCCCTGATGCCCCTTTCACTCTCTCCAACATACTTTGATATCAGGCCCGGCCCTTTGACGGAGATAAAATTAACGCCACTCTCATTCGCAACTGCCTTGGCTAATAAGGTCTTTCCTGTACCAGGCGCTCCATGAAGCAATATCCCTTTGGGTGGCTGGGTATTGGCCTTTTTGAAAAGTTCAGGATATTTAAGGGGCCATTCAATTGCCTCTATCAGCTCTCTCTTCATATCCTCCAATCCTCCCACATCCTCCCATTTCACATCAGGGACCTCCACAAAAAACTCCCTTATCGCGGAGGGTTCTACCTCCGTCATCGCCTCTAAAAAATTATCCATAGTGACTTGAAGCTCCATGAGCGTTTCATAAGGGATATCCGCCAGCTCAAAATCGATCTTAGGCAGGATCTTTCTTAAAGCCGACATGGCAGGGG
>VGRU01000054.1 GCA_016875255.1 Deltaproteobacteria bacterium
GGGGCCATACGGTGAAAGAGACAGGCGAATATTTCAGACGGAGCGCGGTAACGATCGGTGAAGGGATAATGAAGGTGGAAGAACTTGTCCGGAGAGACAAATCGTATGAAGAAAGGCTGAAACGTATTGAAGAAAAGGTGATCAAGGGGAGAAAAAGGAAATACCGTGTTTCCGTGGCCTGACCCCAGGAAACCTTTTTCCCTCACGAGTGAGAAGGAAAGATGGTAGATTAATACTACCTCAATCCATCCTCTTTCTTCGCTTCCTCTTTTTTTAGGCCTCCAATTCTTGCGTGAGGCCTGCCTGAGTCCGTGATCACGATGGCAACGAGGATTTCGTCAGATCGGGGTGCATCCGGAACCCGGACAGTCATTGCATCGAAATGGGTTCGGACAAAAGCGGCATCTTTGTAATGGAGCGGCACATCGATCTCTGTGCCCGGCCCTCCCATCTTCTTGGCCGATGGGATGATGGCCTTCCCTCCGCCAACGGCTTCTCTTAAAGGTGTCCCGAGTTTAGGGTGAAGGATGGCAGCCGCGTGTTCTAACTCGCCATCGATACCCACAATAGCCGCCTTTCCATAGCTCTCGGCCTTTTCAGGGGTGATCTTTAATGCCTCAACCGCCTTCTTTCCCAATATTCCACCCAGCGTCTCACCGATATCGATCAGTTCATCCAGTTTCTCAACATACTTTCCGGCAAAGGGATTCTTAATTACGGCCACGGCAGCCGCCTTCCGAGTTGGCGGATCAACCTTTTTCCCTCCCTCCTCAACCGTCTCTTCCACAATAGTGATGTATTTTCTGATTTCCATGTTATTCCTCCAACAAATTAATTTCCAAATTCAAAATTGATGGTCTCGTAAAAAGTCGTCACTCCGGTGAAGACCGGAGCCCAGAGAATTTATAACTATTCGAAAAGACTGGATTCCGGCTTTCGCCGGAATGACAATCGTTACGCTTTTTTGACTTTTTACGAATTCATCGAAATTGCAAATCCCAAATATATTCTTGTGTAGTGTCGGCATTTATTGCTGACGGTATCCTCGGTCGCCCCCAATAAATGTGGGCGCTACAACTAATAAATTCCTAATCCAAATGCTTATAATTTTTTTAACCAGGACGTTAATGACTCTGTCCACACTGCTTTTTTTTGTAAAGCAATCAAGGCTCCATGGATCAATCCTCCCAGATAGATCGTGTTCGCCTTTGATAAACCATTATTCAAAGCCTCTTCAATTTTCTTCTGAGATAACGTTCCCACTTTAGTGGTCACCCATTCGCCGGCTATATCCGTATCAGGATAGATTCTTTCAGCAAGGGTTCTGGTGATATTCGGATCGTCAACATTCGTGAAATTTCCAATGACAGTTGCTGCGGCGTCAGCAAGGGAAGCCCTTTCTGCGAGTACGGTGGCCGCTGAGGCAATTCCTTTGGTAAAACTTCTGCCGCCAAAACCGCTTGTTGCTACCCCCCCTATTCCCATGGTTGAATCGATTGAAATAAGATAGGCGGGTTGTTTTGCGCTGATTTCTGTTTTTACTCCCACCCTTGCCACTTCCCCTTCTCTCAATCGAATGGCAATATCTCCTCCATTATCCACGATAACCTTTGTTCCACCTTTGTTGAAGATAAAATCGGCAACCATCTCGGAGGCTGTTCCGGCAACGGCCGCAAGAGGAGTTAAATCCGGCTCTCCAGGCTGCTGAGTTGCCCGAATCATTCTCTGGACAATCTCAGGATAAATATCTATTATCTCCAGGGTCAGGCTTTTGCTCTTTATAATAGGAAGACATTTCGACAGATCGTCGATCAAACCCATGGCAAAATGAGCCCCTTCTGCCGCTAATTTGGGAAGAGGCCCTCCATGTTCAGAAACGGAGATGAACATCCGCATTGGACCATAGTCCAGAAGGATGGTTCCGTTGGATAATACCTGAATAGGGTCATCCGAGTATATTGTCTTGGCCAATTGCATTCTCATATTCCAAATTTCAATCCCCCAAAGGCGTAATTTGAAAAGACTGGATTCCGGCTTCCGCCGGAATGACGATTCTGATGATGCAGCAATTTATAAACATTCCCTAATCACCAATTTCCAATCACCAAAACGTTTTGATATTGATTATTGGAGCTTATTTGGAAATTGGTGCTTCCTATCCCTTCAACACCTCTTCCAATTTCCGAATCTTTTCCTGATGTCCTCCTATCTCCAGATACTCTTCCAGTCTCATCGTATATTCAAGAGGGACAACTGTGGCTGGAGTCGGCACGTAGGTAAAGGCTCTTACCATAACCTTCTCAACATCGACCAAAAATGTTATCCCTCCACCTGGCAGAATATAGGTTGGCGCTCCTCCTACGGTCAGCCTCGCCCGGCTCTGATGAATGGCCTGATTCAGTTTCACGGGAATCTTTGTGACCCCTGCCCTGGCGCTTCCCCCTGCGCCCCCCACATACACAGCCGAAACCCTCGATGGCTGGCAGTTGGAGGCCATCATATCGATTGCCCTCTTAGCCTCAATAGTTAAATCAATCTGGATAAATTTACCTTTCTCATCCAGGCGAAACATGGCGGCCCGTTCTGCTGTTGTCTCCGTGATGAGGACGGTCACCCCTGGCTTTGAGATCTTCGGATCGAAACCCTCAATAATCTCGATAGGGTTCTCGATGGGCGTCCCTCCCCATCCCCGACCATGCTCACCAAAGTATCGACCTGGAGTGGACTGCCTCGCTCGCAACCTGATGCCGCTATATTTAGCCCCCAACTCCTTTCCTGCGGCATGCTCTGTGAACTGCCCGATGAGATGGGAATCAAGAACAATCACTTCATCCGCCGCATTTAGGAAATACCTCCCGAACAGTCCCATGGATGCACTGCCGCAACCAACCCTCATCCTGGTACCTGTTTCGCCATTGATAATAGGAGCCTTGCCCACCTGAAGAACCATCTCGGCTCCCTCCTCCACTTGAAGATGAACTTCTCTTCGGTTGGAAATATCGACAATCAGTTTGGCCACGGCGAGACCTTCATCGCCGGTGAGAAGATTGACCCCTCCAAGCGAGAGAATCTTAGAGCCATACTCCTCTGTGCAAAGATGGCCTACCTTCTTCTTCCCGATGAGAACAGGAGCGCCTTCTTTACCAATATTCATATCCGTGTCGATCTTCACTTTGATGCCGCTGTAGCTCATGGGAGCTTCGGTCACAACAGTGACGACATCAATTCCATCCATTTTAGACTGGACGATATAGGGTGCGGGTTTGGTATCGGGATAAGTGGTCCCGGCTCCGATGCCGGTGATCAAAGGCTTCCGGATCACTTCCTCATGGTCTTGCCCAACGACTCCCTCGACGTCTTCGTAGGACTGGAGCGGGATATTCCGGATAAGATTCCCATCCAGGTTGATGAAACGCTGGCATGCGCCTGTGTTGCCAGCCCGTATGGTGCAAGAGATTGGACACGATGGACATTGAATGGTTCCGGTTTTTTGTGCCGGATCAGGTGAAATGGCGTCGGTCGGACAGACCTTTGTGCAGGCGTTACAATCCACACAGATATCCGAGATTGATGCCTTCTCCTCCGGAGTCATCAAAATGGCCTGGAGGGGGCATGTCTCCACGCATAAACCACAACCAATACAGGTCTCCCAATCAACAATCATTGCAGAACCCATCTTTAAATTCCAGGATTCGAGGATTCGAGGGTTCCCGGGTTCGAGTTTAAAAAATTGTGATAAACAAGAAAAAACCTAACTCGACCCCCTGAACCCTTGTCCCCTTGAACCCTTTTACTCCGGTTTGCTGGTCACAATCTTCCTATTGGGTGGCGGTGTGTTGCGGCTGACCCCAATCTTCATCTGGCCATCGATCAACACTGCCGCAATCCCCGGAATATCCCCCGCTTCGATGGCGGACAGCGCATCCCTGCCGACCGAACCCATGGGAGCATCCATGATGACCAGGTCAGCTTCCTTGCCAACCTCAATAACACCTCTGTTCAACTTGTAGATCTTTGCCGTATTTCCCGTGGCCATGGCTATCGCCTCTTCAGACTTCACCCCGCAGAGGGAGGCAAGAAAGTTGATCACCCTGAGAATTCCCAGGGGGATCACACCGGTCCCTGAGGGAGCATCGTTTCCGATAATGATCCGGGGATAGGCTTTGATTTCTTTGATGATCTTCATCACTTCCACGATCATCTTCGGGTTTCCACAGTGGGCGATCTCCAACATCAAAGACGTCTTTCGAATCAACTTTTCCGCCTCGGCGAGCGAGATCGCAGTGGGACCTCCGTTGATATGAGAGACAATGTCCGGAGCTGTGGCAATCACATCATCTGCAGGAACGGTCGTGCTTCCGGGAATGGAGGTCCCTCCGGTATGCATCATCACCACCATTCCGTATTTCTTCGCCCATCGGACCATCGGACCGGCTTCTTGAGGACGCTTTACCCCGCCCAAACCGATTTCCGCCACCACACGCACCCCTTCCCTCGATAATTCTTCAAAATCCTTCTCCTGAAGTCCGGGCTCAAGGATGATGCTTCCGCCAAGCACTTTCACGCCCGAAGGCCTGGCGCTGGCAAAGGATTTTGCGGCAAGAATGGCCAGGGCCTTTGTTCCCGCGACATCCTTTGGTCGTCCCGGAAGGTGAACCTCACCCGCCGAGATGGCGGTGGTCACGCCTCCGTGCAAGGACGACTCGATGAAGTCAAGCATCTTCTGCCTCGGAGTGAAATCTCCGAGGACAGGGTGGCAGTGGGAATCGATCAACCCAGGGGTGATCGTCATTCCACCTGCATCGATCACCTGTTCGATTCCTCTATCATCAAGTTCCTTCTCCTTGCCGATTGCCTGGATCAAACTTCCTTCGATGATGAGTGCATCTCCTATCAAAAGAGGATTAGAAATGTCTCCTGAAACCAGAGTCCCAATATTTTTAATCACCAGTTTTGGCATATATAACCCCCTCTAACCCCCCTTCATCCCCCACTTAACCCCTCCCTACCTCCCCTTAATTTAAGGGGAGGCGAGGTGGGGTTAGGAAGGAACAGAGGGGGGTTACACTGATTACTGATCACTGCTTTTCGTCTGCTGCCTTCTGCTTTCTTTTATTAACTGCTTCCAACACTCTCTCCAGATTCGCCGGCAGATAATATATTCTCTCCCCGATGGCATCCGCAATTGCATTTAATATGGCCGGCGCACACGGAATGAGGGCCGGTTCTCCTACTCCTTTCGCTCCAAACGGGCCGCTGGGTTCACGCTCTTCAACAAGAATCGGAATCACCTCCGGAATATCTCTCGATGTCGGAATGAGGTAGTCCACAAAGGAAGTTGTCTTTTCCGGAACATACTCTTCCATCAGGGCAAACCCCATTCCCATGGCAACGCCACCGATGATCTGGCCGGCCACATTTCTCGGATGGATCGCTCTTCCAACATCGTGGCATGCCACGACTCGAATCACCTTCACCTTACCTGTCTCTGTGTCAACCTCGACCTCTGCCAGATGGGTGGCGAAAGCATAAGTCGCATAGGGCGCCCCCTGCCCTGTCTTTGGATCAAGCTTTGTTGTCTCGGGATCAAAACTTCCCTCACCCTTAATGACCTTTCCGCTTCTCCTGGCGACTTCTCTCACCGGAAGAGAGGTGGTCAGACAGGTTCTCGCTTTAACTTTCCCCTCCTCATAAAATAAATCTTTCTCATCCATGTTCAGAAGTGGACCTGCCTCTTTGATCGCCTCCTGCTTTAAATAATTAATAGCATCGAGGATTGCATTTCCGGAGATATAGGTTTGACGGCTTGCCGAGGTGGCCCCTGCATCGGTCGTCAGGGCTGTGTCCGCCCGAATGACCCGGATCTCTTTTAAAGGAATCCCTAATCCTTCGGAGGCGATTTGAAGAAGGGCGGTGTCCGATCCCTGCCCGATATCCGCCACTCCAATGTAGAGGCGAACTTCACCATTGGGATCAATCTCCATCTGGGCTGTCGAGGGGTTGGCAATTCCTGTATTGCCGATCCCATACCACATTGAGCCCACTCCCATCCCTCTCTTGATGAAGGGTCTCTTTGGATCCTCTCCGGAGTGGTTCGCTTTATCCCTACGCTCCTTCACTTTTCTCAAGGTCTCTCCTATGCCAACACTGGCCATCAGGGTTTGACCGGTTGCTGTCTCGGATCCGATGCGAAGACAATTTTTTAGACGAAACTCAAGGGGATCGATCTTTAAAGCCTGGGCCAAAAGTTCCATCTGCGATTCGTGAGCAAAGGCCATCTGAGGCACTCCAAATCCCCGCATGGCGCCTGACCATGGATTATTCGTATAGGCCATTCTGCTTCTGACCTTCACATTCGGCACCTGATAGGGGCCAGTGGCATGGACTGCAGACCGGATTCCAACGGTTGCGCCATAAGAGGCATAGGCTCCTGTGTCTCCCAAAATCTCAACTTCAACCGCGGTCAATGTCCCATCTTTCTTCGCCCCGCTCTTATACCTTATCTTTAATGGGTGGCGCTTTGAGATGACCTGAAAGACCTCCTCCCGTGAGAAAACGATCTTCACTGGCCTCTTAAGATGAAAAGCGGCAAGGGCTAAAAGGCATTGAACCGTAATATCGAGCCTTCCCCCGAATCCTCCTCCTGTTGCGGACTGAATAACCCTCACCTTCTCTAATGGCAGGGTGAGAAATGCGGCGACCTCTTTCTGATCGTAATGGACATTCTGGGTTGGGCAGACCACGGTCACTCTTCCCTCTTCATCGAGAAAGGAGATGCCCGCATCCGGCTCCAGATAGGCATGGTCAACCCAGGTGGTCTCATACTCTTCTTCGATGACGATTTCAGCTCTTTTGAATCCATCCTGAACATCGCCCTTAGTGATGTGATATTCTATGAGCAGATTCCCATTTTCATGAATCAGGGAGGCATGAGGTTTGAGCGCTTCCTCGGGATGGTTCACGCAGGGAAGATCTTCGTAGAGGACGACAACTTTTTTTGCCGCTTCTTCTGCGGCTTCAATCGTTTTCGCCGCCACAAGCGCTATCGGATCACCAATATACCTCACACGGTCTGTTGCCAGAACAGGCTGGTCCTTCGTAATCGTCCCGATTAAATTTCTTCCGGGAATATCCTTCGCCGTGAAGATCCTCTCAACCCCCTCAACTTTACCGGCCTCTCTCGTTTCGTTACTTATAATTTTGGCATGAGGTCTTGTGCTTCGAACGACTTTTAAATGAAAAGAGTTGTCGACAAAAAGGTCCGCCCCGAATCTCGCCCGCCCCAGAACCTTCTCCTGGGCATCGACTTTGGGAATTTCAACTCCGATCTGTTTCATCTTCTTTTCTTCTTATTTTATACCTAAATTGAGCGATTTTCCCCCGTAGATGTAGTCGCACCCTTTAGGTTGCGGGATTTCTTGGATTTTGATTCTCACCCAATGGGTGAATTCATCACGCAGGCTAAAGCCTGCGGCTACAGGTCCATTTTAAAAGAATCGCTCAATTTAGGTTATAAATGATACCCAACCGATCACCCTGAGGCTCTCGAAGGGTCCGAATTTCAATTGTTCACCCTTCGACAGGCTCAGGGCGAACGGCATTTAATTTCTGAGTGACTCCTTGACCTACTTCAAGCCTCAATAGACCTCATTTCATCTTTCCAAGACCTTCCGCATCGCTCTCATGAAGATGGCCTCCACCACGGGCGCTTTATAAGACGTAGAGGGTCTTATTCCGCTGTGTCTTATCATCGCCTCTGATACTTTTCTTGATGCCACTCTTATCAACTCCTGATCGGGGAGTTTACCTTTTAAAAATTCTTCCACCTCCGCCAATCTTTGAGGCGCTGGCAAAACAGCTCCCGGAGCAATCCGTATGTCTTTAATCTTCCCATCCCCTACCTGGAGAAGGAGAGCCATACTCATTCTCGCAATGGTCATGGCCTCTCTCCTGGCCAGCCTGATAAAAGAGCCATTTATATCTCGTGAAAGTTTTTTAAAAGTGATTCGAACCAGAATTTCGTGGGGTTGCAGAACCGTCTCATAGGGCCCCTTAATGAGTTGGGCCACGGGGACCTCCCGTTCACCCTTCTGAGAGACAACTTTTCCAACAGCCTCCAAGGCTAATAAAGGAGGAAGAGTATCAGCCGCCGGAGAAGCATTGACGATATTTCCTCCGATTGTTCCGAGGTTTCTGATCTGGGGAGAACCGATTTCAGAGGCCGCATCCGATAAGACACCTCCAAATTGCCTCACCAGCGAAGAAGAGGCAATCTCCGAATGGGAAACAGCCGCTCCGACGGATAAGATTCCGTCCGACTCTTCAATCCCACGGAGTTCCTTCAGGTTCGTAATGTCCATGAGCAATTGTGGGTTCTGGTTTCCATTTCGAAGACCGATCACCAGGTCAGTTCCTCCGGCGATCACCTTCGCCTTCCCACATGCTTCTTGTAATAGACGGCAGGCTTCTTGAAGGGTCTTCGGGGTTTGGTAGTCGAAAGAAGGAATCATACAAGTCTGTTTAAGGTTGGAGGTAAGAGGAGCACTTCGTTTAAGGCATAAAATCTTTTGCCTCTTACCTTAAGTCCCGTCTTTGACGGGACGATCCTCAAACCTCCGACACTTTTTCAATCGCTTCAACGATCTGCTGGTATCCTGTGCACCGGCAGAGGTGGCCGGAAATGGCGCCCTTCACCTCTTCTTTCGTTGGATGGGGATTTCCATCCAGGAGCGCTTTGGCCGACATCAATATTCCGGGGGTGCAGAATCCGCATTGCACCGCTCCATGATCCATAAAGGATTGTTGAAGCGGGTGAAGAAAAACCTGATCTCCTAATCCTTCAACCGTTTCCACACTCCTTCCCTCTGCCTTAGGAGCCAATATCAGACATGCATTGACCGGCCTTCCATCCATCACCACGGTGCATGCACCGCATTCCCCGATCCCGCAGCCTTCCTTTGTTCCGGTGAGGCCCAGTTTCTCACGAAGAAGCCGCAGGAGCGTCCAGTGAGGAGGAACCTCTACTTGTATCAATTTTCCGTTAAGCTTGAACTCGATCTCCATCAATCTCACGATATCAGCTGTGCCATCAAATCCGAAATCCGAATATCGTCATGCCCAAGGCAGATCCGCCTCTGGCGGAAAATCCGAAACAAATACAAACGCATTAAATGAGATCCTGAAACGAGTTCAGCATGACAAAAAGTATGTCATTCCGAACTTGTTTCGGAATCTCGAATTTTGCCATGACCATATATTAATTGCGTTTGTATTAAATTCAAATTTTCAAAACGTTTGAACTTATGTTTCAGTCATTCGATATTGTTTCGAGTTTCGCCTGCCTGCGCGAAGCCGCTTCGGCGAAGGCAGGGATTTCGTGCTTCGAGTTTATTATTTTCTGGAATATTTCATCGCAAAGCCATCATCCAGTGTCTTGGCCACTCCTTGAAGCGAGGAATGCCACCGGCTGATGATCACCTTTTTGTCGGTATAGAAGTCAATCGCCTCATTGGCCCGACCCCGGATATCACCGAACATCGAAATCTTCCTCCCGCCGACAGGGAAATAGGCAATAGGGGCAGGCGTTCCGATATTGATCCCCACCTGGCCCACATCGACCAATCGGGCAAATTCTCGGGCCCATCCGCCATTCTCCGTATAAATGTTTGCCGTATGGCCATAAGGGCTTTGATTGATGATCTGAACGCCCTCGGCAAGATCCTTCACCTTCTTGAGACAGCGAACCGGGCCGAAGACCTCGAGTTGAAAGATGCGCATCTCCGGTTCTGCCTCAACAACCGTAGGACCAAGAAAATATCCTTTGGGATATTTATCTACTTTTGGATTCCTGCCGTCGACCAAAAGTTTCGCCCCATCCTTGATTCCCTGCTCCACCTCTCTTAACATCTGGTTTAAAGCCTCTTTTGAGACGACCGGCCCCAGCGTCACTCCTTTGTCCATACCATAGCCCAGGACAAGTTTTTTGGAGAGATCGAGAAACTTCTCTTTGACCTTCTCGTAAACCTTCTCAACGGCCAGAACATTCGATACGGCAAAACACCGCTCTCCCACATGGCCAAAACAGGAGTCGACCACATTCTGCATGATCTCATCGATGATCGCATCCTCGGCAATCAAGACATGATTCTTTGCGCCCCCCTGACATTGAGCCCTCTTCCCATGATTGATAGCGGTCTTATAAACACGTTCCCCCACCTCCGAGGAACCGACGAATGAAACACCGATTGTCCCTGGATGTGTGACCAGGGCTTCACCCACTCCGCTTCCTGAACCGTGGAGGAGGTTGAGCGCCCCCTTTGGAAAACCGCACTCATCGGCAATCTCGATGATTCGGGTAATCGTCATCGGGCAGAGGCGACTCGACTTGACGATCGCCGTATTTCCTGCGGCAAGTCCCCACACAAAGTAGAGGGCAATCATGGCAGGAAAGTTGAAGGGAGGTAGAAATACGAAAGCTCCGAGGGGCTCCCGGATATACATCGTATCGACGCCGGTTCCTACATCCTCCGCATGACTTCCCTTAAGGAGTTCCGGTCCCGCACAAGCGTGCTCCACATACTCCATCGCACGGGTTATCTCTCCCCGTGCATCGGCCAGGGTCTTTCCGTTTTCATTCACAATCAGCCCGGCGATCTCTTCCTGATGTTTCTGTAGTTTTTCATGGAAATCGAAAAGAAACTTTGCGCGCCGGGGTGGAGGCGTATTTCTCCACGACCAGAAAGCTTCCTGGGCAAGCCTCACCGTCCTGTCAATTTCGTCCGGGGTTGTTTCCGGGCAGAGGGCAATCACCTCATCCGTAGCCGGATTTCTCACCTCAAGCCACCGATGCGTCTTCGACTCCACCCACTGCCCATTGATGTAATTTTTCAGTCTCTTAACTTCCATCGTCGATCCTTTCTAATCAATAATATTTTATCCCTATCAATTCATAAATTCGAATTTCGAAGCACGAATTTCGAAACAAATTCAAATGTTCAAAATATAAATGACCCAAACGGATAAGTTTTAAATTTTGAGACTTGAATTTTGATATTGTTTCGAATTTCGAAATTAGGATTTCGAATTTTCATAAACCTACCTTCCCATCATATTCGGCAGGAAAAGAGCAATTTTCGGAAAAAGAGTGATCAGGATGACAACGGCTATCATCGATAAAAGAAACGGAGCGGCCCCTCGAAAGATCGTCTGCATCGGGACATCCTTGACCACACCGGCAAGCGTATAGACATTCAGCCCGACAGGTGGAGTGATGAGCCCAGCCTCCATCATAATCACACAGACGACTCCAAACCAGATGGGGTCAAAACCAAGTGCCTTAATCACAGGGAAAATGACGGGCATCGTAAGCACCATCATTGAGATCGCATCGAGAAAACAGCCAAGCATCATGTAGATTAATATGATGATGGCAAGGATCACATACCGGGACACCTCAAGGCCACCCATCCACGAAGAGACGGCCATGGGGATGGTCGAAAGGGCGAGAAAATAGCTGAACACATTTGCGCCTGCAACTAAGAATAGGACAAGAACAGAGATTCGAGCCGCCTCCAAAAGGGAGGAGAAAAGGTTTTGAAGGGTCAACCTTCTCTTCAATAGAATGATCAGAAAAAGGGCTGAAGCGCCGATGGCGCCTGCCTCCGTGGGATTGATAAAGCCCAAATAGATGCCCCCCATGACGATGAGAAAGACGAGAACGGTCTCCCATATTCCTCTGAGGGCCAGCAATTTCTCTCTAAAACTGACCTCTCCGGGATTGGACGGGGCCAGGCTCGGATCCATCTTCACCTTAAAGACGATGATGGCAATAAAGGCAATGGAGAGAAGAATCCCGGGAAGGATTCCCGAAATTAAAAGCTTCCCTATGGACTGTTCGGTCAGCATCCCATAAACCACGAAACCGAGACTGGGCGGGATGAGGAAACTGAGCGTTCCGCCGGCCGCCACCGCACCCACGGCTAACCTTGGCGAATAGTTAAACCGCCTCATCTCCGGAATGGCAATCGTCCCCATGGCCGCCGAGGCCGCAACAGAGGAGCCGCTCAGGGCCGCGAAAAAGGCGCAGGCAGTGATGGTGGCAATTCCCAATCCCCCTGGCAACCTTCTGAACCACTTGTCAAAGGTCTCGTAAAGCTCTCTGGTGATGCCTGCATTTCCAGCAAATCCACCCATCAGGATGAAGAGAGGAATGATCGTATAGGGATAGTAAGAAGCGGTTTCATAGACGGTCTTGGCCACCACAGGCAGTGCCGCGCCGACCGATGCCAGATAACTGATGCCTAAAAAACCGACAAACATCATGACAAAGGCAATGGGCATTCCCAAAAAGAGGAGAAAGAGGAGAAGAATACTTCCTATGATGCCGGCAGTAATCGGGCTCACGATGGCCTTCCTTTCAATTTTCCTATGGAACCGGCGAGATCGATCAGAAGTTCCAGCCAGAGAAGAAAACCTCCGATGGCAACGAGCAATCGAAAGGGATACTGAGGAATCCGTAACATATCCGAGACGGTCCGTTCCCGGATCCCCTCTATCCAGCCCTGCCAGACGAGGATCGAAATAATGAAGAGGCTGAGAGAGATGGTGATAATCTGGCAGAGGGTTTGAATACGTGGAGATAACCGGGAGGTCAAGAAGCTCACTCCCACGTGTCCTTTCACCTGCTGGGTATAGGCCGCGCCGAGCAGGATGAAGACGGCCAATATATATTCGGAAAGCTCAAAGGCGCCCGGAATGGTTTTGGCAAAAAATTTCCTACCAACCACATCCCCGGTGGTAAGCAGCATCAAAGGAAGAAGCAAACACATTCCTCCTCCGCACACATAATAATTGATCCGCCGGATCAGATGTTTGATCTTCATGGCCGATTGACCTTCCGTGATCGACAAAAAGAAGCTATCTTCTAATTAGAGTCTGTTTATAAATTGCCCCTTCAATCAGAATCGTCATTCCGGCGAAAGCCGGAATCCAGGGTTCCTGGTGAAAACCGGGACCTAGTCTTTGAGATGGTTCCCGACTTTCGTCGGGACGACGTCTGGATGCCGGATCAAGTCCGGCATGACGGAAAAAGACATTTATAAACAAACTCTAATTAACCGATAACAACATCGAGGGGGCGACGCTCGTCGCCCCCTCGCTCCACACTCTGATTCATTCCTTTATTCCTTAAGCCCACTCCTTTGGAAAGGCAACCACTTTGACGCCTCTCTTTTCGCATTCCTGATTGTACATCCTCACGACCTCTTTCGCCGGAAGGCCTTTTCCCTCAAGATCGGCCACCCACTTCCGGGTCACCTCTCTGAAGTTTTCATACCAACGCTCCGCTTCATCCGAAGGAAGATTGAAAAGAGTCACCCCCTTGTCAGCGATCTCCTTCATCATGACCTTGTATACTTCCCGGTTTAATCCTCCCGTGGTCTTGAAGGGATTGCGGCCTGCCTCTTCGATGATCTTCTTCTGATCATCCGGTACTTTTTTCCAGCTCTCGAGGTTCATGACCACGCCTTCGGTCACACACCCAAAGGTCGCCACCACACCATGTTTGGCTACCTCGTTCAGCTTGAAAGAAAGGAAAATTGGAGGGCACGTGACAAGCCCATCGACTGTCCCTGTTTCTATTGCCAGATATACATCGCCGAGAGGCATGAAGACCGGCTCTGCTCCCAAGACTTTAATATAATGTGTCTGATGACCACCGGGGGTCCTGATCTTCATCCCTTTGGTGTCGGCTAAAGAACGGACCGGTTTTTTCGTCCACAGAAAAGACTGGATGCAACCGTTCAGTTCAATCATCTTCACATCTTTGAACTCACGATTCAGGATCCGATCATACATCGCATTTCCAATGTCCGTAGCCACGTCTTTCCCGTCGACCCAGGCAGCCAGGGAGAGGACATCAGAAAGAGGAAAGCGACCTGGCGTCCATGTGGCTGTAAAATATCCCATGTCGGAAAGTCCTTTTGCCACAATATCGAAATGCTCTGGCCCTTTCCCTAAGGCAGCCCCTGCATAGACGGTAGATGCGATTTTACCACCGCTTTTTTTCTTCAACTCTTCCAGCATGGGTTCCCAAACGGTTTTTACCTCTCTACTCATGGGGGCATGCCAAGTGCTGAATCTGATGTTAGCGGCCTGTCCATAAGCCAACTCATAAATTCCTACGCCGGCCCCCAATGCCACACCACCGATCACTGAATGTTTTAAAAAATCCCTTCTCGTCGTCCCATCACACATTTCTCACTCCTCCTTTCTCATTATTTCTCCCACCCTCTCTATCAATGGGAGTTGACATGGATTTTTAAAAAGTAGGCGGACTCACCACCCAGATCACAACCGTTTTCGCTTTGCCTGGATTAGACCAGCTATGAGGCTCCTGGGATGAAAAATAGAAACTTTCGTTCTTCTTCAATCGATAAGACTTTCCTTTCAGATTGATCTCCAATTGTCCCTTGAGCACGATCCCGAACTCCTCACCGATATGGGAATAAGGCCCTTTTGATCCTCCTTCCGGTTCAATCGTCGTATAAAAGGGCTGCATTCGCTTATCCTTAATATGCCGGACAAGCATCTGAATCTTTGCATCTCCCCGCTTAAAATGGATATTGACCCTTTCCTTCTCCTTGAGGACCACATCGTTCTCACCCGGTTCGTTTTCGAGGAAGAAGTCGACCACCTTCACCTTAAGCGCAGAAGCGATCTTTTTAAGGATCATGATGGAAGGGTTGGCCCGTCCCCTTTCGAGCTGGGAGAGATAGGCGCCCGTACACCCGGCTTTTTGGGCCAGTTGTTTGAGGGTCATTTGATTGGCCAGTCGGAGAGCCTTCAGTTTTTCGGCAATTTCTTTCATGGAGGTCAATTAACTATATTTAATTTTATGAGAAAATACTTAATTTCATAATTTTTGTCAAGTAATTTTTTTGGAGGTGAGCAAGTAGTCTGTTTTAATATTGGAGAGGGATCGAAAGATGTTTCCCCTGACTTTCCGGTTCTTCTTTTCCAGAGCCTCTATGAGGTCTTTGATCTCCTTCCTTTTAGTCTTTCCGGAAACAGGACAGCCTCCCGAACCGAAAGGCAGACTCATCTCTTTTGCAAACCGTTCGATTTTCTTCTCCTCGATGAGGGCAAGAGGCCGAATGAGGGTGATCTTCCCTTTGAACAGGGTTTGCAGGGGAAGCATGGTGCTGATCTCTGCGCTGTAGAAGATGTTGAGCAGAAAGGTTTCGATGATATCGTCTTTGTGATGCCCGAGGGCAATCTTATTACACCCGAATTGCTGGGCAATATGAAAAAGCCGTTTCCTCCTTTCCCAAGCGCAGAGAAAACAGGGATTCTCCCTGTTCTCGGGACTATTGGCTCTCTTCCCGATATTCGTGAACTCAATGTGGTAAGGAAGGCTCCTCGACTCAAAAAAATCCCTCAGGATCTCCGTCCGTCCTGTTCCGAACCCCAAATCGATATGAACTGCAATCAATTCGTAATGAATGGGAACCCGCTTCCGACGCTCATTGAGGAGGTGAATAAGCGTAAGGCTATCCTTTCCCCCTGAAACTCCCACCACGATCCGGTCTCCATCCTCGATCAGACCGTAACGGTGGATCGCCTTTCCCATTAAACTACGAATCTCTTTTTCCCAGTAGGCCATGGTAAAAGTTGAAAGTGACCTAAAGTGCCAAGTGAGCTAAAGTTTTTAATAAATTTAACTTTAGGCACTTTAGTCACTTTTCACTTTAGACACTTTTTTAAGGGACATATATCACATTCCGGGTTCTTTTTGCATACGTTTTTCCCTAAATGAACCAGAAGGGCGTGATATTCGTTCAATAGCTTTTCATCATGAGGAAGATGGTCCATAAAAAGGTTTTGCATCTCCCCATAAGACGCTCCTTCAGAAATGATATCGTGCCTTGAAAGGATCCGTTTCGTATAGGCGTCAACAACGAATACCGGTTTTTGAAGGCCATAGAGGAGGATGCTGTCGGCCGTTTCCGGACCGATTCCGTTCACTTTCAGAAGTTTTCCCCTCAACTCCATCATAGCCTCTTTCTTCATCTTTTTTATATCACCATTGTACTCTTCGAATAAAAACCCCACGAAGGCTTTTAACCGCTTGGCTTTGATTCGATAGTATCCCGACGATCTGATCAGGGAGGCTAATGGCCCTGGCTCAAGACGGTGAATTCCTTTTGGATTCAACAAACCCTTCTCTTTCAGTTTTTGAATGGCCTTTTCCACATTTTTCCAGGAAGTATGCTGGGTCAGGATCGCTCCCACCATCACTTCAAAGGGTGTCTCTCCGGGCCACCAATGACGAGGACCATAGACCTGATACAGGACCTTATAGATTTTCATTAAAAGAGGTCTCATCTCTGTGCCAAACCAAGATGGTTAATTGATAAATTCGAAATCCGAATATCGAAATCCGAAACAAATCTAAAATAA